>JAEWNA010000192.1 GCA_023392975.1 Pseudomonadota bacterium | reverse complement strand
ATCTTGAGCACCTGCAGCAGCAGCGACCGGCGCTGGATCCGGTAGCGGCTGTCGCCGGCCATGCCGTGGTCGGAGATCGTCACCGAGATCACGCCCGGATGGCGGCCGCGCAGTTCCTCGTACAGCTGCATCGAGCGGGACGACCCGGCATCGACGATCACCGCCCGCGGGTCGGGGAGGTTTTCGCTCTCGGCGGCGTGGAAGGCATGCCGGCCGGTGTTTGCCCGGTTGATGACGATTTCCAGCAGCCGGGCGTCCCGGGCCGTCAGGCCGCAAAGCGCGACGTGGTAGGTCATGCGAACGATTCCTGTTGGGATTTGCGACGGGCGCAATGTCCGGACTGCAAAGCAAGTTCGATGCCAAAGATGACCGAAGTCCCAAAACGCGGCCGGAACCGCGCGCGCCGTCAGTCGCGCAAAGGGTTAAATATGGGTTAATCTCGGGCCGGTGCCGTCCCCGACGGCCCTCTGCTCCCCCCATCCCATCGCCCTACACTGGAGGTTCTCGTGCACAAACACCTGATCGCGCTCGCCCTTCTGGCTGCCGCGCCGTTCGCGGCCCAGGCCCAGGAAGAAGACAGTTCCGGCTTCAACTGGAACGCCGCCGCCACGTCCGAGTACATGTTCCGCGGCATTTCCCAGACCGACGACCATCCGGCCCTGCAGGGCGGCATCGGCTACAGCTGGGAGAACGGCCTCTACGTCGGCGGCTGGGCGTCCAACGTGGACTTCGGCCATGGCGATCCGACCGATGCCGAGATCGACACGTTCGTCGGTTGGAACGGCGACGTGTCCGACCAGGTCAACCTCGACGTCCAGCTGGTCCGCTACAACTATGCCGGTGAGCCGGATGGCGTGAATTACGCCTACAACGAACTGGTCGGCAAGGCGACCATCGCCGAGAACTACAGCATCACCCTCGGCTACACCAACGACTACCTCAACACCGACACCAACAGCGCCTACCTGGGGCTGGACGGCAGCTGGGGCGTCGGCCACGACATCAACCTGACCGCCGGCCTCGGTTACACCACCATCGACAAGGACATCGCGTCCGAGAGCGGGTATGCCACCTACTCGGTGGGCGTGAACCGCGACTTCGGCCCGGTCAACATCGGCCTGGGCTATGTCGGCAACGACAGCAAGGCCGACAACGTGTTCGGCAAGGACAACGCCGAGGACAAGGTCGTGCTGACCTTCTCGATCGGCGGCTGATCGCCGACCCCGTGCGGTCCCCGACGGGCGCCCTCGCGGCGCCCGTTTTTATTGCGGTGCAGCATAGGCCGCGTCAATGCATTCGGGCCTGCCGCGTCGCAAATCGCCCTGAAATCGTATTCAGCGATCAGTACCAGCTGAGCACGATCTTCCCCGACCGGCCGGATTCCATGAGGTCGAACCCGGTCTGGAACTCGTCGATCGGCAGCTGGTGGGTCAGCACCTTGCCCAGCGGGAAGCCGGACAGGACCAGTTGCGTCATCTTGTACCAGGTCTCGTACATGCGACGGCCATAGATGCCGTGGAGGGTGAGGCCCTTGAAGATGACCCGGTCCCAGTCCACCCCGGCGCCGTTGGGCAGCAGCCCGAGCAGGGCGATCTTGCCGCCGTGGTACATGCATCCCAGCATGTCGTTGAACGCGCGCGGGTTGCCGCTCATCTCCAGGCCCACGTCGAAGCCTTCCATGTGCAGGTCGCTCATCACGTCCTTGATCGAGGTGTTGGCGACGTTCACCACCCGGGTGGCGCCCATGTCCGCGGCCAGTTTCAGGCGATAGTCGTTGACGTCGGTGACGACCACGTTGCGTGCGCCGATGTGCTTGCAGATGCCGGCCGCCAGCACGCCGATGGGGCCGGCGCCGGTGATCAGGACGTCCTCGCCGACCACGTCGAACTCCAGCGCGCAGTGCGCGGCGTTGCCGTAGGGGTCGAAGTAGGCGGCCAGCTCGCTCGGGATCTGGTCCGGGATCGGCCACAGGTTGCTGGCGGGCATCACCATGTACTCGGCGAAGGCGCCGTCGCGGTTCACGCCGATCCCGACGGTGTTCGGGCAGAGGTGCTGCTTGCCGGCGCGGCAGTTGCGGCAGTGGCCGCAGACGATGTGGCCCTCTGCGGAGACGCGCTGGCCGATCCGGTAGCCGGTGACGCCCGGGCCGATCTCGGCGATCCGGCCGACGAATTCGTGGCCGATGACCAGCCCCGGCTTGATCGTGCGCTGGCTCCAGTCGTCCCAGAGGTAGATGTGCAGGTCGGTCCCGCAGATCGCGGTCTTCTCCAGCTTGATCAGGACCTCGTTCGCGCCGGGGGACGGCACCGGCACGTGCTCCATCCAGATGCCCTTGGCGGCTTCGCGCTTCACCAGCGCCTTCATCGTGGTCGCGGCCATGGCCCGCCCGTCTCGATACTTGGGGGCGCGCAGTATACGCCCCGGCCAGAGGCGGTCCGCTGACTGGATCGGCCGTCCGCCGGCGTACGGCCCGGTCGTTTTCGCGGAGGTATGACCATCGGACATGGCGATGGCCGGTGGCGAGCCGATACACTCGACCTCTTTGTCCAGCGATCGATCCGCCATGTCCCGTTCCGGTCCAGTATCGAAATCCGCCACGCGCCTCCCCGTGCTCGCCGTCGCCGTGCTCTCCGCGGCCGTCGGTGCCGTGTCCGCCCCCGCCCGCGCCGCCGAAGGCATGTGGGTGCCGCAGCAGCTGCCGGAGATCGCCGGCCCGCTGAAGACGGCGGGATTGAAGCTGCAGGCGAAGCAGCTCGCCGACCTCTCCGGCGACCCGCTGGGGGCGGTGGTCTCGCTGGGCGGCTGCACCGGCAGCTTCGTGTCCCCGCAGGGCCTGCTCGCCACCAACCACCACTGCGCCTACGGTGCGATCCAGCTCAATTCGACGCCGCAGAAGAACCTCATCGTCGACGGCTTCAACGCCGCCACCCAGGCCCAGGAACTCAGCGCCGGCCCGGGTGCGCGCATCTACGTGCTCGACCGCATCGACGACGTGACCGCGCAGGTCCGCCAGGCGATCGCCGAGGCGCGCGACGGACTGGCGCGCAGCCGGGCCTACGACGCCATCGAGAAGCGCCTGATCGCGGACTGCGAGCAGGGCGAAGGCTACCGCTGCCGGCTCTACAGCTTCTCCGGCGGCGGCACCTACCGCCTGTTCCGCAACCTCGAGATCCGCGACGTGCGCCTGGTCTACGCGCCGCCGGCGAGCATCGGCAACTACGGCGGCGAGGTCGACAACTGGATGTGGCCGCGCCACACCGGCGATTTCTCGTTCTATCGCGCCTACGTCGGTCGCGACGGCCGGCCGGCCGCGTATTCGACCGACAACGTGCCCTACCGGCCGAAGCAGTGGCTGAAGTTCGCCGACAAGCCGCTGGCCGCGGGCGACTTCGTGATGGTCGCCGGTTACCCCGGCAGCACCAACCGCTATGCGCTGGCGGACGAGTTCGAACAGACCGTGGACTGGACCTATCCCACGCTCAGCCGCCACTACAAGGCGATGGTGGCGCTGGTCGACGCCGAGGGCCGCAAGAACCCCGACGTCGCGGTGAAGTACGCCAGCATCGTCCGCAGCTGGGAGAATTCGCTGAAGAACTACGACGGCCAACTCGAAGGCTTCGAGCGCATGGGCGCGATCGCCCTCAAGCGCAAGCAGGAAGAGGCCATCGAGATGTTCCTGCGCAAGCGCGGCCGCAACGGCGAAGGACCGCTGCAGGCCTACCAGACCCTGCGTGCGCTGCACACCCAGGCCGCCGCCACCCGCGAGCGCGACCTCGTCCTCGGGCAGCTCGGCCGCAACGGCGTGCTCGCGACGGCGGTGCAGCTGTACCGGCTGTCGATCGAGCGCGCCCGGCCCGACGCCGACCGCGAGCCCGGCTTCCAGCAGCGCGACTACGCCCGCATCGAGGGCGACCTGCGCCAGATGGAGCGGCGCTACGTCCCGGCGATGGACCGCGAACTGACCCGCTACTGGCTGCAGCAGTACCTGCGCCTGCCGAAGGAGCAGCACCTCAAGCCGCTGGACGCGTGGCTGAAGGGCGGCGACGACAAGGCCATCGCGTCGGCGCTCAAGGCGCTGTCGGCCACCAAGCTCGGCTCGACCGAGGAGCGTCTGCGCTGGATGAAGGCCGACCGCAAGGCGTTCGAGACCAGCAAGGACCCGGCGATCCGCTACGCGGTGGCGATGATGCCGACGCTGCTGCAGGTGGAAGAGGCGCGCAAGGCCCGCGCCGGCGACAACCTCGTCGCCCGGCCGCACTACCTGCAGGCGGTGGCCGACTACAAGAAGAGCCGCGGCGAAGCGGTGTATCCCGACGCGAACGGTTCGCTGCGCATCACCTTCGGCAACGTCACCGGCTACACCACCCGCGACGGCGCCCGGCAGAAGCCGTTCACGCTGCTCGAGGAAGTCGCCGCCAAGGCGACCGGGCAGGAGCCGTTCGATGCCCCGCCGGCGCTGCTGGAAGCGATCCGCGCCAAGCGCTACGGCGGCCTCGCCGACAAGAAGCTCGGCACCGTGCCGGTGAATTTCCTGTCCGATCTCGACATCACCGGCGGCAATTCCGGCTCGCCGGTGCTCAACGCCGAGGGCAAGCTCGTCGGCCTGGCGTTCGACGGCAACTGGGAGTCGGTCAGCTCGAACTGGATCTACGACGGCAACGTCAACCGCATGATCTCGGTCGACCAGCGCTACATGCGCTGGATCATGCAGGAAGTGTTCCCGGCGCCGCAGCTGCTGCAGGAACTGGGCGTGCCGGCGAAGAAGTGATCCGCCGCACCCGCTGTGATGCGAAAACGCCGGCGGATGCCGGCGTTTTCGTTGGCGACTGCGACGGGGCGGCCGTTCAGTCGCGCGGCAGGCAGAGTGCGTAGCCGTTGGAATAGCGCGTGCTGGTCTTGCCCCAGGCCGTGTAGTTGCCGTGGCAGTCGATGGCGCGGTAGCCGATCGTGTTCCCGGCGGCGTCGAAGTAGTAATAGAACTCGCCGATGGCGGTCGGGCCCGGTGCGGCGGCCGCGGCGGCGCCGATGACCAGCGCGGTGGCGAGGGCGAGCAGGAGCGGCCGGCGGCCGCGCACAATCGATGCTTTCATCGCAGAACTCCTTGTCTGTGCGGATTGCCGGAAGCGCCGGCCTATCGACTGTAGCGCCGGCGATCTTCGGAAAGCGTTATGGCTTCCACACTCCGGCCGGTCAGCACGTTCAGCTTGCGGCCGCCGCGTCCGGAGCGGCGACACCATCGGGCAGTGTGTAGTCGAACACGTAGAAATGCCGGCCGTCGATGATGTCGATCGCCAGCGTCCCGCGCAGCCCGACCAGCGCACCGGTGCCCGAATCCGGCACGACGCCGATCGCCAGCGACGGCGCACCGCGATCCATCACGCCCGTGTGGTGCAGGAAGAAACTGCCGGCGCGGCCCTCCAGGGTCCCGACGATGCGCTCGACCGCGACGTAGGCGGCCGAGCCTTCGGTCGTGGTGCCGACCGCCAGCATGTGGACGACGCCGGTCGCCTCCAGCGACCCGCGGAACGTCTTGTCGAAGCGCAGGTGCGCGGCCTGCGCGCCGTCGCCCAGGTCCAGCGCCGGCTGCGGGTCGCGCCGGACTTCGAACTCGCCTTCGACCTTCGGCATCGTCGTCTCCCGTGGGCCGCATCCGTGCCCGATCGCCGCAGGATGCCGCGTCCGACGAGCGGACGCGAGCCTGACCTGCGTACGGATTTTGTAGCCACTCAGGCGGTGAGTCCTGTGGTGATGGTATCGGGTTCGGACCAGTTCCGGCGCACGCTTGCCGGAGGCTTGTAACCGTGTGCGCTGTGTGGCCTGCGCTC
>JAEWNA010000191.1 GCA_023392975.1 Pseudomonadota bacterium | reverse complement strand
GTGTTCGTCGGCGAGTGAATCCCGGGGCGCCGCACGCGCGGCGGCAGTGCATCACGGCGCCCGGATCGCGGACGCCGTCGATGCGGACCGCGCGTCGAAGCGTTACGGCTCGTCGCTGGTGACGACGCGGTGGAGCACGGCACCGACGATGCCGCCCACGATCGGCGCCAGCCAGAACAGCCACAGCTGCGACATCGCCCAGTCGCCCACGTAGAGCGCGACGCCGGTGCTGCGCGCCGGATTGACCGAGGTGTTGGTCACCGGGATCGAGATCAGGTGGATCAGCGTCAGCGCCAGGCCGATCGCGATCGGCGCGAAGCCCTGCGGTGCGTTCTTGTGGGTGACGCCGAGGATGATGAACAGGAAGAACGCCGTCATCACGACTTCGCAGACCAGCGCCGCGGTCAGCGAATAGCCACCCGGCGAGTGCGCGCCGTAACCGTTCGAGGCGAATCCCGCGGCGACGTCGAAACCGGGCGCGCCGGAGGCGATGACGTAGAGCACGCCGCCGGCGGCGATCCCGCCGAGCACTTGCGACACCACATACGGCAGGATCCCCGAGGCCGGGAACCGCCCGCCGGCCCACAGGCCGATCGTGACCGCGGGATTGAGATGGCAGCCGGACACGTGGCCGATCGCGTAGGCCATGGTCAGCACGGTCAGGCCGAACGCGAGCGAGACGCCCAGCAGGCCGATGCCGACGTCCGGGAACGCGGCCGCCAGCACGGCGCTGCCGCAGCCGCCGAGGACCAGCCAGAACGTACCGAGGAATTCCGCCGCATACCGTTTCATCTGTCTATCTCCCCCAGATCAGGTGGTCCGATCCTACGCCCCGAACGGTGCGTGGGGGGCGTTGTCCGTGGCTTTTTTTCGAGGCGGTCGCCGGACTGGCTACAATGCCGGCGCCGATCCGGACGACGCGATGCGCGTCCGGCGGAATCTCCGGGGGGACTTGCACGATGAACATGTTGCGAGCGGGTGTGCTGTTGATCGCCGCTTTCGCCTGCCAGGCCGGCGCGGCCGTCGCCGCGGACACCCTCACGGTCCGCCTGCAGTTCCGCAGCCAGGGCGCCATCGCGCCGATCGTGGTTGCGGAGCGTGCCGAGCGCAGTGCCGGTGCATTGATCCCGCTGCCGCTGGACGAGGTCGCGGCCGCGCGCAGCTGGTGGCTGCTCGGGTTCGATGCGCGCGGCAGGACGGTGCTGCGTACACCGGTGCGCAACCAGGCCTGGCGCAGACTGGAAGTCTTCGACCCGGTCACCGGGCATGTCACCGACGTGCAGGAACTTCAGGTGCCGCAGGGCGCGTTCGAGGTGTCCTTCCCCGACGATCCGCGCATCGCGCGCATCGCATTGCGCACGGGCGATGCGCGCGGCGTCGCGGGCGCGGCGTCCGCGACCCTGCTCGAACTCGATCGCGGCCACGTGGATCGCCTGCTGCGCACCAGCGTCGCGAAGGCGGCGACGAAGGCCGCGTCCACCACGACGCTCGTGGACAGCGGCGCCGCGGCCGATCGCCTCGATCTGGTCTTCGTCGGCGACGGTTACACCGCCGCGGAGATGGGCAAGTGGCAGACCGATGCCCAGACCGTTGTCAACGGGCTGATGTCCGATCCGCTCTTCAACGTCTACCGTCGGCGCATCAACATCCGTCGCGTCGACGTCGCCAGTGCCGAATCCGGCGTGGACGAGCCCGACCTCGGCATCTTCCACGACACCGCGATGGATTCGGCGTTCAACTGCGCCAACATCGATCGCCTGCTGTGCGCGAACAACGCCAAGGTGCAGTCGATCGTCGGCTCCGTTCTGCAGCCCGATGCGCGCGACGTGGTCATCGTCGTCGCGAATTCCACGCGATACGGCGGTTCCGGCGGTTCGATCGCCGCGATCTCGATGCACGCGGCCGCGGTCGAACTCGCGCTGCACGAACTCGGCCACACCCTGTTCGGCCTCGCCGACGAATACGACTACGGCACCTGCAGCCTCGCGTCCGAGCCGCCTGACGGCAACGCCTCGCTTGTCGCGAGCCGCGCGGTGAAGTGGGGCGCGATGATCAGCCGCTTCACGACCGTGCCGACCACCGCCGGGCAGTATCCGAACGGCACCGTCGGCGTGTTCGAAGGCGCGCAGTACTGCAAGACCGGCAAGTACCGGCCGACCGAAGATTCCAAGATGCGCAACCTCGGCCGGCCGTGGCACGCCGTGAACGAGCAGGTCGCCTACGAGCGATTCGCGCTCTACGCCCGCAACAGCGCGAAGCCGCGGATCCGGCTGCCGGCGTCGGTGCAGCCGGTCGAGACCGTGCAATCCGTGCGCGAAGTCGGCACGCCGCAGCGTGCGCCGCTGCGCGGCAGGACGTTGCCGAGGCCCTGAGACAGCGGCCTCACCGGGGGTCGGGCGTGTCGCCCAACACTCCGTTTTCCCGCAGCCACGCCTCCAGCAGCGTCGGCCACGACGACACGGCCTTCCCGGTCTTGCGCAGCCCGAACGCATGGCCGCCCTTCGCGAACAGATGCACCTCCGACGGCACGCCCGCGTCGTCGAGAGCGCGCGCGTACAGCGTGCTGTTGCAGAGATCGTCGACCGGGTCGTCCCAGGCCTGCAGCAGGAAGGTAGGCGACGTCCGCTTCGTCACGTGCAGGTCGGGGTCGAACGTCGTCCCGCGCCGGCAGATGTGGCCGGGGTAGAACACCACCGCGAAATCCGGCCGGCTGCTGATGAGATCGATGGCGTCCACCGGCGTGTAGGCGGGCGCGAAAATGTTGCTGGTCTGCACCGCGAGATAACCGCCGGCGGAGAAGCCCATCACGCCGATCCGGTTCGGATCGATCCCGAGCGCCTTCGCCCGCGCACGCACCAGCCGGATCGTGCGCTGCGCGTCCTGCAGCGCACGCGGCACCTTCGGCGTAACGGCGCAACGGCAGTCCGCATCCCAGTGATGCGCGGTCTTCGGCACGCGGTACTTCGACAGGATGCAGGTCATGCCCTGCGCGGTGATCCAGTCGCAGATCTCGGTGCCTTCCACCGTCACCGCCAGGATCTTGAAGCCGCCGCCCGGGAACACGATCACCGCCGCGCCGGTGTTGCGGCCCTTCGGCGGGAACACCGTCATCGTCGGCACCGACACGTCGAACACCGCCTGCGACGTGCGCCCGGCGAGCGCCTCCGGCGTGTCCGCGGTGAGCACGCTTTCGGCCGGCCATGACACGTCCGCCATGTCGGGCGCGGCACCGGGCCAGATCGGGACCTGTTCCAGCCCCGGGGGCGGCTGCCAGACACCGACCCGCTGCACCTTGCCTCCGGGCGGAAGTACAGGCGTCGCGGGAGCGATCGGTGCTGTCGCCTGCGGCGCTGGTGCAGGAGCGGCCGACGTTCGCGGCGTCGCTGCATCGCTGCAGGCCGTGCCGACCGCACACAGCATGGATATCAGAAGCCAGGTCGCTACCCGCATGATCGTTCTCCCCGTTGTTGGAAGTCGCGCGAATATCAATCGCTAGCTCCGATCCCTGGTGATCGATGAATGCGCGTGAGTGCGGGGAGTGTGCGAGTGGCGGGCCGCGGCAGACAGGGTGGGGTGTGTATCGGGTGTCACACAGTCTCGAACACGACGTCTTGGGTACGCTCGCGCCGACGGGGTGCAACCGACCGGCTTCAAACGGCCACCGGAGCGATGCCGATCTGCGTCGGAACGCGGTCCCGACGGGGGCTGACCCACGATCCGTCGAGGGATCGCCGGCGGTACACTCCCATTGTCAGGAGGGCGTGCCCATGCGCGTCGTGTACCAATCGACGAACCTCGCCGAGGTTTACCTGCTCCGTGACCTGCTCGTGCAGGCGGACATCCCGGCGCATGTACAGGGCGAATTCCTCCGCGGAGGTATCGGCGAATTGCCCGCCGACACCCCCGTCTCACTCGCAGTGCCTGATGAGCAGGCCGAGGCGGCCCGCGAGATCGTCCTCGACTGGGAGCGCACGCAGCCCGAAGACGACGCCATGCAGGACCCGGCGGAAGCCCCGCCCGTCGATGCGCCTCCTCCGCGTCGTGGTGCTTCCGCGCTACAGGTCTTCGGCGCGCTGGCGCTCGGTGCGGTTTGCGGCGGCGCCATCGTCTGGGCGATCTACAATCATCCCGCACCGGGTCCCACGCGCGATTACGACGGGGACGGTCGCGTCGACGAGCGTCTGGTCCTGGCCGGAGATCGTGTCGACCGGGTCGAAACCGACCGGAATCGCGACGGCAGGATCGATCAGATCGTGCGCTACGCGCTGGACGGTGATGTCGACAGGGCCGAGATCGACAACGACTTTGATGGGCGTTTCGAGGGTTGGCAGCGTTACGAGGACAATACGCCCGTCGAGTCGGGCGTGGACTGACCTGCGTACGGATTTTGTAGCCACTCAGGCGGTGAGTCCTGTGGTGATGGTATCGGGTTCGGACCAGTTCCGGCGCACGCTTGCCGGAGGCTTGTAACCGTGTGCGCTGTGTGGCCTGCGCTC
>JAEWNA010000165.1 GCA_023392975.1 Pseudomonadota bacterium | reverse complement strand
CGGATCACCACCACGTCGTCCTGCTTCTGCAGCTGCGCGCCGATGCCTTCCAGCGACTGGCTCATCAGCTGGTTGAAGCGTTCGGCCTCGCGGGTGTCGAAGTAGTCGGTGTGCGGGTCGATGGTGTTGGTGTAGGCGTTGAGGAAGGTCTGGAACGCATCGCTGCCGTCGAGCTGGTCGACGCTCTTGGCGGTGGCGGCGTAGCGCTTGTCGAGCGTCTTGCGGATCTCGTCCGGCTGCTTGCCGGCGAGCTTCAGGCGCAGCCAGTCGTTGCGCACCGACTGCCGCCACAGCGCGTCGAGCTCGGCGGAATCCCTGGCCCAGGGCACGTCCTTGCGGTCGTAGTCCCAGCGGTCCTCGCCGTCGAAATGGAAGATGTCCTCGCCGAGCATCGCGCGGGCGCGGGCGATGCGCTCCTTCACCCGGGTCTGGTAGAGGCTGAAGATGTCGAACGCCGGGCCGACCTCGCCGCTGCGGATGGCGTCGTCGAGCTTGGTGCGGTAGCGATCGAGCTGGACGATGTCGGCGGCGGTGAAGTAGAGCTTCGCCGGGTCGAGATCGTCGAGATAGCGCTTGTAGATCTCCGCGGACAGCGCGTCGTCGAGCGCGCGCGGACGGTAGGCATAGCGGCTGTCGGAGAGCAGGCCGTAGACTAGCTTGGACGCGGTCGCCTGTTCGGCCGACGGACTGCCGGCGTCGGCGTGCGCGGTGATCCACGCCAGCGGCGCGACCAGCGCAAGGGCGAGCAGGGACACCGGCAGGACTCTGGAAACTTTCATCGGCACTCTCGGGAGGATCGCGGTGGGGCGACAGGTCGGGACCTAGCATGCACGCGCATCGGACCGCTGCAAAGTGTCGGAAGTTGCAGGCCGGGCCGTCGATGCGCCGTTCGTCGCGCAGGGGCTGCCGGCCGCCCGGAGACGGCAACGCGTTCAGCCCGGAGTCGGCCTGGCGCCGACGCGGAACCGTGGTTCAGCCGGCGACGCCGGCCTCGGCCGCCTGGCGGTCGGCGTGGTACGAACTGCGCACCATCGGGCCGGAGGCCACGTGCTGGAAGCCCAGCGCCATGCCGTAGTCGGCCAGCGACTGGAACTCCTCGGGCGTCCAGTAGCGCAGCACCGGGTGATGGTGCGCGCTGGGCTGCAGGTACTGGCCGATCGTGACCATGTCCACGTCGTGTGCGCGCAGGTCGCGCAGGGTGGCCTGCACCTGTTCCATCGTCTCGCCGAGGCCGAGCATGATCCCGCTCTTGGTCGGCACGTCCGGGTGCTGCGCCTTGAACGCCTGCAGCAACGTCAGCGACCACTGGTAGTCGGCGCCGGGACGGACGTTGCGGTACAGGTCCGGCACGGTCTCGAGGTTGTGGTTGAACACGTCCGGCGGATGGGTCGCCAGGATCTCCAGCGCCCGCTCCATGCGGCCCTTGCCGCGGAAGTCGGGGGTGAGGATCTCGATCTTCGTGCCCGGACTGGCCGCACGGATCGCGGCGATGCAGTCGACGAAGTGCTGCGCCCCGCCGTCGCGCAGGTCGTCGCGGTCGACGCTGGTCACCACCACGTACTTCAGGCGCATGTCGGCGATGGTGCGGGCGAGGTTCAGCGGCTCGTCGGCGTCCGGCGGCTTGGGCCGGCCGTGGGCGACGTCGCAGAACGAGCAGCGGCGGGTGCAGACCTCGCCGAGGATCATGAACGTGGCCGTGCCGTGGCCGAAGCACTCGTGGATGTTCGGGCAGCTGGCTTCCTCGCAGACCGTGACCAGGCGGTTCTCGCGGAGCTTCGACTTGAGCGCCTGCACCGCGTTGCCCGACGGGATGCGCACCCGGATCCACGACGGCTTGCGCAGCATCGGCGCCTCGGCGAACTGCACCGGCGAGCGCGCGATCTTGTCGCCGGCCACCTGCTTGGCGCCCGGCTCCAGCGACGCGGGCGCGTCGCCGACCACGGTCAGCGGAATGGACTTGTCGGTGGACGACGGGGCGGATGGCGACGTGGACATGTCAGGCAGCCCGGGTGGCGGCGGAAAGGAGGGCGAGATCGGGCGGCGGCGCGTCCTGCAGGCGCAGGCCGAACTGGCGGGCGATGTGGTCGCGGAGCGCCGGCTTCACCGCATCCGGGCCGGACGGGCCGCCCAGATCGTGCAGCGAGGTCACCTGCAGGCCGGCGTAACCGCAGGGATTGATCCGGTGGAACGGCGACAGGTCCATCGCGACGTTGAAGGCGAGACCGTGGAAGGTGCAGCCGTGGCGGACGCGGATGCCCAGCGCGCCGATCTTGGCGTCGCCAACGTAGACGCCGGGCGCGCCGTCGCGGCGCTGCGCGTGGACGTTCCAGTCGGCGAGGGTGTCGATCATCGCCTGCTCGATCCGGCAGACGTAGTCGCGCACGCCGATCTTGAGCCGGCGCAGGTCCAGCAGCGGGTAGACCACGATCTGGCCGGGGCCGTGGTAGGTCACCTGGCCGCCGCGATCGACCTTCAGCACCGGGATGTCGCCCGGCATCAGCACGTGTTCGGGCTTGCCGGCCTGGCCGAGGGTGAACACCGGGTCGTGCTCGACGCACCAGACCTCGTCGGGCGTGTCGTCGCCGCGGGCGTCGGTGAAGCCCTGCATCGCCCGCCAGACGGGCGCGTAGGCGACGCGGCCGAGATCGCGGAAGACCGCATCGCGGAGGGGCGTGTCCGCAGCCGCGCCGTCGCCGGCGGGGAACGCGGCGCAGGCGCTCACAGCGTCCACTTGATGTCCGGGTCGGCGCGCAGCGCGGCGTGGGCGGCCTCGTAGCGCTCGCGATCGGCGGCCTCGAAGCTCAACCGGATCGAGACGAACTTCCCGCCCGAGGAATTGCGCGCGGCCACGGTCTCGCGGAGCACGGTGATGCCGATGGCCTCCAGCAGCTCGGGGACGCGCTCCTCCAAGCCTGCGCCGGCGGGGCCCATGGCGGTGACTTCGAACACGCCGGGGAACCGGAAGCCGTGGTCGGGGTTGTCGGAGGGGATCGTCATCCGCGAATTATGGACCCCGGGGACGGGCAACCCAAGGGCGGGCGTCGCCCGCGGGCGCCTTCCGCCAGGCCGCGAACGCCTCCGGGCCGGCGAAGAACACGTCCAGGTCGACCGGGCCGTCGATGCCGTCGACCCGGCCGCGGTTGTGGTACTGCCACAGCGCCCAGCGCGCCAGCGGCTCTGGCTCGCGCAGCAGCGAACGCCGCCACAGCGCCCGCGGCGGCAGCGCGGCACCGTAGGCGTCGAGGAATTCCGCGGTGACGTAGAACACCGCCCGGCGACCCAGCGCCGGCTCGACCCGGGCCAGGAAGGCGTCGAGCTCGCCGCGCAGCGCCGCCGGGTCCGGCACGCGGCCGCAGTTGCCGCCGAACTCCAGGTCGACCACCAGCGGCAGCGCGTCGGGGTCAGCCGGCACGACGGCGAGGACGTTGTCGGCCTGTTCGCCGCCCGGCCGGCAGAAGGTGAAGAAGTGGTAGGCACCGACCGCCAGGCCGGCGGCGCGGGCTTCGGCCCGGTTCCGGGCGAAGGCGTCGTCGCGATAATCGCCACCCTCGGTGGCCTTCAGATAGGCGAAGGCGACGTCGTCGGCCGCGACGCGCGGCCAGTCGATCCGGCCCTGGTGGTGGGAGACGTCGATCCCGCGCAGCGGGTAGCGGGCCGGGTCCGGGCGGTATTCGCGGAACCAGCGCCAGCCGGTGAACGCCAGCACCCCTGCGACCAGCGCGACGACCGCCGTGCCCGTGGCCAGCCAGGCCGGCCACGACCGGCGTCGGCGCCGGCGGGCCATCTCACCAGCCCGGCAGGCGCGCCGGGTCCAGCCCACCGACCTCGAACAGGGCCTTGCCGGTGCCGTGGCCCTTGAGCGGGAAGGCGATCTCCAGCGTCTTCGCCGACTTCGCCAGCCGCCACAGCGCCTTCTCGTCGTCGACGAACATGGCGATGGCCTCGTCGGTCTTCGGCCGGGTGCCGTGCATCGACTTCGGCGCGGCGCCGTCGACGCTCACCTGCAGCCGGCAGCCGCCGTAGCAGTCGAAATCCCCGCGCTGGAGCACGAGGTAGCTGCTGCGGCCCCAGTCGGGATGGTCGCGGAAGATCAGCTGCACCCGGCTGGGGCCGCTGCCGTCCACGTCGACGTCGTCTTTCGCGTAGATCGCCGCCGAACGCTGGACGCCGCCGGTCACCGGCTGGTCGACGTAGGTCCACAGTGCGGACAGGCGCGCCGCCTCGCGCCCGGCCTCGGCGCGGGCCTTCACGTCGGCGTACTGCTTTCCGACGCGCGCGGCGGCGGCGCTGCCGGGATGGTCGTGCAGCAGCACGTCGGCCTGGGCCTTGGCCAGCGACCAGTTCTGCTGCGCGACGGCATCGTCGAAGGCCTTCGCGCCCGCTTCGGCCGCGGCTTCCTCCGCAGCGGCCTGCTCGGCGGCGGCGGCCTTCGCGGCTTCGGGGTCCTCGCCGCAGCCGGCGAGCAGGCCGGCGCACAGGGCGAGCGGAAGGAACGGTCGGAAGCGCAGGGGCATGCGGGGCTCTCGGTCAGGGCGGGCCGGCGGGCGCGCCACGGGTCACCAGCAGGTCGAGCGCGCCGGCGACTTCACCCGGGCGCTCCATCTGCACCATGTGGCCGCAGCCCTCCAGCAGCACCCGGCTGGCGTGCGGGATGCGCGCGCCGTACAGCGCCATCGCACTGGGATCGATCACCTGGTCGTCGGCGCACCACAGCAGCAGCGCCGGCTGCGCGATCTTCGCCGCCTCGGCGCCGGGCAGGAAGGCTTCGCCGCCGCGGCCGATCTTCGCGAGCACCGACTGCTCGAACGCGGCGTCGCGCTTGCGCTGGGCGATGTAGATGTCGTCGACCGGCCACGGCAGGTACGGGATCGCCGCCGGGTCGCCGAAGACGGTGTGCAGGTAGCGCTGCAGCGAGGCCTCGTCCTCGACCGCGAACGGGTTCCTGCCGTCGAGCACGTCCTGGCCGAAGCGGTTGTCGTCGAAACGCACGCCGGCGGCGTCGAGCAGCGCCACGCGGCCGACGCGGTCGGGAAACCGCGCCGCGGTCAGCGCGACGATGCCGCCGCCCATCGAATGCCCGACCAGCGTGACCGGCTTGCCGCCGGAGACCTCGGGCAGCTTCAGGAACTCGGCCAGTCGCGCGCTCTGGGCGACGTAGCCGTAGTCGGCGCCGGGCTTGCGCTCGCTCTGGCCCCAGCCGGGCAGGTCGGGGATCACCAGCCGGTAGCGGTGATCGAAGGCGCGCGCCAGCCGGTACCAGTTTTCCTTGCCGCCGGTGTAGCCATGGACCAGCACCAGCGTCGGCGCGTCCGGATCCTTCGCCGGGATCTCGGTCCAGACCCAGCGATGGTCGCCGGCGACGCTCTCATGGCTGCGGCCGCCGAGCAGCAGGCGCTGCTTGGCGAAATCGCTGCGGATCACCAGCCCGGGATCGCGCCAGAACGCGAACGCCATCGCGAGCAGGATCGCGCCCGCGATCGCGTTGGCCCAGCGCGCCTGGCGCGGGGAAATGCGCGCCATCGCCGGCAGGTCACTTCACCGGGGCGGGGGCCTGCGGCGCCTGCGCTGCGTCAGGCGCCGCGGGGGCGGCCGGTGCCGCGGCGGCCGGCGCGGACGCCGGCTTGGCCTCGTCGATCACCTTCTGCACCGAACCGGTGGTGATCGGGTGGTAACCCGGCTTCGCCTTCTCGAACACCTGCTTCGCCAGCGCCAGGCCGGCCTCGGTCTGCACCAGCGCCTCGTAGGTCGGCATGATCAGCTTGCGCCGACCCACGCGCGCCAGGAACGCGGCGATGGCGTCGTTGGCCTCGGTGTAGCCGTTGCGCACCGCCAGCGGATACCAGCGCTGCGCGATCTCGCCGTTCGGGGTACCGGTGAAGTGGTAGGCGCCGTCGAGCTGCGCCAGCTGCTCGCGGGTCAGCGTCTCCGGCAGGCTCTCGATGAAGTGGACCCACTCCTGCGTGGTCCATTCCTTGGTCAGCGCCTCCGGCGGCAGCTGGTGCGTGCCCAGCCAGGCTAGGCGCGCGGAGTCGACCACGCCGAAGCGACGGGCCTGCACCTGCGGCGCGGTCGGCGGGATACCCGGCTCGTACAGCCACGCGTCGAACTCGGCCGGAGTGACCATGCCCGGGTTCTTCGCCAGCAGGTTGGCCTTGGCGTACTTCGCGAACTGCTGCGAGTCGATGCTCTGGAACGCGAAGTGATCGAAGTAGCCGCGCAGGAACGGATCGAACTTCTCGCGGCCGAAACGCTCTTCCAGGAACTGCATGAACCACGCGCCCTTGGTGTAGACGGTGGCGCTGCTGTTGTCGTCCGGATCCTTCAGGGTGCCGGGCTTCTCGGCCAGCACCTGGTACTTCGGGTCGATCCCGGCGAACTCCTTCTTCAGCTCGTTGCGATCGATCACCTTCTCCATGTCGGCCACGTCCTTGCCGTACAGGGCTTCGGTGATGCGGCCCTGGACGTAGGTGGTGATGCCTTCGTTGAGCCAGGCGTCCTTGGCGCTGGAGAAGGTGACGAGGTTGCCGGACCAGCTGTGCGCCAGCTCATGCGCGACCAGCGACACCAGCGACTTGTCGCCGACGATCACGGTCGGGGTGGCGAAGGTCAGGCGCGGGTTCTCCATGCCGCCGTAGGGGAACGACGGCGGCAGCACCAGCAGGTCGTAGCGGTCCCAGCGGTACGGGCCGTACAGCGACTCGGCGGTGGCGATCATCTTCTCGGTGTCGGAGAACTCGGCCACGGCCTTGTCGACCATCGCCGGCTCGGCCCACACGCCGCTGCGCGGCGAGATCGGCTTGAACACCAGGTCGCCGGCGGCGATCGCCATCAGGTACGACGGGATCTTCTGCGGCATCTTGAAGGTGTAGTCGCCGTCGCGGACCGCATTCGGGTCGTTGTCGGCGCTCATCAGCACCATCACGTCCGGACGCGAGGTGACGTGCGCGGTGTAGGTGTAGCGCACGCTCGGCGTGTCCTGCAGCGGCACCCACGAGCGGGCGTGGATCTGCTGCGACTGGCTGAACATGAAGGGCAGGTTCTTGCCCTCGGTCATCGACGGCTCCAGCCACTGCAGGCCGGAAGCGTTCGGCGAGGTCTTGTAGGTGACGCGGACCTCGGCGTTGCGGTTCGGCGTGTCGATGGTCAGCTTGCTGCCGAGGATCGGGTCGGCGGCGGCGAGCTGGAACGTCAGCGGCGCCCAATGCACTTGACCGTCCGCGCCCTTGCCGTCCGCGCCCTCGACCTTGTCGATGGTCAGGTCGCGGGTGTCGAGCACCAGCGTCTTCGCCGCCTTGTCCTTCCAGTCCAGGTCCAGCGTGGCGGTGCCGGCGAGGGTCTTCTTGTCGAAGTCGAGGGCCAGGTCCAGCGCGAGGTTGGACACCTCGACCTTCTTCGGCTCGGCGTAGGAATGCTCGTCGACCGGGGCGGCGGGGGCCGCGGCGGCCGGCGCCGGTGCGGCCGCGGGGGCGGTGGTCGCGTCGGAGTCGGAGTGGCAGGCGGTCATCATCAGGGAGGCGAACAGCGGCAGGGCCAGGAAAGAAACACGCATGGCAGGGGTCGGGGCGGACGGGGAAGCGGCCAGTGTACCCGCGCGGGCCGTCGGCAGGCGTCCGCCGCGCTGCCGGCCCCGGGAAGGCGCGACGACAGCGCAAACGATTGATTCGCCGTGCGCCGCATTCCCCACCCCGCCCACGCACCGTGGCGAACCTGACCCCTGCCCGACTGTCGCGCCCGCGCGCCGCGCCGCGATTGGCCGCGCCGCCGTGCCGCAACCGTTGTATCGACTTGCCGGTCCCCCGGCGCGACAATTCCCGGCATCCGCCGGGCGCGTCGCCCGCGACACCCCATCCTTTCCCATCCGAGGCCCACGCACGCCATGATCCGTTCCGTCCGTCCGTCCGTTCTGCTGCAGGCCAGCCTGCTGACCCTCGCCCTCGCCGCCGTGGTGGCCCCGGTCGCCAGCGCCAAGAGCGCGCAGGACGAGCGCAAGGAGAAGGTCGCCCAGATCCCGACCTGCGCCAAGCCGCTGGGCACGATCTCCGTGCTCGAACCCGAAGACGCCACCAACTGGTGGACCGGCCAGCAGCTGCCGGCCCCGTCCAAGCTGATCAAGGTGTTCGTCAGCAAGTCGCGCTGCTTCACCCTCGTCGACCGCGGCGCCGGCCTCGACGCCGCCCAGCGCGAGCGCGCCCTCGGCGCGAGCGGCGAGCTGCGCGGCCGCTCCAACGTCGGCAAGGGCCAGATCAAGGCCGCCGACTACGTGATGGTCCCCGACCTGATCTCGGCCAACAGCAATGCCGGCGGCAACGCCATCGGCGGCCTGCTCGGCGGCCTGGTCGGCGGCCGCGCCGGCGCGGCCATCGGCGGCCTGGACCTCAAGCGCAAGACCGCCGACGTGGTCCTGACCGTCACCGACGTCCGTTCGACCGAGCAGGTCGCGATGGCCGAAGGCAGCGCCAAGAAGACCGACCTCGGCTGGGGCGCCGGCGGCGGCCTGTTCGGCTACAGCGGCTTCGGCGCGATGGGCGCCAGCGGCTACGCCAACACCGAGATCGGCCAGGTCATCACCCTCGCCTACCTGCAGGCCTACACCGACATCGTCGCCCAGCTCGGCGGCCTGCCGGACAACGCCTCGGCCGCCAACGCCCAGCAGGCGGTCACCGTGACCAAGCCCGCGCGCCTGTTCACCACGGCCAAGGGCACCAAGGTGGTCCGCTCGCTCGACCCCGGCATGATGCTGTACCCCACCGGCAACAAGGAGGGGATGATGTGGGAAGTCGAGGACGAGCTCGGCAACAAGGGCTGGATCTCCTCGACGCTGATCGAGCTGTCGCGCTGATCGCGGCTTCGCGCATCACGCACGAAAAAGGGCGCTTCGGCGCCCTTTTTCTTTGCTCCGCGGAAGCACCGGCTCAGGGCGCCCGCGCGTCGATCCGCAAGCAGGCCGCATCGAAGCGGACGACGTCGCCCTGCACGAAGGGCGCGAACGCGGCCTCCACGACCGCCTCGACCTGCGCGCGCAGCGCGTCGTCCGCGAGCGTTTCCAGACGCCGGGCGAGCGGCCCCATCCGCGCCAGGTACACCGGCAGGTCCGCGGCCGCGAACGTGCAGGCGACATCGACCGCCACGATCGCGATGTCCTGCCATCCGCCCGCCGCGAGCACCGCGCGGACCCGCGCCGGGTCCGCGAAGGCGAACTGCCCTGGCCCGTGCGGCCGCCGCAGGGGCGGTCCCGGCAGCAGCGGTGCCGCAGCGCGCTCGGCGGCGGTCATGAACGGATTGTCGGCGGCCTCGCGCCACGCCATGCAACGCAGCGTCGCCCCGGGGCGCGCGGCCGCACGCAGGTGCGCGAACGCCGCTGGCGGATCGTCGAAGAACATCACGCCGAAGCGCGAGACGATCGCGTCGAACGCCCCTGGCGCGAACGGATGGCGTGCGGCATCGGCC
>JAEWNA010000027.1 GCA_023392975.1 Pseudomonadota bacterium | reverse complement strand
TCGAAGACGTGGCCGCGCCGCTGCCGGCGTCAGCGACGACGGCGCAGCAGGTGTTCGGTTTCGTCGAGTGCCCGGCGCAGGCGTGCGGTGGTCTCGGTGCTGCGCGGCGGCGGTGCGCCCAGGCCGGTCAGCACGGTCCGGTGGCGGTCGGCCAGCACGTCCTCGCGCAGGCGGATGCCGTGCGCGGCCAGCACCGGGCCCAGCGTGTCCGCGCGGTCGCGCAGGTCCTGCAGCGTGTTGCGATAGCCCAGTTGGCTGACCCGGCGCCGGTTGGCGAAGCTGAAAGCGTTGGTGAAGAACATCTCGCCGTTGCTGGCGTTCGGCTCGAAGATCATCTGGTCGATGCCGGGGTACTGCTGGGCGTACTTGGCGAGGCCGACCTGCATGCGCGACTGCAGCAGGGTGCGGAAGGTCTGCGACATCACCGCCGGCAAGCCGCCCTGCCAGATGCGGTGCGGTTCCTGCGCGGGGCGCGGGCCGGTCTCGCGATCGACTAGGGTGGAGTCGAACGGGACCAGCGGGTTGATGCCGATCAGCAGGTCGATGCCGCGTTCCAGCAGCACCGAGGCATGCATGGTGCGGCGCAGGGCGCCGTCGACGTAGTGGCGGCCGCGCACTTCCACCGGCGGATAGAGCCCGGGCAGCGCCGCGCTGGCCTGGACGGCCTTGGAGATCGGGATGTCCTTCCACGGCTCGGCGCCGAAGCGGATGGCTTCGCCGCTGTCGAGGTCCACCGCGATCACGTACAGGTCGCGATCGAGCTGGCGGAAGTCGTTGCTGCGGCCGCGGCGCGAGAACACTTCGCGCAGGAAGCGCTCGATCTCGGCGTTGTCGAACAGCCCGGTCGGCACCAGGCTGCCGAAGCGCATGATCAGGTCGGTCAGCCGCGATTCGCGCGGCGAGAGCAGGCTGCCCCACCAGTCGAAGGCCAGCCGCGGCAGGGTCGAGGCCCGGCGCATGTACTCGAACACCGCCGGGCGCAGGAACTGCTCGGGCCGGAACGGCACGTCGTCGCTGTCGCCGGTGATGAAGATCCGGCACATCTCGGCCGTGCTCATCCGGTTGACCAGCCCGGCGGCGAGGAAGGCGCCGCTGCTGACGCCGACGTAGCAGTCCATCCGGGTGAGGTCGAGGCCGTCCAGCGCGTCGTCGAGGGCGCGCAGTGCGCCGAGCTCGTACATGGCGCCGATCGGGCCGCCGCCGGCGATGGCGAGGCCGATGCGGGCGCTGGACGGAGCGGGGGCGGCGGAGGTCCTGGTGCGACGACGGGCGGACTTGTTCGGAACCGGGCGTGGAGCGGCGTGGAGTGAAAGCATGCGGACGCTGCGAAGGGAACCGCCCGAGTGTAGCCGAAAGGCCGTGCCGCTTCCCTGCGTCGGCTCGGGAGCGCGCGCGACCCGCGATCAAGTCATTGATCCTGCTCGAAACGATGCGGTCCGCGACGCATGCGGGCTTGCTCCGCGCGGACGCGCGGCCGATCATCGGGACGATGAAGATGGCCACTCCTTCCGCGGCGTTCCAGGGACGCCGACTCGATCGCCGCGCACTGGCCGCGGCGCTGACCCGCCGGCTGGAATGGCACCAGCGACTCCACGATCCGGAGCGCGAGCCGCGCAACGGCGCGCGCTGGCTGCACGAGCTGCGGCGCTGGCAGGCGGCGCGGCTGGCGGCGAGCTTCGAGGGCTTCATGGGCGATCCCAAGCGCCGGCCGGCCGCCGAGTTCTTCCTGACCGACCTCTACGGCGATCGTGACTTCAGCCGCCGCGACGCCGACATCGCGCGGGTCGCGCCGATGATGCTGCGGCTGATGCCGCAGAGCCTGGTGGAGACGCTGGTCGACGCGATCGAGCTGGGCGCGCTGAGCCATGCCTTCGACCTGCGCATGGCGGAGACGCTGGGCCGGCTCGCGCCGCGGCGGAAGGTGCTGGACGACGCGCTCTACGGCGAGGCCTACCGCGAAGTCGGGCTGCCGCGGCTGCGCGCGCACCAGATCGACCTGATCGTGGTCGCCGGCGTCGGCCTCGGGCATGCGCTGCGCACCCGCGGCGTGGCGACCCTGCTGGCGATGCTGCGCGGCCCGGCGCGGGCGGCCGGTTTCGGTGAGCTGCAGTCGTTCCTGGAACGCGGGTTCGGCGCCTACGGCAAGCTGGACGACGTCGAAGACTTCCTGGCCGACATCGAGCGCAGCGAACGCGAGGTGTCGCGGCGGCTGTTCGCCGGGGCGCCGAAGCCGTTCGAACCGCTGCCGGACGCCCACCCGCCATCCGGCCGGCGTCGGCGCGGTCGCTGAGGCCGGCGCGGGCGGGCGGCGTCGCTCAGGCGAAGCGGATCAGTTGAAGCGTTCGTCGAGGACGCGCTGGATCTCGTGTTCGATCGGACCCTTGAAGGCCGAGACCAGGAAGCCGAGCTTGGCGGTGACGTGCAGCTCCTTCGGCTTGAGCGCGATCTTGCCGTCCACGCCCGAGCGGCTGAAGTGCAGGTCGTCGCCCTCCCAGCCGTACTCGACGTCGAAGCGCTCGGCGAGTTTCTTCGCGACTTCCTCCACGGCCTTGCGCGCCTTGGCGTGCGGGAGGGAATGCGAATGGCGGATGTCGATGCCGGACATGAGGGCTCCGTGGGCGATGCGGATGGGCGGACCGCGGCAAGTCTAGCCGCCACGAAAGCGCCTGTCGCCGGGGTCGACGCCGTCCGCGGCATGCTAGATTGCGCCCGCATGGAAGGACTGAAACTCCGCTTCCCCCAGCACCACCACCCGGAAATGCCGCTCGGCGCCGGCGTCCACGCCATCGGCCGCATCGGCGACACCGTCGGCCTCGTGGGCGACGACGACGCGCCGTCGGTGCGCCTGTTCGTCGATCGCCGCGGCGTGTGGATGACCGTCGCCGACGGCGCCCACGGCATCCACGTCAACGGCCGCCCGGTCAAGCGCATGGCGATGCTGCGCCTGGGGGATGCGATCTATCTCGACGGCGTGGAGATGCTGCTGGTGTCCTCGCGGCCGGTCGAGGCGCTGCCCGAGGCGCTGCGCCACGTGCCCGGCGAGTTCCAGGGTGACGGGCGCGTCGTGGTCCGCGGGGTCGGCGGCCGGCACCACGGCCGCAGCTTCACCCTGGAATCGCCGCGGCTGGTCGGGCGCAGCGAGGACGCCGACATCCGCATCGAGGACCCGGACTTCGCCGAGCGCCACGCGCGGATCGAGATGATCGGCAGCCGCGTGGTGCTGCGCGACCTCGGCAGCGGCGACGGCAGTGTCGTCAACGGCGTGCCGGTGCGCGATGCGCTGCTGTCGGCGGGCGACCAGATCGTGTTCGACCAGCACCACCGCTTCGTGATCGAGGCCCCGGCGGCCCCGGGCGCGGCGCCGGCGCGCATGCAGATGGCCGAGCCGGTGGTCGAACCGCCGCCGCCGCGCCGCAACCTCCACCTGTCCTGGCTGCTGCTGGCCGCGCTGCTGCTGGCGGCGGCGATCGCCGCGCTACTGCTGCTGGGCGGAGACTGAGCGTCCGGCCGGCGCCACACCCGGCTTGCGTAGGCGGCGCAGCAGGCGCCAGCCCAGCAGCACCGCGAGCAGCCCGGCGTAGAGCGCGGGTTCGCGGATGTCCGACTTCACCAGCCACCAGAAGTGCAGCACGGCGAAGACGCCGATGGCGTAGACCAGCTTGTGCAACTGGCCCCAGCGCCGGCCGAGCCGCCGCATCCAGCCGCGGGTGGAGGTGATCGCCAGCGGCACCAGCAGCAGCCACGCGGCGAAACCCACGGTGATGTATGGCCGCTTGGCGATCTCCTCGAAGATCTGCGTCCAGTAGCCGCGCAGGTCCAGCACCAGATAGGCCGCGAAGTGCAGGGTGGCGTAGGCGAAGGCGTACAGCCCGAGCATGCGCCGGAACTGCAGCAGCGCCGGCTTGCCGGTGAGCTGGCGCAGGGGCGTGACCGCCAGCACCAGGATCAGGAACCGCAGCGCCCACAGCCCGAGGCGATGCTCGACCTCGGCCACCGGGTCGGCGCCGAGGGCATCGCTGCCGGTGCGGAACACTTCCCAGAACTGCCAGGACAGGATCGCCAGCGGGGTCAGGCTGAGCGCGTGGACGAGGGTCTTGGCGGCGATCATCCGCCCGGAAGCGCCTGCCATCAGAACCACTTCTTCAGGTCGAGGTCCCGCCCGCAGTGGCGGTCGAGAGAGGACGGAAACGAGGCCGCGCGGGCGGCCTGCGGCAATGAAACGTGGATGTGCGACTGCCGGCGCATCAGAACCACTTCTTCAGGTCGAGGCCCTTGTACATCCCCGCCACCTGGTCGGCATAGCCGTTGAACAGACGCGTCGGGATGCGTTCGGCGAACAGCTTGCTGGCGGTGCCGCTGATCCGGCGCTCGGTCTTCTGACTCCAGCGCGGGTGGTCGACATTCGGGTTGACGTTGCTGAAGAAACCGTACTCGTCCGGCTGCAGCATGTTCCACGAGGTCTGCGGCATCTTCTCGACGAAGCGGATCGCGACGATCGACTTGATGCTCTTGAAGCCGTACTTCCACGGCACGACCAGCCGCACCGGGGCGCCGTTCTGCTGCGGCAGCGGTTTGCCGTACAGGCCGGTGGCGAGCAGGGTCAGCGGGTGCATGGCCTCGTCGATGCGCAGGCCCTCGCGGTACGGCCAGTCGATCGAGCGGTAGGCCACGCCGGGCATCTGCTGCGGGTCGGCGAGGCTGGTGAAGGCGACGAACTTCGCCTTCGCGGTCGGCTCGAAACGCTTGAGAATTTCGGCCAGCGGGATGCCCTCCCAGGGCAGCACCATCGACCAGCCCTCGACGCAGCGCAGCCGGTAGACGCGTTCCTCGGGCTTGCGGGTCTTCACCAGGTCGGCCAGGTCCAGCCGCCCGGGCTTGGCGCATTCGCCGGAGACCGCGATCGACCACGGGCTCGTGCGCAGGGTCTTGGCTGCGCGCCCGGGATCGCCCTTGTCGGTGCCGAACTCGTAGAAGTTGTTGTAGCTGGTGGCGTCCTCGTAGCGGGTCAGCTCCTCGGTGGTCCGGAACCCGGACTTGAGCTGGGCCGGGCTGGCTGCGGTCTTCGGCGGCGGGGGCGGGTCGGCCTCGGCGCAGCCCGAGAGGGCGAGGCTGGGGCTCACCGCGAGCAGGCCGAGCAGCCGGCGGCGGTCGCGCCAGACCGACTCGTCGGTAATCTCGTCGCCGGGGACGCGCAGGGCGTCGCGGAGGGAGGCGGGGAGGGGCATGCGATATCTCCGGGAAAGGGGGGCGACCGGCACATTCGACTATAAGACGAGGCAAGCGGGCATTCGGTTGCGCGGGATTCGCGGGTTTCGGGCATGTCGACATGCCGGATCGACTTCCGTTCAGTTCCACAAGGTTGCTGCGCTGCGGCATACTCGGGGGCCCACCCCACACCTTCTGGAACTCCGATGTCGCGCGCGTTCAACTTCAGTGCCGGTCCCGCCGTCCTGCCCGAAAGCGTCCTCCGCCAGGCCCAGGCCGAAATGCTGGAATGGCGCGACTCCGGGGCCTCGATCGTCGAGCATAGCCACCGCGGCGCCGAGTTCATCGAAGTCGCCGCCCAGGCCGAAGTCGACCTGCGCACCTTGATGGCGATCCCGTCCGACTACGCCGTGCTGTTCCTCGGCGGCGGCGCCACCACCCAGCAGGCGCTGATCCCGCTCAACATCGCCGCCCCCGGCCAGGTCGTGGACTACGTCCTCAGCGGCCACTGGGGCAAGACCGCGGTCAAGCAGGCCAAGCCGTACGTCGACGTGCGCGTCGCCGCGACCAGCGAGGCCGGCGGCTTCCGCGATATCCCGGCCCGCGACACCTGGCAGCTCACGCCTGATGCGGCGTACGTGCACATCACCGCCAACGAGACCATCCACGGCGTCGAATTCCGCGACACCCCCGACGTCGGCGACGTGCCGCTGGTCGCCGACTTCAGCTCCAGCATCGCCTCCGAGCCGGTCGACGTCTCGAAGTACGGCGTGATCTACGCCGGCGCGCAGAAGAACCTCGGCCCGGTCGGCATCACGGTCGTCATCATCCGCAAGGACCTGCTGGAGCGTGCCGGCCAGCCGCGCGCCGACATCTTCACCTATGCCTCGCACGCCAAGGGCGAGTCGATGCTCAACACGCCGCCGACCTGGAACTGGTACATGCTCGGCCTCAACGTGAAGTGGATGCTGGACGAAGGCGGCGTCGCCGAGTTCGCCCGCCGCAGCGCCGCGAAGTCGAAGCTGCTGTACGACGCGATCGACGGCTCCGGCGGTTTCTATCGCAACGAAGTGAACCCGGCCGTGCGTTCGCGCATGAACGTGCCCTTCATCCTCCACGACGACGCGCTGGACAAGCCGTTCCTGTCCGAGGCCAAGGCCGCCGGCCTGCTGGCGCTGAAGGGCCACCGCGCCGTCGGCGGCATGCGCGCCTCGATCTACAACGCGATGCCGGTCGAAGGCGTGCAGGCGCTGGTCGATTTCATGCAGGATTTCAAGCAACGCCATGGCTGAGCAACGTCCGCGCAAGCCGGCGAAGCAGGCGGTCGCCAAGTCCGGGAAGAAGCCTGGCGCCAAGGCCGCCGCGAAGCCCGCGGCGGCGGCCGAGGCCCCTGTCCGGGCGAAGTCGCCGGCGTCGGTCGGCATCCCGACCGACGCGCAGGGCAAGCCCGACCTCGCCGCGGTCCGCGCGCAGATCGACGGCATCGACCGCGAGATCCAGACGCTGATCGCCGAACGCGCGCTGTGGGCGCACCAGGTCGGCAAGGCCAAGGGCAAGCTCGCCGCGGCGGTCGACTACTACCGCCCCGAGCGCGAGGCACAGGTGCTGCGCCGGGTAGTCGATCGCAACGAAGGTCCACTGTCCGACGAAGTGCTGGTGCGGCTGTACCGCGAGATCATGTCCGCCTGCCTCGCCCAGCAGGAACCGCTGCGCATCGGCTACCTCGGCCCCGAAGGCACGTTCTCGCAGCAGGCGGTCTACAAGCACTTCGGCCACTCGGCCATGGCGCTGCCGCTGGGCACGGTCGAAGAGGTGTTCGACGACGTCGCCGCCGGCCATGCCGACTTCGGCGTGGTCCCGGTGGAGAACTCCGGCACCGGCACCATCCAGTCCACGCTGGACCTGTTCCTCACGTCGCCGCTGATGATCTGCGGCGAGGTCGAGCTGCGCGTGAACCAGTACCTGCTGTCGCGCACCGGGCACATCGAGGACATCGAACGCGTCTACTCGCACGCGCTGTCGCTGGCGCAGTGCAAGGCCTGGCTGCGGCAGAACCTGCCGAAGGTCGAGAAGCACGCGGTGGTCAGCAACGCCGAGGGCGCGCGCCGGGCGCGCAATGCCGACGATGCCGCCGCGATCGCCGGTGAGAACGCCGGGCACGCCTACGGCCTGAAGGTGGTGGCGGGCCCGATCCAGGACCGCGCGGACAACACCACGCGCTTCCTGGTGATCGGCCGCGCCTCGTTCCCCAGCTCCGGACACGACCGCACGTCGCTGCTGGTGTTCATCCGCGACCAGCCCGGCGCGCTGTATCGCATCCTCGAACCGCTCGCGCGGCGCGAGATCAGCATGAACCGCATCGAATCGCGTCCCGCCCACGGCAAGCTGTGGCAGTACGCGTTCTTCATCGACGTGGCCGGCCATGCCGAGGAATCGCCGCTGAAGGACGCCCTCGCCGAGATCGACCGCTACGCCGGCGACGTCCGCGTGCTGGGCTCGTATCCGGTGGCGGTGCCGTAAGCGACCTTGGAAAGAACGCCGGTCACCCTCGCTTTCGCGGGAATGACGGTGTTTCCATCCTCATCCCCATCAGTCGCAAGCCACGACCGACACCATGTCCCCGACGCCGACCGACGAAGCCTTCTTCTCCTCGCTCGCCCGCCCCGGCCTCCAGCGCCTGCGTGCCTACGACCCGGGCCACGACCTGGTTGCGTTCCGGCGCCGGTTCGAGGGGAGGCACCTGGTCGAACTCGGTTCCAACGAGAATCCCTACGGGCCCAGCGCGAAGGCGAAGGAGGCCGTGCTCGGCACGATCCACGCCAGCTACCGCTATCCCGATCCGCTGGGCGGCGACCTCAGGCGCGCGCTGGCCGCGAAGCACGGCGTCGATCCGGCGTCGATCCTGCTCGGCAACGGCTCGCACGAGCTGCTGATGCAGTTCGCGCAAGTGTTCGCCGGCCCCGATGCCGACGTGGTCGCCTCGCAGCACGGCTTCGCGGTCTACGCGATCGCCGCGCAGGCCGCCGACGCGCCGCTGCGGGTCGCACCCTGCCATCCCGACGGCCACGCGATGCCGCGCGGTCACGACCTGGACGCGATCGCCGCGGCGATCACGCCGTCGACGCGTCTGGTGTATCTCGCGAATCCGAACAATCCCACCGGCACCTGGTTCGGTGCCGAGGCCTTCGCCGCGTTCATGGCGAAGGTGCCGGCCGACGTGATCGTGGTCGTCGACGAGGCCTATGCCGAGTTCGTCGACGCGCCGGAGTGGGCGTCCGCGCTCGGCCTGGTTGCTGAGCATCCCAACCTCGTCGTCACCCGCACCTTCAGCAAGGCCTACGCCCTGGCCGGCCTGCGCGTGGGCTATGCCATGGGCCATCCCGGCCTGATCGCCGTGATGGAGCGGGTGCGCGAGAGCTTCAACGTCAACACGCCCGGGCTCGCCGCAGCGGAAGCCGCGCTGGCCGACGAGGAACACCTCGCGTGGGTGGTCGCGCGCACCCGCGAGCAGCGCGCGGCGCTCGCGGACGCGCTGCACGCACGCGGGCTGACGGTATTCCCGTCGCAGACCAATTTCCTGCTGGTGCGCTTCGCTGCGCCGGGCGACGAGGCGCGGGTCGCCGAGATCGACGTGGCCCTGATCGACCGCGGCATCGTGCTGCGGCCGATGGGCGGCTACGGCCTCGGCCACTGCCTGCGCATCACCGTCGGCGACGCCGACGAAAACCGCCGGCTGCTCGCCGGCCTCGACGAGGTGCTCGCATGAGCGGCGGCGCACGCAAGGACTGGATCGTCGGCCCCGGTCGGCCGCTGACCGGGCGCCTGCGCGTGCCCGGCGACAAGTCGGTGTCGCACCGCGCGATCATGCTGGCCTCGCTGGCCGAAGGCGTGTCGCGCATCGACGGTTTCCTCGAAGGCGAGGACACCCGCGCCACCGCGGCGGTGTTTCAGCGCCTCGGCGTGAAGATCGAAGCGCCGTCGCCGCAGTCGCGCATCGTCCACGGCGTCGGCCTGCACGGCCTGCGCGCCAGCACCGAGG
>JAEWNA010000022.1 GCA_023392975.1 Pseudomonadota bacterium | reverse complement strand
GGGCTTCGATCCAGGCCATGGGGGCGCGTGCGGTCATGGGCGCAGCACCACCGTTTCCGCCGGCTCCGGCGTGCGCATGCCCAGGCGGTCGCGCGCGACCTTGTCGATCCGGTTGCTTTCCGCCCAGGTCGCCTGCTCCAGCTGCAGCCGGCTGAACTCGATGTCGAGCGCGTCGCGCACCTTCTCCAGCCGGGTCAGGTCGAAGAACAGCTGGCGGTGGCGATGGCGCGCATCGACCACGCCGATCGCGGTCAGCACGTTCGCCAGGGCCAGCACCGCGAGGACGACGCGCACGTTCATGCGGCCACCTGCAGCTTTTCGGCCACGCGCAGCACCGCGCTGCGGGCGCGCGGATTGGCGGCGGTCTCGTCGGCGTCGGCCTTCAGCGCGTCGCCGACGATGCGCAGGGTCGGGGTGAACGCGATCTCGACCGGCATGCGGCGGTTCGCCGGCGGCGCCTTGGCGAGGCGGGCGATGAACTGCTTGACGATGCGGTCTTCCAGCGAGTGGAAGCTGATCACCGCGAGGCGGCCGCCGGGCTTCAGCGCGGCGACGGCGGCGTCGAGGCCGCGCTCGAGGTCTTCCAGTTCGCGGTTCACGAAGATGCGGATCGCCTGGAAGCTGCGCGTGGCCGGGTGGATCTTCTGCGCGCCGCGCGGCACGACCGAGGCGATCAGGTCGGCCAGCTGCGCGGTGCGCAGCAGCGGCGCGTCGGCACGGCGGGCGACGATCGCGCGGGCGATCCGCCGGCTCTGTTTCTCCTCGCCGAAGGTCCACAGCACGTCGGCGATCTCGCGCTCGTCGGCGCGGGCCAGCCACTGCGCCGCGCTCTCGCCGGACTCCGGGTCCATGCGCATGTCCAGCGGACCGTCCTTGCCGAAGCTGAAGCCGCGTTCGGCGACGTCGAGCTGAGGCGAGGACACGCCGAGGTCGAGCAGCAAGCCGTCGAGGCCATCGCGGACGCGATCCCACTCGCCGAGCGCGGCGAAGCTGCCGCGCCGGATGGCGACGCGCGGGTCCGCGCCGAACGTGTGTTCGGCGACGCGGATCGCTTCGGGATCCTTGTCCATCAGCAGCAGTCGGCCTCCGTCACCCAGACGCTCGAGCACCCCGCGGGCATGACCGCCACGCCCGAAGGTGCCATCCAGATACGTTCCTTCCTCCCGAACCCGCAGCCCCTCCATGACCTGCACGAACATCACCGGGAGGTGGGCGGGCGCCACGCCCGCGCCACCCGCGGTCACAGCTGCAGATCGAGCATCGCCTCGCCCAGGTCCGCATCGCTCAGCGTCATGCGGATCTGGGCGTGGTGCGCCTGCTCGCTCCACAGTTCGAACTTGTCGCCCATGCCCAGCAGCACGGCGCGCTTGTCGATGCCGACAGCGCTGCGGTGGCTGGCCGGGATGCCGATGCGGCCGTTGCCGTCGGGCTCGACGAAGGTGGCGGCGCCGACCAGCTTCAGCTGCAGGGTGCGGCTGACGCTCTTGGTGCGCGGCAAGGCGTTGACCTGGTCGCGGACGTTTTCCCAGACCGGGCGGGGGTAGAGGTACAGCGAGCCGGACTCGAAGGGGTTGTAGGTGATGACCAGCCGGCCGTCGCAGGCCTGCGCGATGACGTCCCGGTAGGCGGTGGGAATCGCCAGCCGGCCCTTGTCATCGATCGTGATGGCGGTCTCACCTTGGAACACAACGCTCGGCCCGGTCGTGCCCGTCTCAAGCGGGCTTGGTCAACACGGAAAACCACGATTCACCCGGTTTTCCCACAGGCCGCCACATTAGGAGTGGCACACAGGGTTGTCAACAACTTTCTGCGACGGAATTCACTAAGCGCGTCAAGGACTTGCGCCAATGTTCAGAGAACAGTTCAAGGTTTATCCACAAGCCCCTGTTTCGTCTCAAATTTTGAGACTCTGGCCGCTCGAGCGAGGTTCTCGAATGCGGCTGAAGGACGGTGCGTCGCACCATTTCGGCGCAGACCCCCCGGCCGGGGGCGTCGTCGGCATGGAAAAGACCCCCATCAGCACCGAGACATCAGGGCCGCGCCGCGGGGCAGCAGCCCGGCGCCCCGTACCGGGCAGACGCCCTCACCACGACCAACTGACCAGGGCTTTTCCGCCCCCTGAGTCAGGGGGCAGCGCGAGCGGGGGTCTGGAAGTGAACGGCGGGGCCCACGATCCGCTTTGCGAATCGTGGGGGCTTTTTCCGTGCACGGCACGGAAAAAGCGGCAGAGCCGGCCGATAAGCCGGGTTCTGTCGTGGACAGTCATTCCTCTAGGCGCATCGTCGCCGATACGCTCGAGCAGCCTACCCGGAGACATCGCGGGCCACGACATCGTCTCCCTATTTGGCCTTGCTCCCGGTGGGGTTTGCCGTGCCGGTCCGTTACCGGACTCGCGGTGCGCTCTTACCGCACCATTTCACCCTTGCCGTCCCGCTCGCGCGGTCTTGGGCGGTATCTTTCTGTTGCACTTTCCGTCGGCTCGCGCCGCCCAGGCGTTACCTGGCACCGTGCCCTGCGGAGCCCGGACTTTCCTCGGCGCCCCCGAAAGGACGACGCGACTGTCTGGCCGGCTCTGCCGGGACGGATTGTCGCACGGGCGTCCCGGCGGCGCATGTCGGGAGGCACTCCGCGCATGCGGCAAGACGCCGGAGGCCGCCTCGTGAAGCGTCACGGCACACCACGTCGGGTTCACCTCTGGCCGAACATCGACGCGGATCGCACACATCGGGTCCCCTGCGCTACTCTCGCGCGACAAGCCTGTCCGGAGCGAGGCAACGGCATGGGTGAAGGCTGTGGCGCCATTCCGAAAGGCATCGTCGTGCATCGCCGGCCATGGGGCGTGCTCTGCGGGCTGCTGTTTGCGCTTTCGGGCGCCGCGCTTTCCGGGATCGCCGGCGCCACGGCGCCGCCGGCCTCCCCGCCACCGCCCTCCGCGCCCGACCAGCGGCATCCGCTCGAGATCGAGGCCCTGACCGCGCCGCACGAGGTCCTGCGCCAACTGCCGGCCGCCCGCGCGGCGCTCGCGAAGGGCGACCATGTCGGCGCCGCGCGCCTGGCCCTGGCGCAGGCCAATGCCTGCCGGGTGATCGCCGACTGGCACTGCCAGCGGATGGCCGGCTCCACGGCGATGGACCATGCCGACCGGACGAACAGCGTCTACCTGCAGGTCCGGGCGCGCATCGCGCTGGGCCGCGCACTGTCGCGGCTGGGCGATTTCGCCAGCGCCTCGAAACTGATCACCGAGGCGCGGCAACGGCTGGGGCCGACCGGCGACGACGCGCTGCAGGCGGACGTCCTGCTGGCCTATTCGTCGCTCAGCGCGCGCCTGGGCAAGCTCGACGAGTCCTACCGTTACGCGAGCGAGGGCCTGGTGCACGCACCCGCGGCCAGCCAGCCGGAAATGCGCATCCGCCTGCTGCGCAACATGGCGCAGGCGGCATCGGGGACCGGCCGCGCGCGCGAGGCGCAGGCGCTGCTGGGCGAGGCCGAACCGCTGCTTTCGGCGCTGGAGGACCCGAAACTGAGCGCGGAAGTCCTGCTCGAACAGGCGAACGCCGCGAAGGCGCTGGGCGATGCCGACACGGTCGAGGACCGCGGCCGGCGGATCGGCGCGATCGGCGACGAGCTCAGGAACACCCAACTGCGCGGCCTCAGCTTCGAGACCATCGGCCATGCGCAGCGCATGCGCGGGCGGCGCGAGGCCGCGTACGACGCCTACGCGCAGGCGCGCGACGCGTTCGCCGCGCTGCACCTGTATCGCGACGAACTGCGCGCGGTCCGCCAGATCGTCGACCTGCAGCTGGCCGGGGTGCGCGCTGCCCAGTTGCCGCAGTCGGTGTCGCGACTGACCACGCTCAACGACGAAGTGGCGCGCATCGAGCGGGACTCGTCCGCGGCCGACTTCGAGGAGCGGCTGCGCTACGCGCAGAGCGAGGCGGCGCTGGCGACGGCCCGGGCCGCCGAAGAGAACGCGCAACTGCGGGCCGAGGTCGTCGAGAACCGGTTTCGCTACACCCTGATCGCCGGCGTGCTGGCGGTGTGCACGCTGGCGGTGGCGATCGCGCTGTACGCACAGCAGCGACGGCATGCGGCCACGCTGCGCGACCGCGGACGCGAGCTGGAGCACGCCGTCGCCACCGACTTCCTGACCTCGGTCCACAGCCGCCGCCACCTCACCGAAGCCGGCCACGCCGCGGTCGCGGGCGCGCGCGGCGCCGATCACGCCCTCGCGGTGGCCGTGGTCGACGTCGACCATTTCAAGCGCGTCAACGACCGCTTCGGACATGCGGTCGGCGACGACGTGCTGAAGGCGGTCGCCGCGGCGATGCGCGCGGTCTGCCGCGACAGCGACCTGCTCGGCCGCTACGGCGGCGAGGAGTTCGCGGTGCTGCTGCGCGGCATCCCGCCCGCGCACGCGTTCGCGGCCGCCGAACGCCTGCGCGAGGCCGTCGCCCGGGTGGCGCTGCGGGTGGGCGACCAGACGATCGCGCCCACCGCCTCGGTCGGCGTCGCCTGCCTGCGCCCGGAGGACACCGACTTCGACCAGGTTCTGGTGCGCGCCGATCGCGCGCTGTACCAGGCGAAGGCCGAGGGCCGGAACCGCGTGGTGATGGCCGGGGCGGACGAGCCCCCCGCAGCGCCGGGTTGATCCCGCGCAAGTCGGCGACGCCGCCGCCCTGCCAGAGTGCGCTCCCCACACACGGAGACCGCACATGTCCGGGAAATCGTTCGCCCGCATCACCGGCGACGTGTCCAAGGCCCTCGCCGCGATGCGCAGCGAGGTGCCGGACACGATGAAGGGCTTCAGCGCGATGGCCCAGGCCGCGCTGAAGGACGGCGCCATCGATGCCGTCCACAAGGAGCTCATCGCGCTGGCGATCGGCGTGTCCTCGCGCTGCGACGCCTGCATCGGCTTCCACGTCAAGGCGCTGATCCGCCTCGGCGCGACCCGCGAGCAGCTGATGGAAACGCTGGCGGTCTGCACCTACATGGGCGGCGGCCCGACGCTGATGTACGCCGCCGAAGCCGTGCGGGCGTATGACGAGTTCATGGCCGAGCAGGCCTGAGCGCCACCCCGCTCTCAGCCCCCGTACAGCGCCTTCCGCGGCGCGCCGGTGAGTTCGGCGGCGAGCTTCGCCGCCGTCGACGGCGGCAGGTGCTCGGCGAGCTTGGCGTAGACGCGCCGGCCTTCGGCCACCTTCGTCGCTTCCTCGTCGGCGACGCCCTGCACCAGCAGCACGAACTCGCCCTTGCGCTGGTCGGCGTCGGCGGCGACGCGGGCGTGGAGATCGGCCAGCGTGCCGTCGAGCACGGTCTCGAACAGCTTGGTGAGTTCGCGGGCGACGGCGGCCGGGCGATCGCCGCCGAACACGGCGACGGCATCGGCGAGGGTCTCCTCGATCCGGTGGGAAGCCTCGTAGAAGATCAGCGTGCGGGGCTCGCCGGCCAGCCGGGACAGGCGCTCGCGTCGGGCGCCGGCCTTGGCGGGCAGGAAGCCCTCGAAGGCGAAGCGGTCGCTGGGCAGGCCGGCGACGCTCAGCGCGGCGATCAGCGCGCTCGGGCCGGGCACCGGGCTGACCTTCACGCCGGCGGCGCGGGCGGCGGCGACCAGCCGGAAGCCGGGGTCGCTGACCAGCGGGGTGCCGGCGTCGGACACCAGCGCCAGCGATTCGCCGGCCAGCAGCCGGGCGACGAGGCGTTCGGCCACGCCGGCTTCGTTGTGCTCGTGCAGCGCCACCAGCGACTGCTCGACGCCGTGATGGGCCAGCAGTTGCCGGGTGTGGCGGGTGTCCTCGGCGCAGATCGCGGCCACCCCGCGCAGGGTCGACAGCGCCCGCGGCGAGAGGTCGGCGAGGTTGCCGATCGGCGTGGCGACCACGTGCAGGATGCCGGCGGCGGCGGGGGAAGACATCGGGTTCGGCTCGCTCGGCTTCGTCGTGGGCGGGTAGAATCCTAACGATTCCGCCGTGGGGTTGCGCCGATGTCGATGAAAGCGAAGGGACTGGTCTGGCTGTGCGCCGGGCTGATGGGGCTGGGCCTCACCGCCTGCGTGCCCCCGCAGACCAGGGCCGACAAACCCGGGACCTACCGCGTCAACCCGGCGATCGCGCAGGCCTCCGCGCTGGCGCGGAACCACGCATCGATGAGCGGCCAGGCCCACGCCGACGTCGCACGCGAGATCGAACGCCTGCTCTCCGGCCTGGACAACGCGACCCTCGCGACCGAGGCCTCGCGCATGGCCGAGGGCGACCCGCTCTACAACTTCGCCGGGCGCGAGCTGATCCGCCGCGGGCAGCCGTTGCCGCGACCGTTCGATCGCGAAGGCGGCTGGCGTTTCGACGCCGCCGACCGTCCGCCGGCCGACCGCGACGGCTACCGCCCGCCGCGCAAGCTCGCGGTGCTGCTGCCGCTCACCGGCGACATGGCCGCCGCCTCGGTCCCGGTCCGCGACGGGCTGCTGGCCGGCTACTACGGCGAGCACCGCCAGCGGCCGGAGGTCGGGTTCTACGACACCGGCAGCACGCCGGGCGGCGCGGTCGCCGCGTATCGCAAGGCCGCCGAGGACGGCGCCGACTTCGTGCTCGGTCCGCTGGGCCGCGACCAGGTGGCCGGGCTGTTCAAGGAAGCCGATCTGAAAGTGCCGGTGCTGGCGTTGAACCGCGGCCCCGAGGCCCCGCCCAGCGGCAACGCCAGCTTCGCGCTGGCGCCGGAAGACGACGGCATCGCCGCCGCCGAGTACCTGCTGTCGCGCAACGTGCGCCGGGTGCTGGTGCTGGTCGGCAGCGACGACGGCCTGCGCCGCAGCGTCGCCGCCTTCCGCGAGCAGTGGAACAGCCGCGGCGGCACCGTCATCGAGACCCTGACCATCGCCGACAAGCCGGTCGACGGCACCGCGGCCCTGCAGGCCGCCGCGCAGAAGGACGGCGGCATCGACGCGGTGTTCCTCGCGCTCAAGGGCACGCAGGCGCGCGCGGTGGCGCCGCAGCTGGCACTGGCCGGCCTCGGCGACAAGCCGCGGGTGGCCACGGCGCAGCTGCTGTCGGGTACCGGCAAGCCCGACCAGGACCGCGCGCTGGACGGCATCGTGTTCCCGGGCGAGACCTGGACCGTGCAGGGCCTGCCCGGCCTGCCGCCGGCGGACAGCACCGGCGCGGCCCTCAATTCCGCACGCGGCCCGGCGGCGAAGCTGTTCGCCTTCGGCTACGACGCCTGGCTGCTCACCGCCTATCTGGACGCCATCGCCCACCATGCCGACCGCGCGGTGCCCGGCGCCACCGGCCAGCTGCGCCTGGACGGTTTCGGCAACGTGGTGCGCGTGCCGGCCTGGTCGAGCTTCGCCGGCGGCGAGATCGTGGCGCTGGGCCAGCGTGGCGGCTGACCCGGCGAAAGACTCGACCCGCGCGCAGGGCGCGCGCATCGAAGCGCTGGCCGCCGCCTTCCTGCGCGAGCACGGGCTGACGCCGGTCGCCGCCAACGCCAACGCCCGCGGCGGCGAACTCGACCTGGTGATGCGCGACGGCGAGACCCTGGTCTTCGTCGAGGTGCGCTACCGCCGCGACGCCCGCTTCGGCGGCGGCGCGGCGTCGGTGGACGCGCGCAAGTGCAGGCGGATCGTGCTCGCCGCCGAACAGTTCCTCGCCGCACACCGCGAATTCGCCCGCCTGCCTTGCCGGTTCGACGTGATCGATGCCAGCGGCGATGCCGCGGCGCCGGCGTTCGCCTGGCTGCGCGACGCCTTCCGCGCCGACGACGCCTGACCGCGCCGTGCCGACGATCTTCACCCACGCGGTGGTGCCGCTCGCGGCCGGGCTCGCGCTCGGGCGCAAGGCGTTGCCGCCGCGACTGGTCGCCGCCGGCGTGGTCGCGGCGATGGCACCCGACTTCGACACCGTCGCGTTCAGGCTCGGCATCGCCTACGCGGATCAGTTCGGGCATCGCGGCGCAACGCACTCGATCGTCTTCGCGCTCGCGCTGGGGCTGATCGCGGCCATCGCTGCGCCCTGGCTGCGCAGCGGACGCCAGCGCGCGTTCGCCTTCGTCGCGCTGTGCGCGCTGTCGCATCCGCTGCTGGACGCGCTGACCAACGGCGGCCTCGGCGTCGCCCTGCTCTGGCCGTGGTCGCACGCGCGCTTCTTCGCACCGTGGCGGCCGATCGCGGTGTCGCCGATCGGCGCGGGCTTCTTCAGCGCGCGCGGCGCAGCGGTGCTGTGGTCGGAACTGCGATGGGTGGTGGTTCCGTTGTCGCTGGTGACGCTGCCGTGGGCGGCGATCCGGAAACGTCTCGACGGACGGCGGGCTGGTCGATAAGCGCACCGGCTCAAGGTGGGCATGACGGCGGTTATGCTGACCACTCCTCCCGACCGGGACACCCCATGATCCGTCAGAGCCTGCTGCACTGGATCATCTTCTTCTGCATCCTGATGATCCCCGCGGTGGTCGCCGTCATCGTGCTGGTCGTGCGGAGAACCCGCGCACGCCTCATGCAGTGCACCGGGCAACGCGGCTACCCGCCTCCGCTGCCACCACCCCGCTGATCGCCCGCGGCTCGCGGCACGCTCCGCGCGCCATAATCCAGCCATGCCCCTTCCTCCCGACCTCCTCCGCACCCTCGCCGACCTCCTCGGCGACGGGCTGCGCACGGACCCCGGCGAACGGCTGACCTACGGCTACGACAACTCGCGGCGGCAGGCGATGCCGGACGCGGTGGCGCTGCCGACGACGGTCGATCAGGTGGTCGCACTCGTGCGTGCCTGCCGCGCGCAGTGCGTGCCGGTGATCGCGCGCGGCCGCGGGACCAACACCACGGGCGCGTCGGTGCCGGTGGACGGCGGCGTGGTGGTGTCGTTCGAGCGCATGAATCGCATCCTCGACATCCGCCCCGGCGACCGCTGCGCGGTGGTCGAGCCGGGCGTGCTCAACGGCGATCTGCAGCGCGCACTGAAGCCGCACGGGCTGTTCTGGCCGCCGGACCCGACCAGCGCCGATTTCTCGAGCGTCGGCGGCAACCTCGCCTGCAACGCCGGCGGGCCGCGCGCGGTGAAGTACGGCGCCAGCCGCGACAACGTGCTGGCGCTCACCGCCGTCACCGGCGTCGGCGAGCTGATCCGTTGCGGCAGCGCCACGACCAAGGGCGCCACCGGCTACGACCTGCAGCGGCTGCTGGTCGGCAGCGAAGGCACGCTGGCGCTGATCGTCGAGGCGACGCTGAAGCTGACGCCGCTGCCGGCGGCGCGCGCCGCGCTTCGCGCGACCTATCGCGATGTCGAGGCCGCCGCGGCCGCGGTGGCGCGACTGATGGCGCAGCCGGCGACGCCGTCGATGCTGGAGTTCATGGACGATCGCGCGCTCGACCTCGCACGCGCGCACCAGCGCACGCATGCGGGCGCAAGCGACCTCGCGGACGACGCCGGCGCGCTGCTGATGATCGAGGCCGACGGCGATGCGGCGACGCTCCCCGCGGCGCTGGAGGCCCTGCGCGCCGCCGCCGACGGCGACGGCTGCCTCGATGTCGATCTCGCACCGGACGAGGCGGCGCGCGAGCGTCTGTGGGCGGCGCGCAAGGCACTGTCGCCGGCGTTGCGCGCACTCGCGCCGGGCAAGATCAACGAGGACGTGGTGGTGCCGGTGTCGCGCATTCCCGCCCTGGTCGCGAGCGTGCGCACGCTCGCGCGGACGCATGCGCTGCCGATCGTCTGTTTCGGCCATGCCGGCAACGGCAACCTGCATGTCAACCTGATGTACGACCCGGCGGACGCGTCACAATCGACGCGTGCGCAGGCCGCGATGGCCGAGGTGTTCGCATTGACGCTCTCGCTTGGCGGCACGCTGTCCGGCGAACACGGCATCGGCCTGGCCAAGCGCAATTTCATGCCGCAGGCCGTCGACGCGCCGACGCTGGCGCTGATGCGCGCGGTCAAGGCGACGTTCGATCCCGACGGCATCCTCAACCCGGGCAAGCTGCTGCCGCCATGAGCCGGGCACTCGCACCACTGTTGCGCGAGATCCGCGCCTGCACCCTGTGCGAGGCGCACCTGCCGCTCGGCCCGCGGCCGGTGCTGCGGGCCAGCGCGACCGCGCGCCTGCTGATCGTCGGCCAGGCGCCGGGCACGAAGGTGCACGCCACCGGCATTCCGTGGAACGACGCCAGCGGCAAACGCCTGCGCGAATGGCTCGGGATGACGCCCGAGCAGTTCTACGACGAGGCGGCGATCGCGATCGTGCCGATGGGCTTCTGCTATCCCGGCAAACAGGGCAGCGGCGATGCGCCGCCTCGCCCGGAATGCCGCGCGACCTGGCATCCGCGGCTGCTGCCGCAGCTGAAGGGCGTTCGGCTGACGCTGCTGTTCGGCCTGTACGCCCAGGCGTATTTCCTCGGCGACCGGCGCAAGGCGACGCTGACCGACACCGTGCGCGCCTGGCGCGAATACGCGCCGGCGCATCTACCGATGCCGCACCCGAGCCCGCGCAACATCGGCTGGTTCAAGGCGAACCCGTGGTTCGAGTCCGAAGTCGTGCCGGCGTTGCGCGAACGCGTGCGCGCGGCGTTCGCGGAGTGAGGTCACGGCCGCGCTCCGGCTTTTCGCACATCAGCAGATTGGCGAATGGGCGGTGGCGGTCACTCGGCGAAATGCACGTAGCCACTGCGCGGCGGCGTCCATGCAGCGCCGTCGGCGGTGACGGCCTCGATGTCGCCATCGCCGGCCATGATCGCGCCGATCCGCATCACAGGGACATCGACATCCGACATCGCCGCCTCGATCGCGAGCCACGCGGTCTTCGGTGCGGTGAAGCACAACTCGTAGTCGTCGCCGCCGGCCGCCTGAAGCGCGCGCCGCGTCTCGCCGCCGAACGCGGCACGCAGCGCACCCGACGCCGGCAACGTGTCCACGTCGATGCGGGCGGCGACGCGACTGGCGCGACAGACGTGCGCGAGATCGGCGAGCAGGCCGTCGGAGACATCGATGCAGGCATGCGCGATGCCGGCCAGCGCACGGCCCGCGGCGATGCGCGGCATCGGCCGGTCAAGGCGTGCGCGCAACGCCGGATCGACCGCCTCGCTCGCCCGCCACTGCCGCAACGCGCCGGCGGCGTCGCCGAGCACGCCGGTGACCCAGACGTCGTCGCCGACACGCGCTGCGTCGCGTCGCAGCGCGCCACGCGGCGCGACATGGCCGTGCGCGGTCACGCAGACCGACAGCGGGCCGCGCGTGGTGTCGCCGCCCACCAGCGCCACCTCGTGACGCGCGGCGAGGTCGAGGAAGCCGTCGAGGAACGCGTCGAGCCACGCCGCATCGGCCGCAGGCAGCGAGAGCGACAGCGTGCACCACGCCGGTGTCGCGGCCATCGCGGCGAGGTCGGAGAGGTTCACCGCCAGCGCCTTCCAGCCGAGATCGGCCGCCGCGGTGTCTTCCGGGAAATGCACGCCGGCGTTGAGCGTATCCATCGCGACCACCAGGTCGCGACCGGGCGGCAGGCGCAGGATCGCCGCGTCGTCGCCGATGCCGAGCACCACGTCGTCGCGCGTGGCGACGCGGCGGCGCAGGCGGGCGATGAGGTCGAATTCGGACGACGGCGCGGACATGCGATGCACGGGGAAACGGACGAAAGCCGGAAAGCGCGCATGGTGACACAGCCGCAACGATCCACGGCTTCCGCGCCGCCATGGGCCGGGTTGGCGGCCTGCGGGCTTTCTGGAACCATGGAGATGCCCGCCGCCCCCGCGGCGGCGCGAGGAGACGCAGGATGACGGACGCGCTGTTCAGGCCCGAGGTGAGCCGCGCCCGCGCCGAGGCATGGCTCGGTACCACGCGCCTGCCCTCGCCGCGGATCGCCTGGCCGGCCACGCTGCTCGCGCTGGCGCTGGTCGCCTGCATTGCGCTGTTCCTCGCGTTCGGACACGTCACGCGGCAGGTGCATGCGGCGGGCGAACTGGTGTCGTCCGCTTCCGGCCAACTGCGCGTGGAATTGCGCGTGGCCGAGGCGGACATCGGCCGCATCGCTCCCGGCACGCCGGTGGTGCTGCGCTACGCGGCCTTTCCGTATCGCCGCGACGGCGTCCGCTTCGGACGCGTGGTCGCGATCATGCCGCCCGCGGCGGCGGACCGCGGCGGGGGCGACGAATCCCGATGGCGGGTGCTGGTTGCACCCGATCCGCCGGCCCCGCGCGCCGGCATGCCCGCGCTGCCGCTGCGCGCCGGCATGCGGGTCGACGCCGATCTCGTGCTCGAACGCCAGCGCCTCTACGAAGCGGTGTTCTTCCCCGCGCAGCGCGGCGGATCCGGCGCATGAGCGCGCGCCGCGGCGTGCTGCCGGTGGTGCGGCAGGATGAGATCGCCGAATGCGGGCTGGCCTGCCTGACCATGATCGCCGCCTTCCACGGCCACGACGTCGACCTCGCCGGCCTGCGCCGCCGGTTCCCGGTGTCGATCAAGGGCGCCACGCTGTCCCGGCTGATCGCCATCGCCGACCGCCTCGATCTCGCCGCGCGGCCTCTGCGCACCGAGCCCGAACAGCTGCGCGACCTGCGGCTGCCCTGCGTCCTGCACTGGGACATGAACCACTTCGTCGTGCTCGCGCGCGTCGGACGCGACCACGTCGACCTGCACGATCCGGCGCGCGGCGCGGTCCGGATGTCGCTGGCCGAGCTGGGCCGGCATTTCACCGGCATCGCGCTGGAGCTGACGCCGATCGACGCGTTCCGCCCGGTGCAGGCGCGCGAGCCGCTGCGCCTGCGTGCGCTGGTCGGTCGCATCGAAGGCGGGCGGCGCGCACTGCTGCAGGTGTTCTCGCTGGCGCTGGCGCTGGAGCTGTTCACGCTGCTGCTGCCGATGTCGATGCAATGGGTGATCGACCGGGTGCTCGTGTCCGCCGATCGCGACCTGCTCGGCCTGGTCGCCCTCGCCTTCCTCGCCGCGGTCGTGTTCCAGGCGGCGACCGCGGCGATCCGCGGCCGCGTCGTCGCCGACATCGCCGCCGCGTTCGAGGCGCAGTGGTCCACGCATCTCGGCGGCCATCTGCTGCGGCTGCCGCTGACCTACTTCGCCCGACGCAGCGTCGGCGAAGTCCTGTCGCGCTTCCTGTCGGTGCAGACCGTGCAGCAGACGCTCAGCGGAAGCTTCGTCGAAGCCCTGCTCGACGGTCTCACCGCGCTGCTGGTGCTCGCGCTGCTGCTGGTCTATTCGCCGACGCTGGCGCTGTGGACCCTGCTGGGGTTCGGCGTCTACGCGCTGCTGCGCGGCCTCGGCCTGCGCCGGCTGCGTCGGCTGAAGGAAGATCACCTGATCGCCGTGGCGAAGCAGCAGTCGCTGCTGATCGAATCGATCCACGGCGTGCAGGCGATCCGCTTGGCCGGGCGCGAGGCCGAGCGTCGCGCGCGCCTCGCCAACACCGCCCACGACGCCGCGCGCCAGGACGCGGCCGTGCGCCGCAACGCCGGCGACTTCGCCGCGCTGTCGCGGCTGCTGTTCGGCGCACTGCGCGTGCTGCTGATCTGGCTGGGCGCGCGGCTGGCGCTGGACGGACGGATGACCGCGGGCACGCTGGTGCTGTGCGTGGCCTACGCCGACATGTTCGCCGCCCGCGCCGGTGCGCTGATCGACAAGGCGGTCGACCTGCGCCTGCTCGGCGTGCATGCGCGGCGGATCGCCGACATCGCGCTGCAGGCGCCGGAGCGCGACACGGGCGGCGACTACGACGGCCCGGTGCCCGAGGCGTCGATCGAGGTCGAAGGCCTCGGCTTCCGTTACGCCGAGGACGAGCCGTGGATCGTGCGCGAGTGCAGCTTCCGCATCGCCGCCGGCGAATCGGTGGCGATCGTCGGCCCTTCGGGCGCAGGCAAGACCACGCTCGCGAAACTGCTGCTCGGCCTGCTGCCGGCCGAGGAAGGCACGATCCGCATCGGCGGCGTCGATCTCGCCCGCTACGGCCTGGCGGCGTTCCGGGCGCGGGTCGGCGCGGTGATGCAGGACGATGCGCTGTTCGCGGGTTCGATCGCCGACAACATCGCCTTCTTCGACGGCGATGCGACGCCGGACGCCATCGCCGCCGCCGCGCGCCGGGCCGGCATCCACGAGGACATCGTCGCGATGCCGATGGGCTACGAGACGCTGGTCGGCGACATGGGCTCGGCGCTGTCGGGCGGCCAGAAGCAGCGCCTCCTGCTCGCGCGGGCGCTGTTCCGCGAACCCGATTTCCTGCTGCTGGACGAAGCCACCAGCCATCTCGACGTGGCGCGCGAACGACGGATCAACGACGAGATCGCGGCGATGCGCGTCACCCGGCTGATCATCGCCCACCGCCCCGAGACCATCCGCAGCGCCGACCGCGTGCTGCTGCTGCGCGACGGCCGTGTGCAGGCGTTCTCGCAGGCGGCGTACGCCGCTCATCTTCCGGAACGGGAGCCGACCGCCGCGGGTGCCGGCCGCGAGGTCTCACGGGAAGTTAACACCGCCCCCGCGAGCGATTGACTAGACTCGAAGCGTGCCGGACGCCCCCGCGTCCGGTGCCGGTGCCGAGACAGGCAAGATGCGCACCGCCATGCGACGACAGCCACCCCGTCGTCGTCACCCTCAGGAAGATCAAGGAGTACCGCAATGTCGAAGTTCGAGGATCAGTCCCGGGATGTCGCCCGTCCGCTCGGCCGCACGGTCGCGCGCGAACTGTCGCCGCAGGAGATCGAGAAGATCGCCGGTGGCCGCATTCCGATCACCACCCACGCCACCGGCCCCAACGGCGACGATCCGGCCGATCCGGGCACCACCGTCTGATCCGCCCGCGGAACGGCGCGCGCTTCGCGCCGTCGCCGCAACGCCGCGCCGCCGCGAGGGGCGCGGCGTTTTCGTGTCCCGTTCCCTGCCGCCGGTTCGCCGCGATGGAGCACGCATGCCGACCTCCCGTCCCGACCGCGCCATCGGCGCGAAGCAGCCGCTGATCCTCTCCGGCTTCGCACACGACGTGCACGCCGCCGCGGTGTGCTGGGTGCTGCAACGCAGCGGCCTGCGCCCGGTCTGGGCGAAGACCTTCGCCGACCCGGCGATGACACCACTGTCGCTGCATGCCGACGACACGCATGGCCTGCGTGTCTCCGGCGGGATCGATCCGGCGCGAACCTCCAGCGTGTGGTTCCGGCGTCCGCGCCTGCCGCACGATTTCCCTCATGTCGCCGAAGCCGACCGCGCGTTCGTGCAGGACGAGTGGAAGCGCTTCGTCGAGAACGCGCACGCCACCGCCACGTCTGCGGGCGACGTGTTCTGGGCGAACGCGCCCGACCGCGCGCGCGACGCCGAGAACAAGCTGCGCCAGCTGCAGGCCGCGCAACGCTGCGGCCTGCGCTTCCCGTCGACGCTGCTGTCGTCCGATCCGGATGAAATCCGCCGGTTCCGCGACGCGCATGGCCGCATCGTCTACAAACCGTTCGCCACCCACAGCTGGCGCGACGGCGACGGCCGCATGTTCAGCACCTACGCGCGCACCGTCGATGCCGAAGCGCTGCGCGACGACGCCAGCCTGCGGCTGTGCCCGGGCATCTACCAGGCCTGCGTCGACAAGACGTTCGACGTGCGGGTGACGATCATCGGCCATCGTCAGTTCGCCGTGCGTCTGGACGCGCCAGACGACGGCGACGGCGTGGTCGACTGGCGCGCGGCATCGATCGGCGATCGCACCCGCAGCCGCCCGTTCGCGTTGCCCGACGACTGGGCGACCGGCCTGCGCCGGCTGATGGACACGATGGGGCTGGTGTTCGGCTGCGTCGATCTCGTCGGCGACGCCGACGGCGGCCTGCATTTCATCGAGATCAACCAGGCCGGGCAGTTCCTGTTCGTCGAGCATGACGTCCCCGAACTGCCGCTGCTGCGCGCGATGGCGGCGATGCTGGCCGAGGCGCGGCCCGACTACGCACTGGACAGTGTCGCCGACCTGTCCTACGCGCAGTTCCTCGAAGACCCCGAGCAGATGGCATGGTGGCAGAGCGTCGCGCCGGGCATCCGCGGCGCGGATGGGCGCATTCCGGGCGTCAGCGAGGAGTGAGCCCAAGCCATTCGATGGCATGCAGCGCATCCGGCAGCGCATGCGACGCGACGAGCGCGGGATTGCCACGGTAGAACGGCCTTCAGGCCGCTGCTTTTTGACGATGGGAAGAGCAGCGACCTGACCTTCAACAGCCGAAGACTGGTCAGGCCGCTCTACCGGGCCATGCACGACACCAATGCGCCAATCAGGCGTCGGACCTGATGTCCCGGATGCGTCGATCGATACGGTGGATCCGCTTCATCGCCGACTTCCGCGCGTCTGACCTCAACGTGCCGGCATGCGCCAGCCAATAGCGCCGCCACTCCAGCAGTTCCGCTTCCGACCATCGCTCGAATCGTGCTTCGAACCGTTCGAGTTCGGCGAACCCGCCCATGCTTACTTCGCCTTCGACGCCCGCATCTCGACGCTGCGCAGCTCCGCGGCGAGATGATCCAGCACGCCGTTGACGTAGGTGTGGCCGTGCTCGGAACCGAAGCGCTTCACCGACTCCAGCGCCTCGTTGATGACGACACGGTACGGCACGTCCTGGCGGTGGGCGAATTCGTAGGCGGCGATGCGCAGCGCGGCACGTTCGATCGGGTCGACCTCGTCGATGCCGCGGTCGAGGTGCGGCGCGAGCGCGGCGTCGAGCGTCCCGCGGTGGGTCTCGACGCCGTGGACGAGATCCTCGAAGTAGGCGAGATCGGCGATCTCGCGGGCCTGCTCGTGCGCGAACTGGGTGACGATGTCGCGCGCGCTGGCGCCGGAGAGTTGCCAGGCGTAGACGGCCTGCAGCGCCCGACGGCGCGCGCGGGTGCGCAGCACCGGATCGACGCCATCCTGACGGCGGTGATGCTTGCTCATGCCAGCTTCTCCAGCAGGTTCGCCATCTCGATCGCGACCAGCGCGGCTTCCTCGCCCTTGTTGCCGTGGTTGCCGCCGGCGCGGGCCTCGGCGTCCTCGTAGCGATCGACCGCCAGCACGCCATTGGCGACCGGCAGGCCGAAGTCGAGGGCGACGCGCATCAGCGCCTCGGAGCAGCCGTCGGCGACCTGTTCGTAGTGGCGGGTGTCGCCGCGGACGACGCAGCCGAGCGCGACGATGCCGACATGCCCGCCGGCGGCGGCCAGGCGGGCCGCGGTGATCGGCAGCTCCCATGCGCCCGGCACGCGGATCACGTCGATCGCGTCCTCGGCGACGCCGTTGGCGACGAACGCCTGCTTCGCGCCGGCGACCAGCTGTTCGGTCACGCGCGGGTTCCAGCGACTGGCGAGGATCGCGAAACGGGCGCCGGCGGGGGCGCGCAGATCGCCTTCGAAATGGGGCATGCGGGGACTCGGACAGGCGGTCGTGGCCGGCCATTGTAGCCGGACGGCGGACGGCGCCCGCGGCGGGTGCGGCGGGTGCGGCGGTCAGCGGACCGGGCCGGCCGTCGATCCGACGGGAACGCGGCCTTCGCGGCACGGTGGGACGTGCGAGACACCGGGACGTCCCTACGCCGTCTGGCGCCGCTTCCCCCTCCCGGCCTTCCCCTTCGCCGGTGGCGAAAGGGAGGGAGAAGGCTGGCCCTGCCCTCCGTCGTCGAGAAAGGCAGGGAGACGCACGGCGGCCGCGTTGCCCCTCCCCTTGCGCGCAGCGCAGGGGGAGGTCGGGAGGGGGTCGCTGGCAGGTTGTTGAAAAACGATCATCCAGATCGTTTTTCATGTCGCCAGCCCGGTACGGGCCCGGACTGGCTCGCGACGAATCAAGCGCTTATGCGCTTGCTTCGTCGTCGCGGCCCTCCTTGGCCGCGCTATCAGGCTGTTTTTCAACAGCCTGATAGAGCGCCACGTACTCCACCACTTCCAGCCCGAACCCGGCCAGGCCGACCTGCTTGCGCGGGGTGCCCAGCACCCGCAGCCGACCGAGGCCGAGGTCGGCCAGGATCTGGCTGCCAGCGCCATTGCGGCGCCATTCGGCCATCGCGCCGCCACGGGCCGGCAGTTCGGGCTGCTCGCGGATGCGGGCCAGCAGCGCATCCGCGCCCTGCGGCTCGCCCAGCAGGACCAGCGCCCCGCGCCCCTCGGCGACGATCCGCGCCAGCACGTCGCCCACGGCCGGGCCGAAATCGGCGCGGCGCCAGTGCAGCGCGTCGGCCAGCGGGTTCTGCATGTGCACGCGGACCAGCGTCGGCGTCGTCGGGTCGGGCTCGCCACGCAGCAGCGCGAAATGCAGGCCGTGGCCGATGCGGTCGCGGTAGGTGTGCAGGCGGAACGGGCCGTGCTCGGTCTCGATCTCGCGCACGTCGACGCGCTCGACCGTGTGCTCGGTGGCGAGCCGGTGGCGGATCAGCGCCTCGATCGAGCCCATCTTCAGGCCGTGCTCGCGGGCGAAGACCTCCAGTTCGGGGCGCCGCGCCATGGTGCCGTCGGCATTGAGGATCTCGACCAGCACGCCGGCGGGCTCGAAGCCGGCCAGCAGCGACAGGTCGCTCGCGGCCTCGGTGTGGCCGGCGCGGGTGAGCACGCCGCCGGGCTGCGCCATCAGCGGGAAGATGTGCCCCGGCTGCGACAGGTCGTGCGGCTTCGCATCGGGACGCACGGCCGTCCGCACGGTATGGGCGCGGTCGTAGGCGCTGATGCCGGTGGTCACGCCCTCGGCGGCCTCGATGCTCACGGTGAAGTTGGTGTGGTGCGGCGAGGTGTTGTCGCGCACCATCGGCGGCAGGCCGAGCTGGCGGCAGCGCTCGCGCGTGAGCGACAGGCACACCAGTCCGCGCGCGTGCGTGACCATGAAGTTGATGTCCTGCGGCCGCACCAGTTCGGCGGCCATGATCAGGTCGCCCTCGTTCTCGCGGTCCTCGTCGTCGACGATGACCACCATGCGGCCGGCGCGCAGTTCGTCCAGCAGTTCGGGGATGCTCGCGAAACTCATGCCGCGTCCCTCGCCGCCAGCAGGCGCTCGACGTAGCGCGCGACCAGGTCGACTTCGAGGTTCACCGGATCGCCGACCTGCGTTTCGGCGAACGCAGTGTGCGCCACCGTGTGCGGGATCAGCGCGACCTCGAAGCCGGCGTCGTCGACGCCGTTCACCGTCAGGCTGACGCCGTCGACGCAGATCGAGCCCTTGGTCGCGATGTACTTCAGCAGCGCCGCGGGAGCGGAAAAACGCCAGCGCTGCGCGCGCGCATCCGGCTGCACGTCGCGCACGCGGCCGACGCCGTCGACGTGGCCGCTGACCAGGTGTCCGCCGAGCCGGTCGGTCGGCAGCATCGCGCGTTCGAGGTTCACCGGCGCGCCGATGGCGAGGCCGCCGAGCGTGGTCAGCCCCAGCGTCTCGGTGGAGGCGTCGACCGCGAACGACGCGGCATCGAACTCGATCACGGTCAGGCAGACGCCGTTCACCGCGATGCTTTCGCCCAGCGCGACGTCGCCGAACGGCAGGCCGCCGACGCCGATGCGCAGTCGCGCGTCGCCGCCCCGGAGTTCGCGATGCGACAGCGTGCCGACCGCCTGGATCAAACCTGTGAACATGGATCGCCTCGGGTTGCGTGGGTCCAAGGCGGAACGACGCAGCGCCGCGCGGACGCGGCTGCGTGTCGTCTTCTTGCATCCGGACTGTGACCGTCGGCCCCGGCATTCGACCAGGTCTGCTGACCTCCCGGCGGGACCGGGAGCGCTCGCGGGCTCGCACGGACCCTGCCGCGCCTACCGCCGGTGGGGACTTCCACCCCGCCCTGAAGATGGCCGCGATTCTACCAGCCGGGGCCCGCGAGGCCGCGGAATGGGTCGTCCCACGAGGGGAATGCCGGGAAATTCCGGGGAATGCCGGCGCGCGACGCCCGGGCGTCAGGCCCTGCGCGCCGCGAGCGCGAACAGCGGCCAGCGCAGGCGACGCGTCGGGGCATCGCCCCAGGCGGCGGCGATGGCCCAGCCGTGCAGCGCGACCGGGTCGACGCCGTGCGCCTCGCGGTAGCGCTTGACCGCGGAATAGCTGGAGAAATAGTCGAGCAGGCGCACCAGCGGCCAGTCGACGGCGATCTCGTGCACCGGCAGCGCCGGCGCTTCGTTCCCGATGCCGATCGGCGCGAACGGCGGCTTCGCGAAGAACGGCGCGAGGTCGATGTAGGCGCGGTCGACCAGGAAGCGCTCCGCCGGCCAGGCATCGCGGATGCGCGCCGAGAACGCGCCGACCGCATCGCGCAGCGCATCGCCGACGTCGATGTCCTGGTAGCCCCAGGCCACCACCACGCCGCCCGGTCGCAGCACCCGCGCCGCTTCGGCGAAGAAGGCCGGGCGATCGAACCAGTGCAGGGCCTGGGCGACGCAGACGGCGTCGACGCTGGCGTCCGGCAGGCTGCAGCGCTCCCCGGGCTCGGCGGCGAAGCGCACGTTCTCCATCGCCGGCGCCTGCGCGATCTGCGCGGCGCTGGGATCGGTGGCATAGACCTCGCCGAAGACCGACGCCAGCCCGCGCGTGGCCTGGCCGCTGCCGCAGCCGGCCTCCCATGCACGATCACGGGCAGGCGCGAGCATGGCGATCCAGTCGAACAGCGCCTGCGGATAGGTCGGCCGCGCGGCGGCGTACCGCGACGCGACGGTGGAGAAATGGTCGGCGAACCCGGCGTCGCTCACGCGCCGCGCTCCGGGCGCAGCAGCAGCCGCAGGTCGTCGCCGAGATGGCGCGTTTCCACCACGCGCAGCGACAGCCTCTGCGCCATGTCCTCGATGTGCAGGCCATCGAACAACGGTCGCGCGTCGCCGCCGAGCAGGATCGGGGCGACGTACAGCAGCACTTCGTCGACGAGTTCCGCGCGCAGCAGCGCGCCGGCGAGCGTGGCGCCGGCCTCGACCTGCACTTCGTTCACCTCGCGGGCGGCCAGCGTCTGCAGCACGGCGGCCAGGTCGAGCATGCCGGCGCGGATCGGCACCGCCGTGCGGGCGATGTCCACGCCGCGCGGCGGCTTGGCGTCGGGCGCGTGGACGTACAGCGTCGGCGCATCGCCCTCGCGGATGCGGCTGCGCGCGACCGTCGCCAGGCCCGGATCGAGCACCACGCGCAGCGGCGGCACGAAGTCCGGCGGGTCGTCCTGGTCGAAACGCACGGTCAGGCGGGGATCGTCGGCCAGCACGGTGCCGGCACCGGTGAGCAGGGCGCCGGCGCGGGCGCGCCAATGCATCACGTCGCGCCGCGAGGCTTCGCCGCTGATCCACTTCGAATCGCCGTTGGCGAGCGCGGTGCGGCCGTCGAGGCTGGTCGCGAGCTTCACCCGCACCCACGGACGCCGGCGCTCGACGCGCGACAGGAATCCGTGATTCAACCGCCGCGCCGGGCCTGCCATCAGCCCGTGCTCGACCGCAATGCCGGCCGCGCGCAGCGTGTCGAAGCCGGCGCCGTCGACCTGCGGGAACGGGTCGCGCATCGCCGCGACCACGCGCGCGACGCCGGCGGCGATCAGCGCATCGGCGCATGGGCCGGTGCGGCCGGTGTGCGCGCAGGGTTCGAGCGTGACGTAGGCGGTGGCGCCGCGGGCGCGTTCCCCGGCGGCCTCCAGCGCGAAGACTTCGGCGTGCGGGCCGCCGGCGCGCCGGTGCCAGCCTTCGCCGACCACCGCCTCGCCCTGCGCGATCACGCAGCCGACCATCGGGTTGGGTTTCGTGGTGTAGGCACCGCGCTCGGCCAGCCGCAGCGCCTGCGCCATCATCGCGTGGTCGACGGCGGTGAACGCTGGCGTGCCTTCATTCACGGACATAGCGTCCCCGTTCGTCGCCATCGGGCCAGGTCGGCACCAGCGCATCGCCGTCGATGCGCAGCGTCATCGTGTCGAACATCGGCGGCACCAGCCGTGCGCTGTCGAGCGCGATCATGATGACGTCGCCCTGCACGGGATCAACGTCGAAGGTCTGCGCGACCAGCGGCAGGCGGCCCTCGCCGTCGTTGCCGTCCCCGGCCTCCGCGTCGCCCAGCACGATCCGGCGCAGCGTGGCGCCGGGTCGTGGCCGCAACAGCGCCCAGCCGCCGCGGTTGGTCACGCGCGCCTCGTGGTGGCCATCGCTGAATTCGAAATCGACGCGAACCCCGGAGAACCGCAGGTCGGCCTTCGGATCGCCGACCACGACGCCCAGCCCCTGCCCCGGCTTCACGTCCCTCGGCAGACCGGGCGCGCGCGGCGGCGGCAAGGCGCAAACGGCGGGCACGCGCGGTGGCGGCATGTCGGGGCGATCGAGGTTCGCGGCATCGAACGCATCGGTCGCGGCCGCTTCGGCGGCACGGTAGGCCACCATCGCGTCGACGGCCCGCGCCATCGCCACGTCGGCGGCCTCGCGCAGCGCGGCGTCGCGCGAGGC
>JAEWNA010000019.1 GCA_023392975.1 Pseudomonadota bacterium | reverse complement strand
GGTCGATGGTGTACTGGTCGGCCGGCGCGCCGTCGCCCAGCGGGACCTTGGCGAACACCAGCGACAGCGAGCGGGTGAAGTTCTCCAGCGTCGGGATGTCGGCGGTGGCCGCCAGCGTGTCCTTGTGGAAGCCGTGGGCGTACTCGCCGAGGCGGTCGAGCGTGTCGCGCTCGGGATCGACCGACACGAACAGCACCCGCGGCCGGGTGGTCTCGGGCAGCGTCTCCCAGCGCTTCTGCGCCTGGGCCAGTTCGCCGAGCGCGGTCGGGCACACGTCGGGGCAGAACGTGAAGCCGATGAAGACCAGCGTCCAGTGGCCGTGCAGTTCGCCCGCCTGCAGCTGGGTGTGATCGGTCTGCTGCAGGGTGAACGGCGGCAGCGTGCGCGGGGTATCGAGCAGGCGCACCGTCTGCAGCGCGGGGCCGGCGGGCGTCTTCGGCCGGAACGCGAACTCGGCGGCGACGAGGCCGGCCGCGGTCGCCAGCGCGACGATCAGGATCAGCAGGGTGGTGCGGTTGAACATGCGTCGGGTGCCCGGGCGGCCGAAAAACCCGGTCATGATAACCCTGCGACCGCTATACTTCGCGGTCCTTCCCGAAACGCCGACGCCCCCGCGCACCGCCATGACCGACGAGTTGCAGACGATCATCGACCTGATCCGGTATGGCGCCAGCCGTTTCAACGCGGCCGGACTGACCTTCGGCCACAGTTACGACAACGCGCTCGACGAAGCGACCCAGCTCGTCCTCCACGCCCTGCACCTGCCGCACGACCTGCCGCCGGTCTACGGCCAGTCGCGGGTGACGTTGGCGGAGAAGGAAGACGTGCTCAAGCTCTTCCTGCGCCGGATCGAGGAGCGCATCCCGGCCGCGTACCTGACCGGCGAGGCCTGGTTCGCCGGCCTGAGCTTCAAGACCGACTCGCGCGCGCTGGTGCCGCGTTCGCCGATCGCCGAACTCATCGAGGCCGGCTTCGAGCCCTGGCTCGGCGGCCGCGACGTGCGCCGCGCGCTGGACCTGTGCACCGGCTCCGGCTGCATCGCGATCGCGATGGGCCACCACAACCCCGACTGGCACGTCGACGGCGTCGACATCAGCGACGACGCGCTGGCGCTGTCGGCCGAGAACAAGGCCCGCCTGCACGCCGACAACGTCCGCTTCCTGAAGTCGGACCTGTTCGCCGGCCTGCAGGGCGAACACTACGACCTGATCGTCACCAATCCGCCCTACGTCACCAACGACGAGACCGACGCGCTGCCGCGGGAGTATTCGCACGAGCCCGAACTGGGCCTGCGCGCCGGCGACGACGGCCTGGACCTGGCGCTGCGCATCCTGCGCGACGCCCCGCTGCACCTCACCGAGGACGGCCTGCTGATCTGCGAGGTCGGCGAGTCCGAACGCGCGCTGTCGCGGCTGCTGCCGGAACTGCCGCTGGCGTGGGTCGAGTTCAAGGTCGGGCAGATGGGCGTGTTCGTCGCCGAATGCCGCGACCTGGTGACCTACAACGCCCGCATCCGCCAACTCGCCGATGCCCGCGATCCTGCGCTGCGTGGCGGCGCGCCCGCCGCGGCGGCAGCCTCCGGCCTGTTCTGAGGGCGCCGCGCGTGAGCAACTCCTTCGGTCATCTGCTCCGCGTCACCACCTTCGGCGAATCGCACGGGCCGGCGATCGGCTGCGTGATCGACGGCTGCCCGCCCGGGCTGGCGATTGCGGAAGATGAATTCGCGCACGACCTCGAACGGCGCGCCACCGGCCGCAGCCGCCACACCTCGCAGCGGCGCGAGACCGACGCGATCGAGATCCTCAGCGGCGTTTACGAGGGCCGCACCACCGGCACGCCGATCGCGCTGCTGATCCGCAACACCGACGCGCGCAGCAAGGACTACGGCGACATCGCCGCGCAGTTCCGCCCGGCGCATGCCGATTACACCTACTGGCAGAAGTACGGCCACCGCGACCCGCGCGGCGGCGGGCGCAGCAGCGCGCGAGAGACCACGATGCGCGTCGCCGCCGGCGTCATCGCCAAGAAGTGGCTGGCCGAGCGCCACGGCGTGGTCGTGCGCGGGCACCTGTCGCAACTCGGCGAGATCCTGCCCGACAGCGCGCTCGGCGCGTTCGACTGGGACGTGGTCGAGACCAATCCGTTCTTCTGGCCGATCGACGCCCAGGTGCCGGCGCTCGAAACCTACATGGACGCGCTGCGCAAGTCCGGCGATTCGGTCGGCGCGCGCGTCACCGTCGTGGCCGATGGCGTCCCGCCGGGCTGGGGCGAACCGATCTACGGCAAGCTCGACGGCGACCTCGCCGCGGCGATGATGTCGATCAACGCCGTGAAGGGCGTGGAGATCGGTGACGGCTTCGCCTCGGTCGCGCAGAAGGGTTCGTTCCATCGCGACGAGATGACCCGCGAGGGTTTCCTGTCGAACCATGCCGGCGGCATCCTCGGCGGCATCAGCAGCGGCCAGCAGGTGGTGTGCTCGGTCGCCTTCAAGCCCACCTCCAGCCTGCGCCTGCCCGGGCGCGGCCTGAACGTGCGGGGCGAGGAGGTCGAGGTGGTGACCACCGGCCGCCACGACCCCTGCGTCGGCATCCGCGCCACGCCCATTTGCGAGGCGATGATGGCGCTGGTGCTGATGGACCAGGCGTTGCGCCACCGCGCGCAGTGCGGCGACGTGGGCGAGGTCTTCCCGCGCATCCCCGGCTCGACGCCGCCTCCCGACACGAAACGATAGCGGCGCGCCGCCAGTTCGCCCCCACGGGCAGCGACGCGCCGCAGCGAGACAGGACGTCACACGCAGCGAAATTCCATACCCGCAGGAGCGCCGGAGGCGCGACCGGATGCCTTCGAGGCCGCCAGCGCGACGCACGTCGCTCCTGCATCCCCACATTCCCAGGTGAAACCAGCATGAGCAGGCAATTCAAGGTGGCAGTGGTCGGCGCGACGGGCGCCGTGGGCGAGGTGATGCTGTCGATCCTCGCCGAGCGCAAGTTCCCGGTCGGCGAGATCGTGGCGCTCGCGAGCGAGCGTTCGGCCGGCGAGTACGTGAAGTTCGGCGACGACGAGGTGATGGTGCGCGACCTCGCGACCTTCGACCCGGCCGGCGTCGACATCGCGTTGTTCTCGGCCGGCGGTTCGATCTCGAAGGAATACGGGCCGAAGTTCGCCGCCGCCGGTGCGGTGGTGATCGACAACTCGTCCGCCTTCCGCTACGACGACGACGTGCCGCTGGTGGTCAGCGAAGTGAACCCGGAGGCGGCGAAGCAGCGTCCGCGCGGCATCATCGCGAATCCCAATTGCTCGACCATGCAGATGATGGTCGCGGTGGGCCCGATCCACCGCAAGGTCGGCATCTCGCGCATCAACGTCGCGACCTACCAGTCGGTGTCCGGCGCCGGCCGTTCGGGCCTGGAGGAACTGGGCCGGCAGACCGCCGACCTGCTGAACTTCCAGGACATCGAGCCCAAGCGCTTCCAGGCGCAGATCGCCTTCAACCTGATCCCCCACATCGACGACTTCCTCGACAACGGCTTCACCAAGGAGGAGATGAAGCTGGTCTGGGAGACCCGGAAGATCCTCGGCGACGACAGCATCCAGGTGAACCCGACCGCGGTGCGCGTGCCGGTGTTCTACGGCCATTCCGAGGCGGTGAACGTCGAGACCCGCGGGAAGATCACCGCCGACGAGGTCCGCGCGCTGCTGGAACGCTCACCGGGCGTGGAAGTGGTGGACGAGCGCAAGGCCGGCGGCTATCCGACCCCGGTCACCCACGCCTCGGGCCGAGACCCGGTCTACGTCGGCCGCATCCGCGACGATCTGTCGCATCCGCAGGCGGTCAACCTGTGGGTGGTGTCCGACAACATCCGCAAGGGCGCGGCCCTGAATGCGGTGCAGATCGCCGAGCTGGTGGCCGCGGAAGGCTGAGGATCGACGTTGCACCGGACCCGGAGACCCGGCTACAGTCTCCGGGTCGTGTCAGGGGACGAGCGTGATCAATCACTTGCGGATCACAGTTAGCGCGCTACTCGCACTGGCGTTCGCCTTCGCGGCGGCGCCGGCGTGGGCGCTCGGGCTGGGCCAGATCAACGTGCTCTCGCAGCGCGACCAGCCGCTGCTGGCCGAGATCCCGATCATTTCCGCCGATCCGACCGAGCTGGAGGCCCTCCAGGCCCGGCTCGCGTCGCCGGAAACCTTCGCCCGCGTCGGCCTCGCGCCGCCGGCGGGCATCGTCTCCGACCTGCAGTTCGCGGTGGCCCTCGACGCCCGCGGCCGGCCCGTGGTCCGGGTCACCAGCGCCGCCCCGGTGGCGCAGCCGCTGCTGACCTTCCTGCTGGAGGTCGACTGGGGCCAGGGCCGGCTGGTCCGCGAATACTCCGCGCTGATCGATACGCCGCAGACGGCCGCCGCGCCGGCGCAGCCCCCGATCCAGGAGGCCACGGTCGATCCGGTCGACGTGGTGATCCGTCCGCCGGAACCGGCGCCGGAGCCCGAGAATCCGCTCACCGCCGAGGCGCCCAAGCCGGTGCCGCTGCCGGCCGACAAACCGGTTCCGCCACCGGTGCCCAAACCCGAGCCCGACGTGCTGCAGGCCAGAGCGCCGGTCCCGGTGCCGCTGCCGCCGCCCGCGGAAAGCGAAGTCGCGGCCGCCGCCCCGATCGAGGTGGTGTCCGATGCGCAGACCCGCGAGGTCAAGCGCGGCGAGACCCTGAGCGGCATCGCGGCGAGCCTCGGCGGCGGCCATACCCTCGACCAGACCTTGGTCGCGCTGCTGCGCGCCAACCCCGAGGCCTTCATCGACGGCAACGCCAACCGGCTCCGCGCCGGGGCGGTGCTGCGCATTCCCGATGCCGCCGGCATCGATCGCTACTCGCCCGAGGAGGCCGCGCTGGTGATGCGCGAGCAGACCGCGCAGTGGCGGGCGGGCCGGGCCCTGCCGCAGCCGCCGGCGGTGGTCGGTGCCGCCCCGGGCGACGCCGTGGCGGGAGCGACCCCCGCGGCGACGGCGTCCGGGG
>JAEWNA010000010.1 GCA_023392975.1 Pseudomonadota bacterium | reverse complement strand
GCATCATCGACGGCAAGGACGCGGTGCTGTTCCTGGTCGACATCAAGAACCAGCTCGAGAACCCGCACCGCATGCTGCTGGGCATGTAAGCACGCCCGCCCCGAAGCCCCTCGCCGACGAGGGGCTTCGCGCTTCGAAGCCACAGGAACGAATGCCATGAGCGAACAACAAGCCCCCCAACAGCAGGTTTTCGACGTCGTCGTCATCGGCGCCGGCCCGGCCGGCTACCACGCCGCGATCCGCGCCGCCCAGCTCGGCATGAAGACCGCCTGCATCGACGCTGCCCTCGGCAAGGACGGCAAGCCCGCCCTCGGCGGCACCTGCCTGCGCGTGGGCTGCATCCCGTCGAAGGCGCTGCTCGATTCCTCCCGCCAGTTCTGGAACATGGGCCACCTGTTCGCCGACCACGGCATCGCGTTCAAGGACGCGAAGATGGACGTCCCGACCATGATCGGCCGCAAGGACAAGATCGTGAAGCAGTTCACCGGCGGCATCGCGCAACTGTTCAAGGCGAACAAGATCACTGCCTTCTACGGTTTCGCGCAGCTGCAGCCGGGCAATGTCGTGAAGGTCAAGCAGCACGACGGTTCGGAGATCGAACTCAAGGGCACCAACGTCATCCTCGCCGCCGGTTCCGACTCGATCGAGCTGCCGTTCGCGAAGTTCGACGGCGACGCCATCGTCGACAATGTCGGCGCGCTCGATTTCGAAGCCGTGCCCAAGCGCCTCGGCGTGATCGGCGCCGGCGTGATCGGCCTGGAACTCGGCAGCGTCTGGAACCGCCTCGGTTCCGAGGTCGTCATCCTCGAAGCGATGCCCGACTTCCTCGCCGCCGCCGACGCCGAAGCCGCGAAGGTCGCCGCGCGCGAGTTCAAGAAGCAGGGCCTCGACATCAAGCTGGGCGCCAAGGTCTCGAAGGCCGAGGTCAGGAAGAAGGGCAAGTCGACCGAGGTCCACGTGACCTACACCGACGCCTCGGGCGAGCAGAACGCGGTGTTCGACAAGCTGCTGGTCGCCGTGGGCCGCAAGGCCGCGAGCAAGGGCCTGCTGGCCGACGGCACCGGCGTGCAGCTCGACGAGCGCGGCCGCATCGTGGTCGACGAACACTGCCACACGGGCGTCGATGGCGTGTGGGCGGTCGGCGACTGCGTGCGCGGCCCGATGCTGGCGCACAAGGGCTTCGAGGAAGGCATCGCGGTCGCCGAGCTGATCGTCGGCCTGCCCGGCCACGTCAACTTCGACACGATCCCGTGGGTCATCTACACCGAGCCGGAAATCGCCTGGGTCGGCAAGACCGAGGAGCAGCTCAAGGCCGAGGGCATCCCGTACAAGGCCGGCAGCTTCCCGTTCGCCGCCGTCGGCCGCGCGGTCGCGATGGCCGAGCCGGCGGGCTTCGTGAAGGTGCTGGCGCACGCCGAAACCGATCGCGTGCTCGGCATGCACCTGGTCGGCGCCAATGTGTCCGAACTGGTCCACGAAGGCGTGCTGACCATGGAGTTCAGCGGCTCGGCCGACGACCTCGCCCGCATCTGCCACGCGCATCCGTCGCTGTCGGAAGCCGTGCACGATGCCGCGATGGCCGTCCACAAGCGCGCGATCCACAAGGCGAATTGACCTAACGGCCAACGCCACGCTGTCCCGGAACGCCAGGCCCGCGCCTGGCGTTCCGCATTTCGTTTCCCGGATTCCCCGCTGCGCTACCATCCCTCGATGAACGCCCAACTCCTGATCAAGGCCGCGATCACCGTCGCCATCGTGCTGCTCGCGAGCGTGCTGGCGCGCCGACCCGGGATGCTAGGGGCGCTGGTGGCGTCGCTGCCGGTCACGTCGCTGCTGGTGCTCGCCTGGTTGTATACCGACACCCGCGACCCGAAGCAGGTCGCCGACATGGCGATGGGCATCCTGTGGTTCGTGCTCGGCAGCCTGCCCTTCTTCGTCGTGCTGGCGGTGTCCCTGCGCCAGGGAATGGCCGTCGTGCCCGCATTCGTCCTCGCTGCGCTCGCCGGCTTCGGCGGGACGCTGCTCGTGCAATGGCTGCTGACCCGCAACGCGACCGGAGCCTGACATGACCGACACGCCCGCCAACGCCATCCGCAACGTCTCCGACACCGCGCTTTGGGTCGCGATCTACCGCGCGATGGAAAGCGAACGCCCCGATGCGATCTTCCGCGACCCCTACGCCCGCCGGCTCGGCGGCGAGCGCGGCGAGGCCATCGTCCGCCAGATGCCGGACGGCGCGTCGATGGCGTGGCCGATGATCGTGCGCACCGCGGTGATGGACGAGATCGTCGCGCGCTGCGTGCGCGAGGGCGCGCGCACGGTGCTGAACCTCGCCGCCGGCCTCGACGCGCGGCCGTACCGCATGGACCTGCCGCCGGATCTGCGCTGGATCCACGTCGACATGCCGGACATGCTCGCCTACTTCACGGCGCACATGGCGAACGAAACGCCGAAATGCCGGCTGGATTTCGTCGCCGCCGACCTGCGCGAGGCCGACGTGCGTCGCGCACTGTTCGCCAACGCCTCTCGCGAAGGTCCCGTACTGGTCATCACCGAAGGCCTGCTGGTCTATCTCCCCTCGGACGACGTCGCCGCCCTCGCCCGCGATCTGCACGACGTCGCGCGCGCGCGCTGGTGGCTCAGCGATCTCGCCTCGCCGATGCTGCTGAAGTTCCTCGAGAAGAAATGGTCCCCGACGCTGGCATCGGGGAACGCCCCGTTCCTGTTCGGGCCGGCGGACGGCACCGGGTTCTTCGCCCCCTTCGGCTGGCGCGAAATCGAATGGCGCTCGTCGTGGACCGAATCGTTCCGCCTCGACCGCAAGATGCGCCATGCCTGGCTGTGGAGCCTCCTCGGCAAGCTGCAACCGAAGGAGAAGCAGGAGGCCGGCAAGCGCATGTCCGGCATCATGCTGCTCCAATCCGATCACTGATCCTCTCGCGAATCCCATGACATGAAATCCATCTGCGTCTACTGCGGTTCCAACTCCGGCAGCAAGCCGGCCTACGCCGAGCGTGCGATGGCGCTGGGCACGCGCATCGCCGGCGAAGGCCTGCAACTGGTCTACGGCGGCGGCAACGTCGGCCTGATGGGCATCGTCGCCGACGCCGTGCTGGAAGCCGGCGGCGAGGTCATCGGCGTCATCCCGGAACAGCTCGTGCAGTGGGAGGTCGCGCACAAGGGCGTGACCCGGCTGGAGGTCGTCGCCAACATGCACGAACGCAAGGCGCGGATGTTCGACCTCGCCGACGCCTTCGTCGCCCTGCCCGGCGGCTTCGGCACGCTCGACGAGATGTTCGAGATGCTGACCTGGCGCCAACTCGGCCTCGGCCGCAAGCCCTGCGCCTTCCTCGACGTCGACGGCTTCTACGCGCCCCTGATCGGGATGATCGACCGCATGGTCGAGGAGCGCTTCCTGCATGCGGAACAGCGCCATGACCTGTGGCACGGCGAGGACATCGGCGTCCTGTTCGACTGGATGCGGAACTACGTCCCGGCCCAGGCAGACAAATGGCTGGACGAGAAGCGGCGGCGGGAACTGCGCTGAGCCAACGTTTCGGGCTTCGACGAGACAGCACGGCTGCAGGTAGATCGTTTCATTGCCGTCATCCTCGCGAAAGCGAGGACCCAACCCTCGACTCCTCCGTCCCTCCAAAGCCGACTCAATCCGACTCCTGCCATTTCACCACCCCCGGATACAGATCGACCCAATCCGGATTCTTCTCCTCGATCAGCGCGATCTTCCACGCGCGCAGCCAGTGCTCCAGCGCCTTCTCGCGCGTGATGGCTTCTGCCATGGTCTCGTGCGATTCGAACCAGACCAGCCGCCGCACGCCGTGGCGCGTCGTGAATCCGGCATACAGGCCCTGCCGATGCTGCCAGACCCGCCCGACCAGATCGGACGTGACGCCGATATACAACGTGCCGTTGCGGCGACTCGCGAGCAGGTAGACACAGGGCGATTTCATGGCCGCATGATCGCCGGACGCTCCATATCGGGATGTCGGAAATTCCGCATCGGCGTGTGCGAAGGATGCGGTATGCCAGCCTCCCGATGCCGCATGCAGAAGGGATGACGTCATCGGAAAGATGGGGCCTCACTTGCGCGAGGATGACGAACTCGAAGTTCGCATGAGTGCGGCAATCCCGGATGATCGCGAACGCGGCGGCATGCGATCATGGCGACACCGACGCCAGAGGTTCGCCGACATGTCCATGCCCAACAACTTCCAGGCCTTCCGCATCCACAACGACGCCAGCGGCTACCGCAGCGGGCTCGAAAACGTGTCGATCGACGACCTCGCGCCCGGCGAGATCGTCATCAAGACGGCCTATTCGTCCGTGAACTACAAGGACGCGCTTGCCGGCACCGGCGAGGGCAAGATCCTGCGCAGCTTCCCGCTGGTCGGCGGCATCGACGTCGCCGGGCACGTGGTCGCCTCCGACGCCATCGGCTTCCGCGAGGGCGATGCGGTGCTGGTCACCGGCTGCGGCCTCAGCGAGACCCGCGACGGCGGCTATTCGGAATACGCGCGGATCGAGGCGCAATGGGCGATCCCGCTGCCCACGGGCCTGAACCTGCGCGAGAGCATGATCCTCGGCACCGCCGGCTTCACCGCGGCGTTGGCCCTGCTGCGGATGGAGGAGAACCGGCAGACGCCGGCGCTGGGGCCGCTGGCAGTCACCGGCGCCACCGGTGGCGTGGGCTCGCTGGCGGTCGACATCTTCAGCCGCGCCGGCTACGAGGTGCACGCGATCAGCGGCAAGGCCGCGCAGGCCGCCTATCTGCGGACGATCGGCGCCAGCGAGGTGCTCGGCCGCGAGGCGCTGGCCGAGGCCCGCCCGCTGGAGAACGCCCGCTTCGGCGGCGGCCTGGACAACGTCGGCGGGGCCATGCTGGCCAGCCTGCTCGCCCGCACGCGGCCCTACGGCAACGTCGCCAGCGCCGGCCTGGCGGCCACCGCCGACCTGCCGACCACGGTCATGCCGTTCATCATCCGCGGGGTGTCGCTGCTGGGGGTGGCCTCGGCCGGAACCGCCCGCGATCTCCGTGAACAGGTCTGGGAACGTCTGGCTTCGGACTGGAAACCGGCGCATCTGGAGGCGATCTGCACCCGCGAGGTCACGCTTGCCGAGCTGCCGCAGGTGTTTGCGGGCATGCTCGCCGGGGGATCGCTGGGCCGGACGCTGGTCCGGGTCGGCTGAACCGCCGGGCCGGTGTGCACTGCATCAACAATTCACCGGCGCCCGCTTCCGGCCCGGCCCGCGCCCGACTACACTGAACGCAGTCTTTTCCGGGGGTCTGCATGGCTCGCATCCTGATCGTCGACGATTCGCCGTCGCAACTGATGGGCATCCGCCGCATCGTCGAAAAACTCGGACACGAGGCGCTGACCGCAGAGGACGGCGCCGCGGGGGTCGAGGCGGCGAAGCGCGAGATTCCCGATCTCATCCTGATGGACGTGGTGATGCCGAACCTCAACGGCTTCCAGGCGACCCGGACCATCTCGCGCGAGCCGACCACCAAGCACATCCCGATCGTGCTGGTCACGACCAAGGATCAGGACACCGACCGCGTCTGGGGCATGCGTCAGGGCGCCCGTGCCTACCTGACCAAGCCTTTCAGCGAAACCGAACTGGCGGACACCATCACCCGCTACGTCACCGGGCTCGGCTGAAGGCCCGGATGACGCCGGCGGGCCCACCTGGCCCGCCGATCGTCCCGACTCCCCTTCTCTTCGTCAGGGCGCTCTTCGTCAGGCGCGACGCCAGTCATCGCCGAAGGCTTCGCGCATCCGGCGATAGGCCTCGCGCTCGGCGTTGGTATTCGCCTTCGGGGCCAGCACTTCGAGTTCGACGATCTGGTCGCCTGCCGCCGCACCGCCGCTGCCGGGCAGCCCGCGTCCGCGCAGCCGCAGCTTGCGCCCGGCTTCCGAATCCGCAGGGATCTTCAGCTCCACCGCGCCGCCGAGGGTCGGCACGCTCAGCGTCGCACCCAGCGCGGCCTCCCACGGCGCCACCGGCAGGACATGGATGACGTTGCGGCCGTCGACCTCGAAGTCCGGATGCGCGGCGTATTCGACCTCCAGCAGCAGATCGCCGCCGCCCGGCGCCTGGCCGCCCAGGCGGATCGCCTGCCCCGGCCGGACGCCCTTGGGGATGCGCACGTCCAGCGAC
>JAEWNA010000313.1 GCA_023392975.1 Pseudomonadota bacterium | reverse complement strand
ATCCACGCCCTGCCCGTCTCGGCCACGACGACGACCCGCGCATCGCCCGGCGTTATCGCACCGAGCCTTCGCCGCTGGTGCGCGACGGCGTCCGCGGCTGGCGCACCGGCCGCCACGACCGGGTCATGGCCGGCGAATTCGACGTGGTCGTCGCCGACGCCTGACCGGCGTCGCCGACGCGCGCACGCTCAAGCCGCGTCGCGCAGGGGCATCGCGTGTGCGCGATCGAGCGCCTGCGCGAGGTCCGCCCAGAGGTCGTCGACGTGTTCGATGCCGACCGACAGCCGCAGCAGGCCGGCGGTGATGCCGCAACGCTCGCGGGTCGCTTCGTCGAGCACGCGATGGGTGAGGCCGGCGGGATGCTGGATCAGCGTATCGACCGAGCCCAGGCTCACCGCCGGCGTCAGCAGCGCGACGTGGCGCATGACCGCGGCCGCGACATCGTGGCCGCCATGCACCTCGAACGCGATCAGCGTGCCGGGCCCGCGCATCTGCGTGGTGTGCAGGTGGGCGTTGCGCACCGTGCCGAGGCCCGGGAAGAACACCTTCGCCACGGCGGGATGCGCGACGAGGCGGTGCGCGAGGTCGATCGCGTTCGCCTGCGCGCGCTCGACCCGCAGTGCCAGCGTGGGCAGACCGCGATGCAGCAGGAACGCGGCCAGCGGATGCAGTAACCCGCCGGTGGCGGCACGGACCTGGCGCAGTGCCTTCGCGTGGGCTTCGTCGCAGCAGACGACGCCGGCGACGACGTCGCCGTGGCCGCCGAGGAACTTGGTCGCGCTGTGCAGCACGTACGTCGCGCCGAGTTCGGCCGGCCGCTGCAGCACCGGCGTGGCGAACGTCGAATCCACCGCCACCGGCACGTCGCCCGCGGCCTCGACCACGGCGCGGATGTCGACCAGGTCCAGGGTCGGGTTGGCCGGCGTCTCGATCAGCACCAGCGCGGTGTCGGCGCGACGGCGCGCGGCGATCTCGTGCGCCTCGACGAACTCGGCTTCGAGCCCGGTCAGGCCGCTGGCGAGCAGGTGGTCGGAAGTGCCGTACAGCGGCCGCACCACCAGCACATGGCCGCCGCTGCTGCGCGAGGCGAGCAGCAGCGCGGTCAGCGCGGCCATGCCCGAGCCGTAGGCGACGCAGGCCTCGGTGCCTTCGAGCCGGGCGATCGCGCCTTCGACCCGCGCCACGGTCGGGTTGTGCAGGCGGGCATAGATCGGATTGGCGGCCGCGGCGTCGCCGGCGACCAGGGCATCGAAGCTGGCGGTGCCAATGTCCAGGTCGCGCACGGGATAGGTGCTGGACAGGTCGATCGGCGGCGCATGGACGCCGAGCGCGACGAAGTCCTCGCGGCCGGCATGCACGGCACGGGTGTCGAAACGGGTATCGGCGTTCATGGCGTCATCCATTCGGTGGAATGGCAGTATTCTGGAACCGGATGCGGAGTCGATCCTTCGCCCCGAACGAAATTTCGCAGGAGCCCGCCGCCATGCCGCTCGACCGAATCGACTTCGACCTGCTCCGCCTGCTGCGGAAGAATGCGCGGCTGCCGAACAAGGACCTCGCCGAAAAGGTCGGGGTGGCACCCTCGACCGCGCTGGAGCGGATCCGTCGCCTGCGCGAGTCGAAGGCGATCCTCGGCTTCCACGCGGAGATCGCGCCGGCCGCCATCGGGATCGGGCTGCAGGCGCTGGTCGCGGTGCGGCTGCAGCAGCACTCGCGCGGGCTGGTCGAAAGCTTCCACGCCCATCTGTGCGAACTGCCCGAGGTGCTGGCCTTCTACCACGTCGCCGGTGCCGACGACTTCCTCGTGCACGTGGGCGTGCGCGACAGCGCGCACCTGCGCGAGTTCGCCCTCGCCGCCTTCACCGAGCGGCCGGAAGTGGTGCACATCGAGACCCACCTGATTTTCGAATTCCACCGCAACACCGGCCTGCCGCCGACGGCGATACCCGAGGACTGAGGCCGCCCGCCGACCGAAAAAGTCGCGTCACGGGCCGTGCGGCCCGACCGGAGCGCTACAGTAGCCCTCCACCCGCGGCAAGGCCGCCCGAAGCAGGAGTCACCGCAATGACCGCACTCACCGACGATCTCTTCTCCCAGCTCGAAGGTGCGCCGCTGCAGCAGATCGCGCAGCAGCTCGGGGTCGGCCGCACCCAGGCCGCCGGCGCGGTCAGCGCGGCGCTGCCGCTGCTGATGGGCGCGCTGGGCCGCAACGCCAGCCAGCCCCAGGGCGCGGAGGCGCTGTTCGGCGCGCTGCAGCGCGACCACGCCGGCGCTCCGGACCTCGGCGGCCTGCTCGGCATGGTGCTGGGCGGCGCGCAGACCCGGCAGACCGACGGCGCCGGCATGCTCGGCCACATCTTCGGCGGGCAGCAGGACCGCGCCGAACAGCACCTGGGCGAAGCCACCGGCCTCGGCGGCGATCGCGCCGGCCAGCTGATGAAGATCCTCGCCCCGATCGTCCTGGCGTATCTCGCCAAGCGGATGTTTTCGGGCAACGACGGTGGCGGCGGTGCGGCGGCGGACCTGGGCGGCGGCAACGCCAGCGCCGACGTGCTGGGCGCCATCCTCGGCCAGGAGCAGCAGGCGGTCCGCCAGCAGGGCGGTCTCGGCGGCGGCCTGCTCGGGGCGGTACTCGACCAGGACGGCGACGGCCAGCTCGGCCTCGGCGACCTGCTGAAAATCAGCGGCGGGCTGCTGGGCGGGCGTCGCTGAGAGCTGGTCGGACGCCCGGCACGAGGCCCTGTGCCGCGGTCGGGCGTCTATCGATAGCTTTTCACTATCGAATGGATCGCATCATTCGACTGTCCCTTTCGGTCAGGCAGGCATAGATTGGCCCGACACCCTCAACGGAGTCAGCCCATGTCCAGCGAATCGAAGTGCCCGTTCCACAGTGCCGCTGGCGGCGGCACCACCAACCAGGACTGGTGGCCGGGACAGCTGCGTCTCGACCTCCTGAGCCAGCATTCCGAACGCTCCAACCCGCTCGGCAAGACGTTCGACTACGCCGCCGAGTTCAGGAAGCTCGACTACCCGGCGCTCAAGCGCGACCTCGTCGCGCTGATGACCGATTCGCAGGACTGGTGGCCGGCCGACTTCGGCCATTACGGCGGCCTGTTCATCCGCATGGCCTGGCACAGCGCCGGCACCTACCGCGTCGGCGATGGCCGCGGCGGCGGTGGGCGCGGCCAGCAGCGGTTCGCCCCGCTCAACAGCTGGCCCGACAACGTCAGCCTCGACAAGGCGCGTCGCCTGCTGTGGCCGATCAAGCGCAAGTACGGCCAGAAGATCTCGTGGGCCGACCTGATGATCCTCGCCGGCAACGTCGCCCTGGAAACCATGGGCTTCAAGACCTTCGGTTTCGCCGGCGGCCGCGAGGACGTCTGGGAGCCGGACCTCGACGTGTACTGGGGCCGCGAGACGAAATGGCTGGGCGGCGACGATCGCTACGGCCGTGGCTCGCCCGGCGTCGACAAGGCCGGCGGCGTGCTGCCGAAGGACGACGACAGCCAGGCGCCGCACACCCGCGACCTCGAGAACCCCCTGGCCGCGGTGCAGATGGGCCTGATCTACGTGAACCCGGAAGGCCCGGACGGCAAGCCCGACCCGATCGCGGCCGCAAAGGACATCCGCGAGACCTTCGCCCGCATGGCGATGGACGACGAGGAAACCGTGGCGCTGATCGCCGGCGGCCACAGCCTGGGCAAGACCCACGGCGCCGCCTCCGCCGACAACGTCGGCGTCGAGCCGGAAGCGGCCGACCTCGAACTGCAGGGCTTCGGCTGGGCCAACAGGCACGGCACCGGCAAGGGCGGCGATGCGATCACCAGCGGCCTCGAAGTGACGTGGACGAAAACGCCCACACAGTGGAGCAACAACTTCTTCGAGAACCTGTTCGGCTTCGAGTGGGAGCTGACCAAAAGCCCCGCCGGCGCGTATCAGTGGGTGGCCGTGGGTGCCGACGCGATCATCCCCGATGCGCATGGCGGCCCGGCGAAGCGGCCGACCATGCTGACCACCGACCTCTCGCTGCGCTTCGACCCGGCCTACGAAACGATCTCGCGCCGCTTCCTCGAGGATTTCGATGCCTTCTCCGACGCCTACGCCCGCGCCTGGTTCAAGCTGACCCATCGCGACATGGGCCCGAAGGCGCGCTACCTCGGCCCGGAAGTGCCTGCCGAAGACCTGATCTGGCAGGACCCGCTGCCGAAGGCGGGCCATGCCGCCATCGACGCCGGCGACATCGCCGCGCTGAAGCAGAAGATCCTCGACAGCGGCGTGTCCGTCTCCGATCTGGTGTCCGCGGCCTGGGCCTCGGCCTCGACGTTCCGCGGTGGCGACAAGCGCGGCGGCGCCAACGGCGCGCGCGTGCGCCTCGCGCCGCAGAAGAACTGGGAGGCCAACGACCCGGCTCGCCTCGCCGCGACGCTCAAGGCGCTGGAAGCCGTGCAGGCAGACTTCAACCGCGGCGCGACCGACGGCAAGCGCGTCTCGCTGGCCGACCTGATCGTGCTCGGCGGCAATGCGGCCATCGAGAAGGCGGCGCGTGAGGCCGGTGTCGCCGTCGAGGTGCCGTTCCATGCCGGCCGCGTCGATGCGACGGAGGCGCAGACCGACGCCGCCTCGTTCGCGCCGCTGGAGCCCTTTGCCGACGGCTTCCGCAACTATCTCAAGGCGGCGTCCGAAGTGCCGGCCGAGCACCTGCTGGTCGACAAGGCGCAGTTGCTCACCCTGACCGCGCCGGAGATGACCGTGCTGGTCGGCGGCCTGCGCGTGCTCGGCGCCAACGCCGACGGCTCGAAGGCCGGCGTGCTGACCGATCGCCCGGGCGTGCTCAGCAACGACTTCTTCGTCAATTTGCTGGACATGGCGACTGAGTGGAAGTCGACCGGCCGCAATGGTTATGCGGGCCATGACCGCAAGACCGGCGCCGCGCGCTGGACCGCGACGCGCGTGGACCTGGTGTTCGGCTCCAACTCGGTGCTGCGCGCGTTGTCCGAGGTCTATGCGGCCGAGGACGGGCAGGAAAAGTTCGTGCGCGATTTCGCCGCGGCCTGGGCCAAGGTGATGGAGCTGGACCGTTTCGACCTGGCCTGAGCCGAGTGTGGTGCGGCGCGGGGCACGACACGCCCCGCGCCGGCATCGCGACGGCATTGGAGCGGCGGCAGCGCCGCGATCGCTGTCCGCTCCGCGAATCCTCCGGCGTTGATCCGGAACGACACGGGCACTGCGCCCGTGTCGTTTCGTCATCGGAGCAAGGGCGCCTGCCATGCCGATGCTGGCCTCGGAACGTCCCCGACTCGGCGCCGACGCGCTCGCCGCGCGCATCGCGCCCTTCGCCATTGATCGCGACCGGCATCCGCTGGTGGTCGTCGGCATCCGCGGCTATTGCCGCGATTCGATGGGCGCGCCGCAGGTCAACGACCGCGTCGGCGCCGCGTGGAAGCGGCAGGTCGTGCCGTACGTGCTGCTGGAGGCATGAGCGCGCCTCAGGTCGCGTCGATGTCGCCCAGCGCGCGGATCAGCCGGCGCGCACGCTTGTCCGGTTTCGTCTCCGGCGGCTGGTAGCCGGCGCGTGCCGCGCGGAGCGTCGCCAGCGTCTCCGCGCGCCGCGCCTTCGAGGCTTCGGACTCGACGTAGAGCGTCTGCGCGACCGACGCCGGACCACGCTGGTCGCTGAGCGCCAGCACCGTGATCTCGAACACCTCGTCGCCGCGCGCGATGCGCAGCGCGTCGCCCGCGCGCACGCTGCGCGAGGCCTTCGCGCGCTGCCCGTCGACCTCGACCTTGCCGGTCTCGATCGCCGTCTTGGCGAGGCTGCGCGTCCGAAAGAAGCGCGCGGCCCAGAGCCAGAGATCGAGGCGGACGGTGGCGGTTTCGCTGTGCATCGCGGGTCGACGGGAGAATGGTGCGAGTGTGACGCCGGGCGATGATCGCACCGAGCGCTACGTTATGGTACCGGCCTCCGCACGCTGATCGACCCGAGATGACGGGCCCGCACGCGATCGCGCCGGCCGGAACCTGCGTCAACCGCGACACGGTGCTGTGCGGCGCGTTCTGCCACCAGTGCGGACAACGCGGCGAGATCCATGCGCTCATCCTGCCCCACCTGCTGCACGAGATCCCGCACGCGATCTTCCACGTCGATCGCGGGTTGCTGGTGGCCATCCGCGCACTCGCGTTGCACCCGGGACGCACGATCAACGCCTATCTCGACGGGCACCGCATCCGCTACTTCAATCCGCTGTCGATGCTGGTCCTGCTCGCCGGCCTGTGCGCACTGGTGTACTCGAAATTCCCGTTCGACTATTCGCCCATGACCGCGGGCCTGCCGGCGAAGGAAGCCGCCGACACCGCCGCGTTCGTGAAGGCGCTGATGGTCAACCATTCGCTCGGGCTGATGGTGCAGTTGCCGATCATCGCGCTGCTGAGCCGGTGGTTCATGGACGGACGGCGCAGCTACGGCGAGCATCTGGCGATCAACGCCTTCATCTTCGCCTTCATGTGCGTGACCAACCTGGCCTGAATGCCGATCCACATGATCACCAGCGGTGGCGCGTGGATGCCCCTGGCGCTGCTCGGCAGCGGCCTGCTGTTCATCGTGTACCAGGCGTTCGCGCTGTGGGACACGTTCCGCACGCCGGAACATCGGCTCGGCACGCTGCTCCGCGCCCTGTTGACCGTCTTCGGTTACATCGCGCTCCCGATGCTCGTCGGCTTCGTGGCCGGGATCGTGATGGCGATGCACGCGGGCGCGCAGCCCTGACCCGGGAAAGCGCGTCCGACGCGGACAGCGCACGCCCCTGGAACGCGCGATGCCTGAAGAGCGTCCCGGCGAATGCACGCCTCCGCAAACGCGAACGGCCGCCCTGAGGCGGCCGTTGCGGATGCGGCGACAGTGCTGATCAGCCGGCGCTGGCTTCGTTCTTCGCCTTGGCGTACATCGAGAGATCTTCCTTGATGCGCGCCTTCTTGCCCTCGAGGTTGCGCAGGTAGTACAGCTTGCCGGCGCGGACCGCGCCGCGGCGCTTGACCGTGACCGAGTCGATCGCGGCGCTGTGGGTCTGGAACACGCGCTCGACGCCGTAGCCGTGCGAGATCTTGCGCACCGTGAACGACGAGTTGAGGCCGGCGTTCTTCTTGCCGATCACCACGCCTTCGTAGGCCTGGACGCGTTCGCGATTGCCTTCCTTGACCTTGACGTTGACGATGACGGTGTCGCCGGGGCCGAAGTTCGGCAGCTGGCGCTGGACCTGTTCGGCTTCGAACTGCTGCAGCAGCGTGTTGAGCGAGGGCTTGTTCATGGTTGCGGTGAGCCTTGTTGTTGGTGCCCGGCCGTCGTGGGCCGAAGCTGTAATTGCGCGAGTGCACGTGGACCCGCGTCATGGCATATCCTGCTTACCATCCTGTTCGACGGTAAGCCGCACATTGTAAAGGAAATTTTCCGTGCGGCGCTAGGGGCGCCCGCTCAGGCTTCCGGGAATGTGCCGGCGGGTCCACGCTCCGCCAGGAAGGCCTCGAGCAGGGCCCGGTCGGCCTTCGACAGGGCATCCCGGTCGATCAGGTCCGGCCGGCGCAGCCAGGTCCGGCCCAGCGACTGCTGGCGCCGCCATTTCGCGATCTCGGCGTGGTTGCCAGACAGCAGCACGGGTGGAACGCTGCCCAGGGTATGTTCCACGGGGCGGGTGTAATGCGGGCAGTCCAGCAGGCCGTCCTCGCCCTCGAAACTGTCCTGGGCGGCCGATTCGGCGTCGTTCAGCGCCCCGGGCAGCAGCCGGGCGACGGCGTCCACGACCACCGCCGCGGCCAGTTCGCCTCCGGACAGCACGTAGTCGCCGATCGACAGCTCCTCGTCGACCTCGGACGCCAGCAGGCGCTCGTCGACGCCCTCGTAGCGGCCGCAGAGCAGGATCAGCCGCGGCAGTTCGGCGAGTGCCCGTGCCTTCGCCTGGGTCAGCGACACCCCCTGCGGGCTGAGGTAGATCACCCGGGCGGGCGCCGGATCGGCGGCGCGGGCGGCTTGCAGCGCGGCGCGCAGCGGGTCGATCAGCATGACCATGCCCGGCCCCCCGCCGAACGGCCGGTCGTCGACCCGGCGGTAGTTCCCTTCCGCGTAGTCGCGCGGGTTCCAGCCGTGCAGCGCCAGCAGCGCGCGCTCCTGCGCCCGCCCGACCACGCCATGTCCGGCGATCTGGGCGACGAATTCGGGGAACAGGCTGACGAGGTCGATGCGCATGGCGGCCGCAATGGCGCTCAGAAATCCGCGTCCCAGTCGACGACGATGCGGCCGGCGTCGAAATCCAGCTCGCGCACGTAGTCGGGGCGCCGCCAGGGAATCATGCGTTCGCGATCGCCGCGGACCACCAGCACGTCGTTGGCGCCGTTGGAGAAGACCGACGCGACCGTGCCGAAATCGACGCCTTCGACGTTCTCGACGCGCAGGCCTTCGAGGTCGATCCAGTAGAACTCGCCGTCGCGCGGCGGCGGCAGGGCGCTGCGCGGAACGAACAGTTCGGCGCCACGCAGGGCCTCGGCGACGTCGCGGTCGTCGACGCCCGGCAGCGTGCCGATCAGGCCCTTCCCGCCCGGACGGGCGCGGGCACCCTCGATCGTGCGCTCACGGCCCTGCGCGTCGCGCAGGACCCACGGCTGGTAGCGCAGCAGGTTGCCTTCGGGCTCTGTCAGGGACTCGAGTTTCACTTCGCCACGCACGCCGAACGCGCCGTGGATCCTGCCTACGAGGATGCGGCGCGTCGGGTCTTTCATGCAGAGGCGGGGCCGCGCGTCGCGCGGCCCGCGGATCAGGCGGCGGGGGCCGCGGCCTCGGCGGCCTGCTTCGCGGCCTGCTTGTACAGGTCGGCGACCTTGTCGGTCATCTGGGCGCCGGTACCGATCCAGTGCTTGGCGCGCTCCAGATCGAGTTCGATGCGCTTCTCGTTGCCGGCGGCGATCGGGTTGTAGTAACCCAGACGCTCGATGTTGCGGCCGTCGCGCGAGCTGCGGCTGTCGGTGACGATGATGTGGTAGAAGGGGCGCTTCTTGGCGCCGCCGCGGGTGAGACGGATCTTGACCATAGGTATGCTTCGGTGTTGCCCAGCTGCCGGAATGGCAGGGTAAGCCGGCAAGTATAGCGGGAAACCAGGAACTGGGGAAATCCAGGGCCGAAAATCCATCCAGTCCACGGCCAAGCCCCTGAGTTAGGGGCGATTCGTGCCGAAGGCACGAATGGGGTGTGGAAGCGCACCGACCGGGCCCAAAGTTTCGCGAAGCACACTTTGGGGGTGATCGGGCATCGCCCGATCACCTGAACGGCATGCCCCCGCGGCCGCCCATCATGCCCTTCATGCCCCGCATCAGCCCTTTCATGCCGCCCTGGCTGAGCTTGCTCATCATCTTTTCCATCTGCATGTACTGCTTCATCAGACGGTTGACGTCGGCCGGGGTCATGCCGGCGCCCTTCGCGATGCGGGCGCGGCGGGAGCCGTTCAGCAGGTCGGGATGGCGGCGCTCCTTCTTGGTCATCGAGTTGATGATCGCGATCATCCGCGGCACTTCCTTGCCGGTGACCTGGTTCTTGACGTTGTCCGGGATCTGGCCCATGCCCGGCAGCTTGTCCATGAGGCCGTGCAGGCCGCCCATGTTCTGCATCTGCTCGAGCTGGTCCTTCATGTCGTTCAGGTCGAACTTCTTGCCCTTCACGACCTTCTCGGCCAGCTTCGCGGCCTTGTCCTTGTCGACCTGCTGCTCGACCTGCTCGACCAGCGACAGCACGTCGCCCATGTCGAGGATGCGGCTGGCGACGCGGTCCGGGTGGAACACGTCCAGGCCATCGGTCTTCTCGCCGGTGCCGATGAACTTGATCGGCCGGCCGGTGACGTAGCGCACGCTCAGCGCCGCGCCGCCGCGGGCGTCGCCGTCGGTCTTGGTCAGCACCACGCCGGTCAGCGGCAGCGCCTCGCTGAAGGCCTTGGCGGTGTTGGCGGCGTCCTGGCCGGTCATCGCGTCGACCACGAACAGGGTCTCGACCGGGTTGACCGCGGCGTGCAGCGCCTTGATCTCGGCCATCATCGCCTCGTCGATGGCGAGGCGGCCGGCGGTATCGACGATCAGCACGTCGACATAGGATTTGCGGGCGTCCTCGATCGCGGCCTTCACGATCGCCTCGGGCTTCTGGTCGGCGCTGGACGGGAAGAACAGCACGTCGACCTGCTGCGCCAGCGTCTTCAGCTGCTCGATCGCGGCCGGGCGGTAGACGTCGGCGGAGACCACCATCACCTTCTTCTTGCGGCGCTCCTTGAGGTGCTTCGCGAGCTTGCCGACCGTGGTGGTCTTTCCCGCGCCTTGCAGGCCGGCCATCAGCACGACCGCTGGCGCCGGCACGTTGAGGTTGAGGTCGGCGGCGGCCGAGCCCATGACCGCGGTCAGTTCGTCGCGGACGACCTTGATCAGCGCCTGGCCGGGCGTCAGCGACTTGAGCACTTCCTGGCCGACGGCGCGAACCTTGATCCGCTCGATGAGGGCCTGGACGACCGGCAGCGCGACGTCGGCCTCGAGCAGGGCGATGCGGACCTCGCGGGTCGCCTCGCGGATGTTCTCCTCGGTCAGCCGGCCGCGCCCGCGCAGGCGCTCGATGGTGCCGGACAGACGCTGGGTGAGGGACTCGAACATGGCGGGCACCGCGGCGGAAAGGGCGGCGATTATAAGCGGTGCGCCCTGCCTCCGCCCTGTGCGACA
>JAEWNA010000291.1 GCA_023392975.1 Pseudomonadota bacterium | reverse complement strand
TAGCCGGCCAGCCAGAGGCTGTTGGCGGTGACGCCCATCGTCCGGGAGGCTTCGCGGACGGCGCGCGTCAGCGCGGCGTCGAGCGGGGCGACATGCAGGCGCACGTCGCGGCCGGCGTCCGGCTTGAGCGGCGCGCTGCGCAGCGTCGGCGGCGTGCAGGCGGTGCCGTCCCAAGGCAGCGAGTCCCAGTAGGCCTCGATCGCGGCATCGGTCGTCGCATGCGCGCCATCGAGCGAGATCGGCTGTTGCTCCCGCTGTTCGTTCGGCAGGCCTTGATCCTCGACGCCGAGGAAATCGATGTCCTGCAACCGTATCGACGGGTTCGCGGCCACCGCATCGCAGAGCCGCTCGAGATGCCCGACCATGCGTGCGATCCGGTCGCGCTTGAACAGCGCCGTCGCGTATTCGATCGCGACCCCCAGTCCATCGGCGGTCTCCTCGAATTCCACGCTGAGATCGAACTTGCTGATGCCGGTCTCGATCGGATAAGGACGGACACCGTGCTCCGCTGTGCCGGCATCTGCATTCTGCAGTACGACCATCACCTGGAAGATCGGGGTGATGGCCATGTTCCGCTTCGGACGCAGAACCTCGATGACCTTCTCGAAAGGCGCATCCTGATGGTCGTAGGCGGAGAGGCAGTTCCGCTTCACCACCGCGAGCAGTTCCGTGAAGGACATCGCCTCATGCAGCTTCGTCCTGATGGCGAGCGTGTTGACGAACATGCCGATCAGGCGCTCGGTGCTCGCATCGTTGCGTCCTGCGATCGGCGTGCCGATGCAGATGTCCTGCTGCCCGGTGTATCGGTAGAGCAAGGCGTTGACGGCCGCCATGAGCACCATGAACAGCGTGCAGCGTTCGCCCTCGGCGACTTGTCGCAGGCGCTGTGCCGCCTCCCCGCCCATCGTGAACCGGCTCACTGCGCCTGCATGGCTGAGCATGCCGGGGCGCGGAAAGTCGGTCGGCAGCTCCAGCAACTCGGGACTGTCGGCGAGCGTCTCCGCCCAGTAGGCCAACTGCCGTTTCAACTCTCCGCTTCCCTCGAGCCAGTCGCGCTGCCAGACGCTGAAGTCGACGTGCTGGATCGGCAACGGCGGCAACTCGGTAGCGTGTGCGACGAGGCAATGGCCGATCTCCTCGATGAGGATGCCGATCGACCAGCCATCGCTGATGATGTGGTGCATGTTGACCATCAGCAGATGGTCGTCGTCGCCCAGCGTGATGATCCGCGCGCGGATCAGCGGCCCGGATGCCAGGTCGAAGGGCGTGGTGGCTTCCGCGCGGCAGAGCGATCCGGCGTTGGATTCCCTGGCTGCGGCGGGCGCCTCGCCAAGGTCGAATCTCGCGAGCTTGAATGCGACTTCCGGCAGTATGCGCTGGAAGGGGACGCCATCCTCCTCCAGGAACACCGTCCGCAACGACTCGTGACGCGCGATGACCTGCCTGAACGCGTTCTCCACCCTGTCGATGTCGAGCGGCCCTTGCATCCTCACGGCGCCGGGGACGTTGTAACTGACATCATCCGGTTCCATTTGCTGGATGAGCCAGATGCGCTCCTGCGCGTAGCTCAGCGGCATGCGCGACTGGCGCGGCACGGGGCGGATGACCGGGATATTGGTGATGCATGCGAGGTCGATGGCCTCGACCAATGCCGCGAGCCGCGAGCGCTCGAAGAGCGTCTTGATCGGAAGATCGACACCGAATGTCTGCTTGATCCTGGACAGCACCCGGGTCGCCAGCAGCGAGTGGCCGCCCAGGTGGAAGAAGTCGTCTCCGCCGTCGATCGTGCTGGATGGAATCGACAGCACGTCGGCCCACACGTCGATGAGCTTGCGCTCCGTCTCGGTGCTGGCCGCGCCTTTCGGACGGCCCGGCTCGGGCATCGCCTCCCTCCGCTCAAGCATGCGCCGATCGACTTTCCCGTTCGGCGTCAATGGGATCGATTCGACGCGACAGAAGAAGGAAGGGATGAGGTGCTCGGGCAGGATCGGCGCCAGGAACTCCCGAAGCGCATTCGCCGTCGGCGCGGAATCTTCATCCGGCCCATGCGCATTCGTGGTGTAGAAAGCGACGAGGCGCCTGGAGGAAAGATCGCCCTGGGCGACGACGACGACCTGATCGAGCGCAGGATGCTGTCCAAGCACACCTTCGACTTCGCCGGGTTCCACGCGAAATCCACGGATCTTGACCTGGTGATCCATGCGTCCGAGGTATTCGATGTTCCCGTCGTCGAGCCACCGTCCCCTGTCGCCGGTCAGATACATCGTGGCGCCAGGCTCGAAAGGATCGTCGACGAAGCGCTCGCGCGTCATGTCCGGCCGGCCGAGATACCCTTGAGAAACACCCACGCCGGCGATGCAGATCTCTCCCGGGATGCCGATCGGCTGCAGCTCCCGATTCCCGTCGAGGATGTAGATGCGCGTATTGGCGATCGGCTTTCCGATGGTGGCGACCTCTCGCTCGTCGAGCGATTCCAGCGTCACTTTCGTCGCGGTGCTGATGATCGTGGTTTCGGTGGGACCGTAGGTGTTGTAGAGCGCTGCGAGCGGGTTCCGCTGCAGGAATCGGCGCGCCTTCGCGGGATCGAGTCTTTCGCCGCCGACGATGACCTTGCGGAGCGAGGGGAAATGCAGGTCGGACGATGCGATTTCGTGGAAGTGCGCCGTGGGGAGATTGAGCGCGGTGAGTTCGTGTTCGGCCGCCAGCGTCGACAGCCGCTGCATGGAGAGCGCCTCCTTTCCGGAGGCCACGACCAGTTTCCCGCCACTCGTCAAGACGGTGAGCACTTCTTCCAGGAAGAGATCGAAGCTCATGCTGGAGCATTGCAACTGCGTGTCCGCAGCAGTGATCCCGTAGAAGTCGCGCGCGAATCGGTTGTGGTTGACCAGACCCGCATGTCCGATGAGGACGCCCTTGGGCTGCCCAGTCGAGCCTGAGGTGTAGATCAGGCATGCTGCGTTCTCCGGCGAACCTCGATCGGGCGCATCGATGCGCCCGGGGAGCGGTTGACCGCCGAAAAGAGATTCGAAAGCGACCAGCGCGACGCCATCTCCGACCAGCGATGCCAGCCTCGGCAGCAACGCTGGCTCCGCAATCACGAGCCTTGCGCCCGAATCGCTCAGCATGTGGGCCAGTCTTTCGTCGGGATAGGCGGGATCAAGAGGCAGGAAGCAACAGCCGGCGCGCAGGATCCCGAGCAGGCCGACGATCGCCTCGGCGGATCGTTCGATGCACAGACCGACCACGCCACCCGCATCGCCCATTGCGCTCCTCAGCGCATCGGATGCAAGGCGACTCTTCTCGTCGACGTCCCGATAGCGCATGGCTCCGGATGCGGACACGATGGCGATGTCGTCGGCATGGCGGCCGACGGCTTCTTCGAAGAGTCCGCAAACGTCGCCAGCCGGGAATGCCGTCATTGCAGGATTGAATTCGTGAAGCAGGCGTCGACGTTCCGCTTGCGTCACGAGAGAGAAGTGCAATGCGCTCCCACCGGGATCGGCGATGGCTTCCAGAAGCCTCTGGAATCGGTCCAGGAAATCGACCAGGAATCCTTCGCCATACACTCCGGGGTCGCAGCTCATTTTCAGTGCGAACGTGTCTTCACCATCGTAGACCTGGAGTCCGAACTCGGAATCGTCCTGCTGGTGGATATCCTCTACCGTCTTCGCCTCCGGTCCGAGGCCGCCAGAAACGTCATGGAACGCATCGCGCCTCAGGAAATCCTGGTAGGCATAGCCGATGCCGATGGAAGAGGCGATACGGTCGTCGGTGTCGGACGAAAACGTGCGGATGAGGGGATACGGATACGCGGCGTGATACAGGGCATCGAGCAATATCCTCTGCACGCGTGACGCGAACTCGATGAACGCCTGATCCTCGGCGCCAAAGTCCACGTGGATCGGCAGGATGTTCACGAAGTAGCCGATGTCGCCGGAATAATTGTGTCCTTGCCTCTGACTGACGGGCATGATGACGGCGATCTCGTCTTCTGCCGTGTGCCGGCGCAACAAGAGCGTGAATGCGGCGAGGAAAAACGCAGGCAGCGTCACACCGGCGGCGTGGGAAATGTTGCGGATCCTGCCCGAAAGGCCGGCGTCGACCGTCTGCGTCAGGGAGAAGCATTCGCTCGCGCCGCGGGAACGGTCCGATTCCGGCACCAGATCGGCCAGGCGAGACGGGGATGTTGCCCGCCCTGCCCGCTTCCTCCAGAAATCGGCATGCTTCTTCGCTTCGGAAGAAACGAGCATGGACTGCTCCCATGCCACGTATTCCGAGTACCCGGTCGACGGCAGGAGGAATTCGACCTTTCCGGTGGACAACAGTCCGCGATAGGCGTCCAGGAGCGACTGCATCAGCAGCACCCCCGAATGTCCATCGAAGATCATGTGGTGCGCCACGACCAGGAGGTAGGACGTCGCACCTCCCGACCGATGGAGCTCGATCCGCACCAGTGGTCCTTGGCCGAGATCGAATGGCTTGCGTGCCACCGCATGGAGACGTCGGATCGTCGCTGCGCGATCGACGGAATCCGAACAGACTTCCAGCACAGTCGCCTTGCAGTCGCGATCAAGGGCCAATGCAGGCGCGTCTTCGCCTTCGATGACTTTCGTCATCAGGATCGGGAAACGATCGAGGACGGCATCCCATGCCCGCTTCAGCACCTGCGTGTCGACCTCGCCCGTCAGTTCCAGGCAAACCGGCACGTTGTATTTCGCCGATTCCGGCGACATCTTCTGGTAGATGTAGAGTCCCTGCGCCCCAAGGGACAGCGGGAGGACGGAACCTTTCTCCGTTTCGACGCCAGTCGTTGCTCGATCGTCGAGTACGGCAATGCCCTGCTCCCGCTCGGGCGACAGCAGGGCGATGAGGTCGGATTTGTGTCGGGCGATCGCTGACTTCAGTTCACTGGTCAGCGCTTCTTTCGGCGCGTAACACAACAGTTGGCCTTCGCTGGCGGACAGCCGAATGCCCCGGTTCGCCAATGCGGCCAGTAAATCCTTCACCTTCCCCATGAAGCCGCCCCTTGATCGCCGAACCCGTCGTGGCCGGTCACCAAGAGCATCGACGACGTTCAGGACAAATTCAACCCTTGCACCGCATCAAGGCAAGGAACGCATAAGGGAAAATCGGGCTGTCGTCGAGCGGCTGGCCGGATGATGGAGTTCGATCCGGTCGATTGTCTCCATCTCGAAGATTTTTCTCTCAACCAGTGACAGGCTCGGCCTGAATGCGCGACTTGCCGACCCTGTCATCGACGAGCTTGCCGTCGAACAGCGAGACCTGCCGGCTGGCCTGTTCGGCCGAATGCGGGTCATGCGTGACCATGACGATCGTGCTGCCGCCACGGTGGAGGGTACCGAGGAGGTCCATGACCATCTGCGCGTTCTTGGAGTCGAGGTTGCCGGTCGGTTCGTCGGCAAGGAGCACCTTGGGCCGCCCAACGAGCGCGCGCGCGATCGCGACGCGCTGCTGCTGGCCGCCGGAGAGCTCGGCCGGATAGTGCTTCTGCCTGTGATCCATCTGCACCTGGGCGAGGGCCTCGGTCACCATCTCCTGCCGCTGCTTGCGACTGAGATCGTCGCGGAAGGTCAGCGGCAGTTCGACGTTCTCGAATACGCGCATGTCTCCGATGAGGTTGAACGCCTGGAAGATGAAGCCGATTTCCTGGTTCCGGACGCGCGCGCGTTCGGCTTCTCCGAGACTGGACACTTCTTTCCCGTTCAGCAGGTACTTGCCTTCGGAAAACGAATTCAGCAGACCCATCACCGAAAGCAAGGTCGATTTCCCGCAGCCGGACGGGCCACTGATCGAAACGTATTCGCCTGCATCGATGGAGAGATGGATGTTGTTGAGCGCCCAGGTTTCCATTTCTTCAGTGTAGAAAACCTTCTTGATTCCCTGAAGTTCGATCAGATGCGGCTTGTTCACTGCGGTCTCCTGATGCGTTTGCATGGTACGTCTGTTGTGGTGCCCGCTGTCTGTCGGAACGGGGCATCCGTGCTTTCGTCGTGATGCGCAAGGTGCGTGGGGGTCAGTTGTCCAGCAGGATTCTGTCCTTGCTGCGCCATTCGCCGGTTTCCGAAGTGATGATGCGGTCGCCTTCCTTCAGCCCGGAAAGCACCTGCAGATAATCCAGCGAGACCTTGCCGGCCCGAATCGGCGATCTGCTGGCATAGCGACCACTGTCGTCGAGCTTGTATACGGTGATTTCCGCATTCGACTTGACATAGGCCGGACGTCCGACATACAGCGTGTTGGGAAGCTGGGCGATGTAGACGATGCCTTCGACCTGCAGCTGCGGACGGGCGCCTTGCGGCATGGTTCCCTTCAGATCGACGTCGACGATGACCGTGCCGTCGCGGACCGCCGGGTCGATCCGGCTGACCGTGCCTTCGATCACGCCGTTCCGCGTGTCGATAAGGGCTTTTTGCCCTGTCTGCACGTCGGTGGCCTCACGGGCCGGGATGCGCAATTCGGCGTAAAGCTCGCCCGGCTGCGCGATCCGCCCGATCGCTGCGCTCGGCTGCATCTGCTGGCCGACATCGACCGACAGGTCCTGCACGACGCCATCGATGCTGGACACGATCTGCAGATTGGAGACCTGGTCCTTCGCGCGTTCGAGCGCCTTGGCCAATTCGTTCGCACGTGACTGGCGCACTTCGATCTGGACGTTGACGTTGTCGCGGATGGCGTTGAAGCGTTCCAGTTCGAGGGCGTACTGCTGCTTCGTCTGCGCGACGTTGAGCTTGCTGTTGGCGTAGTCGATGGCGGAGATGATGTTCTGGCCGGCCAACTTCGCCTCGGCGTCCAATCGCACCTGCGCACGCTCCATCGCGAACTTCGCCTGGGTGAGCACGGATTGCTGCGTCAACAGCTCCGCATGCAGGTCAGCGCGCGCGGCTTTCGCTTCGTTGACCGCCCCTTCCCACGCGGATTCGGCTTCCTCTTCGCTGGCGACGAGCTGGGGATTCTCCAGCTGCACCAGGACGGTGCCCGCCTTCACGATATCGCCCGGCTTCACGAAGGTCTTGGCGACCCGGCCGTTCACCTGGGACGCGATGTACTCGACGTTCCTGGGGACCAGTTGGCCGTTGGCGTTCACCTTGATCTCGAGCGCGCCCCGCTTGACGGTATCGATCGTCACCTTCGAGCGGTCGACCCGTTGGGTCGTGAAATCGATGCTCGCGAGTCCGACGCCGCCAGCCAGCAGGGCGACGACGCCGATGGCGATCAGCAGCTTGCGGTTCTTGAAGAGGGTTTTCTTTTTGGGTCTGGCGTAGTCCATGGTGTTCGCCTGCCGCAAATCCTGTGCCATCTTTCTTCGCCTTTCGAAACAAGGCGTTACGATCCCGGCGCCAGCGCCAATCCCGATTCCGGGATCAAGCAGTCCGAAAATCGGGCCGCGTCCAACGGGCGATGGGACCAGTGTTGCAGGTCTGCGGTCTACAGCTTCATGGCGACCGATTTGAGTTCCGTGAACGATTCGACGCCGGCCCGGCCGAACTCCCTGCCCCAGCCGGATTCGCGCCAGCCCCCGAAGGGCATCCCCGGGTCCACGGTGTGGTAGCAATTGACCCAGACGGTGCCGACCTGCAGGGCGTTTGCGGTCCGATGCGCCTTCTTGAGATCGCGCGACCAGATGCCCGCGGCCAGGCCGTATCGCGAATCGTTGGCCATCGCGATCGCGTCGTTGATGGTCTTGAAGGGCAGTACGCACAGCACCGGACCGAAGATTTCTTCCCGCATGACCGCCATGTCCTGCGTGGTGCCTGCGAGGATCGTCGGAGGCATGTAGTGCCCGGCGCGTGCCAGGCGTTCGCCGCCCGTGACGACCTCGGCACCAGCGCGCACGCCCTCCCCGACATAGCGCTCGATCCGCTCCAGTTGCCGTTCCGAGACCACCGGGCCCAGATCCGTCTCCGGTGCGAACGGATGGCCGATCTGCAGCTTCTCGGCCGCCTTGGCGATCCCGTCCACGACGGTGTCGTAGACCGACTGCTCCACGAACAGGCGCGTGCCGGCATAGCAGACCTGTCCGGCGTTGAAGAACGTGGCGTTCGCCGCACCGAGGATGGCCTGTTCCAGGTCCGCATCGGCGAAGACGATGTTCGGCGACTTGCCGCCGAGCTCCACCGTCACACGCTTGAAATCCTCGGCGCAGGTCCGGACGATGTCGCGTCCGACCGCGGTCGATCCGGTGAACGAGACCTTGTCCACGCCGGGATGCCGCACCAGCGCCGCACCCGTCTCCGTGCCGATGCCGGTCAGGATCTGGATCACGCCGGGCGGGAAGCCCGCCTCCAGCACCAGTTCGCCGAGGCGCAGCGCGCTCAGGGGCGTCAACTCGGAGGGCTTCAGGATCGCCACGCAGCCCGCGGCCAGTGCGGCGGAGAGCTTCATCGCCGCCTGCAGCAGCGGGAAGTTCCACGGAACGATCGCGGCGACGACGCCGATCGGGTGCCGGCGCGTGTAGGCATGGAAGGGGCTGGACTGCAGTGCGAGGTCGAACGTTTCCCCGCACAGTTTCGTGGCCCAGCCGGCGTTGTACCGGATCACCTCGGCGGCGAAGGGGACATCGAGCATGCGCGTGACCATCAACGGCTTGCCGACGTCGATCGATTCGATGGCCGCGAATTCGGCAGCGTGCTTTTCCAGCAGGTCGGCCAGCCGGAAGAGGTAGCTCGCACGCATCGCGGGCGACAGCGCCGACCACCTTCGCAGCGCCTTCTGCGCGTGCGACACGGCTTCTTCGACCTCTGCCGGCCCGGCGACCGGGACCTCCGTCAGCAGGCTCCCGTCGGCCGGATTGCCGATCGGCAACGGAGCGCCCCCACTGCCCTCCAGCCAGCCTTTGCCGATCAGCAGGCGCTTGGGTCTGGCGAGGAAGTCGGCGACCTCGGCGGGGAAGGACGTGGCCAGGGGATCGTTCGCATTCATTGCGGCAACTTCTCGATACGGGATGGCAGTGGGCGGCGGCGGGCTCAGATCACGTGCGATTTCCAGCGCCCCTTGACGAACAGCCAGGCAGTGAGCGCCATCATCAGCGTGAAACTGATGGGTACCGAAACGTAGACGCCGATCGTGCCCAGGCCGAACCGGGTGCTGAGCACCCAGGCAAGGGGGATCTGCACGCCCCACAGGCACAGGAAGTTGATCAGCGCCGGTGTCCAGGTGTCGCCGGCGCCATTGAATGCGGATTCCAGGCACATCGCCGCCGCATAGAGCGGGAAGGCGACCACCACGATCCTGATGGCGATCGTCGCTTCCTGCACGACATCCGGCTGGTCGGCGAACAGCATGGCGATGGGGCGCGCCAGCAGGAACAGGACGACGCCCACCGCAGTCAGGAATACGACATTCATCCGCGTCGCGATGCGGATCGCGTCGCTCGCGCGATCCGCCCGGCCTGCGCCGAGGTTCTGGCCGACCATGGTGGCGGCAGCGAAGGCGATGCCGACCCCCGGGAGCATGACGAACTGCACGATCCTCATCGCGATCGTGCTGCCGGCCAGCGCGATCGTTCCGGACAGCGCGGCGATCGCGAACAGGCCGACGCCGCTGGTATTGCTGATCACCATCTGCGCGATCCCGCTCCAGGACATCACCGCGATCTTGCGCAGGTCCTCGATCGCAGGCACGAAGTGGCGTAGGCGCAACTGCAGACGGCTCTTTCCGCTGCTCAGCCGCCGGAACTGGAACACGACGCCCGCGCCGCGACTGATGATGATCGCGATGGCCGCGCCGGTCAGGCCGAGTTCCGGAAAAGGCCCGAGTCCGAAGATCAGGCAGGGTGCCGCCACGAGGTCCACGGCGTTCACCAGCCAGAGGGTCCGCATCGAGTAGGCCGGATCGCCGCAACCGCGCAGGATCGCGTTGAGGAGGAACATGGTGAAGACGGTGATGTTGCCGAGGAACATCGTCTTCGCGTAGGTGGAGCCGACGGTGGCGATGTCCGGAGCCGCACCCAGCGCGAGAAGCACGCCTTCGCCGAACAGCCACAGCACGAATCCGAGCATCAGCGAGATGAGCCAGCCAAGCATGATCACCTGCGCGGCGCCGCGCGCCGCTGCATCCGATTGCCCGCCCTCGCCGATGCGGCGCGCGACGAAAGCCGTCGCTGCAAACGACATGCCGACCGCGAAGGCGTAGACGAGGCTCATCACCACCTCGGTCAACCCGACGACCGCCACCGCCCCGCTGCCGATCTTTGACACCCAGAACACGCTGGCGATCGAAAGCAGGGACTGCGCGAACATTTCCACCATCATCGGGACCGCGAGCAGCACGAGGGCCTCCCGCATCGAGCCGGAGGTGTAGTCGTGATGCCCGCCGCGCAGCGCCATCAGGAGCACACGCCAGAGCGACCGGTTCGAATCCGCTGGCGGCGCGACCTTTGAAGACAACGGAGTGCTCCTCGAACTTGAACAAGTGGACTCGGGACAGGCCGGGCGGAAGCGCTTCAGATCCGATGCCGGATCTGCGCCTCGATCGCGTTTCGCTGGAAGTCAAAGCCGAAGCAAATTCCGGGCGCCCTGAAGCCTCGCGAACGCCCGAACGCGTCTCCCGCGCGTTCGCCCGGCCCGTGAAAGCATGCCGGCGACGCATGACAACGTAACACTACGCACGCGCGACAGCAGTTCCATGTATCCGTCGCCGAATTCGACAGGCCGCCGTTGCGATCACTTCGCGAAGCGACGAACCGTTCGTCGCCTCAGCGCACTTTTTATAGAACTCGTCGTCGGACCGCAAGGCGGTGCGCAGGTGCAGGTACTGCTCCATCCGTACCACGCGACGCCCTTTCCCATCTTCGACACCGCACGTCCCAACTTTGGGACAATCCCGCGTCGGGCCCAGGACGTGCGTGATCCGCGGACGACGCGTTTCCACGGTGGAATAGCCCCGATCAGTGCAGAACGTCGCCAGGATGCGCCATTGGCCCGCATCTTGCTTTGTTGGTTACGAATATTGCGAAATGCGGGCATGGCCATGCCGAACCCGCATCATCTTGATCCGGAAATTCGAAAGGATACCGAGAGAGGATCCCGATGCTGTCCAACCTCCTGTTCGATCTGAAATACGCATTCCGGCTGTTCCTCAAGTCGCCCGGGAATTCGTTGCTGTGCATCATCGTCGTCGCGCTGAGCGTCGGGCTTTCGCTCTTCGTGTACGTCATCGACTACAACATGTTCCTGAAGCCCCTGCCCTTCCCCGACTCCGGGCGATGGCAGAGCCTGCAGATGTCCCAGAAGGATTCCGACCCCTTCCGCGCCAACATCGACGCCTATACCTACCAGCAGCTCGCGGGACGGGTGTCGTCGGTAGAGGAAATCGGGGCTTTTTCGCGGCAGGCCACCGTGCTGAGCGAGGGGGAAGCGAGCACTCGCCTGCGCGGCGTTGAGATCACGCCGAAATTGCTCGGTGCGACCGGCGCGAAACCCATGCTGGGTCGCTTGTTCTCTGCCTCCGATGCGGAGCCGGGCGCCGCCAGGTCGCTGATTCTCAGCTATACCACCTGGCAGAGCTATTTCGCCGCCGACCCGGGCATCATCGGCAAGCAGACCAAGCTGGACGGCGAGCCGGTCCGGATCATCGGTGTCCTGCCCGAGGACTTCTTCGCATTCCAGGATTTCGAGGTCTGGACGCCGCTCCAAGTGCAGAATATCGCGCGCCCCCAGGACTCGGATACGGTCCTCTCTCCTATCGTCGTCCTCAAGGACGGACAGTCCTCGGAAAGCGCACTCCAGTCCATGCAGGCCATCGTCGACGACGTCGGCAAAGACAACAAGAGCGTCTTCGGCACGGAAAGGAAGCTGGCGCTGTTCCCGGCGAACAGGATGTACACCCATGGGAACATCGCCGTCGTCGCCATGGCTTCATTGATCGCCTCGGCGGTGTTGCTGCTCGGCGCGATCAACATCAGTCTCATCATCTTCACGATGTTGCTTGAGCGGGCCAGGGAGCTCGCCTTGCGCACGGCGCTGGGTTCGACGCGCATGCGGTTGATCCGGCAGTCCCTGATGCAGTCCGGTTTCATGGTCGTCATCGGCCTGGTGGTCGGATGCCTGCTTGCCGCGATGGCGGTCGGCTGGGCCCATGGCCTGCTCGATTTCACGGCCAGACTGCAGGCAGCCGGCCGCGATCCCAACGAGCTGATTCTTCGCCATGGCGATCTGCTGATCGCTGCCGCCGTCGCTGCCCTGCTTTGGATCGCGAGCACCACGATCCCCGCATACCGGCTGTCCAAGCTCGATCCGGCGAAGAATCTCGCGGGTACCGGCAAGGGCGGCATTGCGACGCGCGGAAGCAATCGCATGGCAAGCATCCTGGTCGGCTTCCAGGTCTTCGTTTCATCGCTCCTGCTCGTCGTGTGCGCGAACGTCGTCCTCGCCGTGAACAAGGAGCTGAGCAAGCCGATCGGCGTCCAGGAAGACGCGCGCATCATTTCCACGTTCCCCACCGAATTCGATGCGGAGTACGGCGACCAGAGCCGCAGGATTTCCTACTGGGACCAGCTCGCGGCCGCGATTCGCCAGAAGATCCCGGGTGCCGAGACCGCGATCGCGACGGCCACGCCGACGGCACCGGATGATGTGCCGGCCATCCTCGCGGATCGCGCCGACGATGCGCGCGACGGCACGATGCAGATCCCGCTGTCCACGGTTTCGGAGAATTATTTTTCGCTGCTCGGCATCAAGCTCGTCCGTGGGCGGCTCTTCGGCAGCACCGACGATGCGAATTCCGCGAACGTCGTCGTCATCGACCAGCGCGCAGCGGACGCCTACTGGCCCGGCCGCAACCCCATCGGCCAGCGCATCAGGCTGAATCCGAACGAAAATGGTGCGTGGGTCGAGGTCATCGGCATCGTCTCGCCGGTGTCGGGCCCCTATCCCACGACGCCGGGCGTGGTCTATCGACCGATCCGTCAGGTGGTCCCGAATGCATTCCAGGTGCTCGTCAAGCTGCCGGCAGGTTCGACAGCCGGACGCGAAGACATCCAGGCGGCGGCCTTTTCGGTGGATCCCGATCTGCCGCTGCACAACCTGCAGATGCTCGACGAATACCTGGTGGCGCTGAACTCCTACAAGTCACTCGTGCCGGGATTCAGCGGCATCGCCCTCGTCCTGCTCACGCTCGCGGCGACCGGCCTCTTCGGCCTCATCGGTCGCAGCGTGGCGCAGCGCACGCACGAAATCGGCATCTTCCGCGCACTGGGCAGCAGCAAGAAGGCCGTCATCCTGAAACTCCTCAAGCAGGCGGCGATCTTCCTCTTCATTGCGCTCATCGGCGGATGCGTCGGCATCATGATGACGACCGGCATGAGCGCGACGATATCGAACGTGCTCGATGGCGTGGTTCCGGTCACCCTCGGCGTGCTGCTGCTGATCGCCTTGATCATCTTCGCATCCGCATTCATTCCCGGCCGCCGGGCCGTCACGATGGAACCGGGAGACGCGCTGCGTTACGAGTGATCGTGACGACCGGCCTTCCCATATCTCTGGAATCAAGATGAACTCGAACCGCATTCGCCGCTTTCTCCGTTTCGTCCTGAAACTGTTCCTCGGGGTGATTCTGCTTTGCGTGGTCGGAGCCGTGATCGCACACTTCGCCTGGAAATATTCCGGGTCCGGGAAGCCGGAACTGGTGATCGATCGAAACGGCGTGCAGGTCTACACCGTGAAGACGCCGGGCGCTTCCATCCTCAAGGTCATGGCGAAGCGGCGAGTCGAAACGACAATGGACCAGGCCGTGTCCGCCATGATCGACGACACGCTGGAGAATTGCCACGACTGGAACCCGAATTGCTATGGATCGGAAGCCGTCAAGCCCTGGGATCCGAAATCCCTGTCTTATGTCCAGTTGTGGACCCAGTCGGTGGGAAGCCCTTTCAAGCCGCGGGAATACCTGCTGGGCGTGAAGGTGACACAAGAACCGACTGACAAATCGGCGACGGTCCAGTTCCACGAAGAGACGGAACTGCTTCCGGAAAAGGATTGCTGTGTGCGCGTGCCCTACATGCGTAGCCGGTGGACGTTCAAGCCGCTCGACGAAAAGAGCGTCGAGGTCAATCTCCTGATGGATATCGACATCGACATCCCGTACTTCCTGTTCAACATGGGCTCGCCGGAAGCCGTCTACAGCACTTTCGAAGACCTTCCACGTGTCCTCAACTCTCCCCGCTACGACAATGCCAAGCTGGATTGGCTGATCGCGACCGAGCCAAGGAAGCACTGACTTCCGACAAAGAACGAGGGGCGCCGAAAGCGCCCCTCGTTCATTTCCGGATCGACTCCGGGATCGTCGACATCAATCCGCGGGACGGACCTCCTCGAGATCGAAATACCCCTCGTAGCCCTTGACGTAAACGGCGGCGCGATGACCGAAGAGGACGATCGCTTCCGTCCTCGTTTCAAGGATATCCGCTCCCATCAACGCGGAGCGTACCTTCGTCCCGACCGGATGCTGGCGGTTCCATGCTTCCACGAGCGATTTCGCGTCACGCCTGGACGAGGACTGCGCCCCGACCGGATTGGAAGCCACCTGAGCGGGGTTTGTGTCTTCTGCGGCCGCCTCGACCTTCACTTCCGCGGTCGATTTGACGCGTTCGGAGCGTGGCGGCGCCTTGTCCTTGATGGTCTTGACCAACCGGGTCAGTACGTTGCCGTGGCCGATCTCCTGGAATGCCATCGGCTCTGCATCCGTCCCGAGATCGAGCAGATGCAGGATGCTGTCCGACCATTTGACCGGGCTTGCGATCTGGATCGCGATGGTTTCGGCGACATCGTCGCGACCGTACGGTTGCGCGGTGGCGTTGGCGATGACCGGGATCCTCGGAGGATGGAACTGGAAATCCGCGAGGAACGAACGGAATTCGCCCTGCGCCTCCTGCATGAAGCGGGTATGGAACGCCCCGCTCGTCTTGAGCGGGAAGACCATGACACGGCCTTTCTCAAGTAGCGGCTTGGCCGCATCGATCTCGGCCTTGAGGCCGGAGATGACGATCTGGGAAGGCGTGTTGAAATTCGCGAGGAACACATTGTCCAGGCCGTTCTCGCGCAGCGTCGACTCGATCTGTTCCGCCGTCGCATTCGCGACCGCCGCCATGCCGCCACCGGAGACCCGGCTCATCAGCTCGCCGCGCTTCTTGACCAGCTTCAGGCCGGTTTCGAAATCGAAGGCACCCGCCGCCAGCAAGGCATTGAACTCGCCGAGACTGTGGCCGGCGAGGAAATCCGGCTCTGGATTTCCCTCCTGCAGCCACTTGAGGTAACTGAGCGCGTTGACGACGAACAAGGCGGGTTGGGTGAACCGGGTGTTGTCGAGTTCACCTTTCGGATCTTCCAGGCAAAGCGCCTTGATGGAATAGCCGAGGATCTCGTCCGCTTTCGCCGTCTGTTCCGGGAAGGCGTCGAAAAGCTCGGCCCCCATTCCCAGGGATTGGGAACCCTGCCCCGGGAAGATGCAGGTCTTCATGGCAATACGTCCTTTTTCTGTCGTAGTTGCGCGATGCGCACGAAGGAATCGGTGCGTCCATTCCATCCGAACGAACGTTCGGCGAATGGGCTTACGCGCCCTGCCTCTCGCTCAGCTTGTCGGCGAGCAACGCGGCGAGTTCCCCGATGTTCTCGGCCTTGATCGTCTCGGCCAGCGGGATGTCCAGAGAGATCTCTTCCAGCGTCGACATCACGATCTCGGAGCGATCGATGGAGTTGGCGCCGAGCGCCTTGAGCGAATCGGTCCACCCGAACGCGTGGTCTTCCAGCCCCGGCACGATGTCCCGGGCATGCTTGGTGATGATTTCGAAAATGGCTTGCTTGTCCACGGAGGGTCCTTGACTGGCAGATCGCTGGATGAAGGGATGGCGCGCTTTCGGGATGGCTATCGCATCAGGAGACGAATTCATATTCCCTGTGGAATTCCTTGATTTCCTTCAGGAACAGGATCGGGCGCCCATGCGCGGACCGCGCGGGCGGGATGAACCCGGGGTCCAGCGTCACGTTGCGCGTGCCGAACTTGACGGCATTGCTGTTGACGAGAAGATCATCGTATTCGGCCATCGAGAGCTCGTAGCGACGATCGAGTTGATCCTGGATGCGTTGTGCGCGCACACGCTGCTGACCTTCCTTGTCGACCACGCCGCTGAAGAACTCGGAGCAGCAGCCGGAGCCGTAGGAAAAGCAGCCGAGTCGCTTGGGCGCGTCGAAGTCGCCGTGGTCGATCGTGCTGGCGATGGCCATGAGCGTGCTGGCGCCCATGATGTTGCCGACGCGCTGCCCGTAGGTGAGGCTGGGCTGCAGGCGGGACTCGAAGTCCGCTTCGATCTCCCGGGGCTTGGCCTTGGCGATCTTGCGCATGAGATTGCGATGCGCACCCTTCACCATCCCGCCGAAAGGGGTATGCATGGCCAGGTAGTTGAAGGTCGATACGAGATCGGCGCCTTCCACGCGCTTGCTGTATTCGAGGAACGCCTTTTCGCAGCAATCGAGATAGGACAGGAGGGAGAGATCGGCATCGCCCGCTTCCTTGTCGGGAGCGGGCCGGCACGTATCCATCACCTCGTAACCGTAATAGCCGTTCGCGCCGACATCGACCCGGAACACGTACGGCAGCTCGCTGACCAGGGCGGCGACAGCCCCTGCCCCGCTGCTCGGTTCGAAGAACGACCAATCGTCGGTCAGCCCTTCGCCGCCCTCTTCCACCATGAAGCGCGAAATGTCGGTCGCGATCAGAAGGACCTTCGCACCCGGAGAGACGCCCGAGAGGATGAAATTCACCGCGGTCTGCAAGCCGGCGATACCGGAATAGCAGGCATTCTTCAGCTCGAAAAGGCGGCAGTTGCGATTGAGGCCCAGCAGCTTGTGGAAGTAGGTGCTCATCGATTTGCCGAAGTCGAAGGCCGACTCCGTGCAGGTGATGACGACCTCGATCCGATCGCGCTCTTCTTCCGTCAGCGCATCGATCAGCGGTTTGGCGGCGTTGACGCCGTAGGTGATCGGATCCTCGTAAGGCAAGGCCACCGTCTTCTCGCGCATCAGGAGATTGGAGAATCGGGTCATGTCCAGGCCGCGATGCATGGCCAGTTTTTCCACATCCACCTTCGCCGTTCCGGCGAAGAGATTCATCGCCTCGATTCCTACCGCTCGCGTCATGGCCTCATCCTGTCTTTGGCTGCAGCACCGGGCTTGGTGGCCCGGTCCTCGTATCATACGTATTGTCAACGGAAATCGAAGTGCCGGGAACGATCCTGCCCGCCTCTCAATCGGAACGCCGCGAACCGTTCCCGATCCCGGAAATGCAGGTAGATGTTCTGCTGCAGGACCTGATCGAATCTCTGCCCCGGGGGGCTGCCGAACGAGTGTCCGGGGAATATCCTCGTCGCAGGCGTCAGCGATCGTTTCAAGCGTTCCAGGCTGTCGTGCATCCGGTATGCGGACGCGGTGTCCGGGCATATTCCGCAGCCCTCGGCGAACAGGACGTCCCCGGTGAACAGGTTTTCTCCGATGCGGTAGCAGACGCTCCCCGGCGTATGTCCCGGGGTCAGCAGTGGTTCGATCCGCATGCTGCCTATCCGTCGAGGGGTTTCGTCGATCGGGGCGAGGCCGGGCGCTTCGAATCCGGACGCGGCGATTTCCTCCGCGGACATCCAGATCGGGCACCCGTATTCCGCTGCCAGCGGCCTGGCCAGGTCGATGTGGTCCGAGTGGGCGTGGGTCAGGGCGACGCCCGACAGCGCCGCGCCGGCGCTTGCCAGCACTTCCCGGTACCGTTCGATTTCCCAGGCGGGATCAACCAGGACGCATTGCCGGCTGTCGGGATCGATGATCGCATAGTTGTAATTGGTCATGCGTCCGCGCGACGTGCGGATGACGCTCACCTCGGGCGCGGGCGACCTTGTCGCATGAGGTGCCGAGAGCCATGGCGAAGGCGCGCTGCTCGCGCCGATGGCGTCGGGTTTCGGAGCCCCGACGACCTCGGTCTGCCGCGGTTCGGAACGAAGGGTCTGCGTCATGTCCATGTGCGTCGAAAATCCGGTTCCGTGCGGTCAGAGGGCGATCGAAACGCCGTAGTCCTCGACCCATGAGGCGATCGAAAGCACGCGCTCGAGGTCCGCCCGCTCGTGATGCAGGGAACGGTCCGGCTGCATCGGGCGTGCGAGCAGGCGGCCGATATGCCACTTGTTGAACAGGCGACCCGCCGGATGCTCGCCGTCGGCGATGATGGCGGCGACCTTCGTGCGCAGGTTGCGTTCGTAGACCGGATCCTGCGTCGCCGGATACGGGCTTTTCTGCCGATCCAGGATCGACGCCGGCAGATAAGGGCGCGACGCCTCCCGAAGCAGGCTCTTCTCGCGACCGTCGAACGTCTTCATCTGCCATGGGACGTTGAAGACATACTCGACGATCCGGTGATCGCAGAACGGGACGCGGACCTCGAGGCCGACGGCCATGCTCATCCGGTCCTTGCGCTCGAGCATGAACTGGAGGAAGCGCGTCAGGTTGAAATAGGACAGCTCCCGCATCCGCGCATCGGCGCTCGAATCGCCCTCAAGCCGCGGCACCTCCGACAGCGCCTCCGCATAGCTCTGCTCCTCGAATTCCTGCAGGGCGAGGGCCTCGCGCACGTCGCGGTCCAGCACATTCGCGCCGTTGAACACGCTGCCGGTGTTCAGGAGCCAAGGGAACTTCCTCGACTCCAGGATGTTGCGATCGTGGAACCAGGCGTATCCGCCGAAAATCTCGTCGGCCGACTCACCGGACAACGCGACCGTGGATTCCCGCCTGATCGCGCGAAACAGCTGATACAGCGACGAACACATGTCGCCGGAGAGGCTGGTCGGCGCATCGAAGGCGCGCAGGACGATCCGGTTCACCTCGTCGTCGTTCAAGGCCCCGCTGTCGAGCACGATCTCGGAATGGTTGCAGCCGACATGCGCGACGAAATCGCGCACATAGGGCAGGTCCCAGGCCTTGTGCGCCCCGTTGCCGGCGAAGGTGTCGCCATGGTTCTCGAAGTCGACGGAGAACGATCGCGTCGGCATGCCCTGCCGCATGGTGATGCGGTGCGCGAGGGCGGTGATCGCCGATGAGTCGAGTCCGCCCGACAGCAAGGTGCACAACGGGACGTCGCTGACGATCTGGCCCGCTATCGAGTCCTCGAGCAGTTCGCCCACGCGCGCCACCGTCCGCCCCACGTCGTCTTCGTGCGCGTGGGCGGAGAGCGACCAGAACCGGGTCTTGCGCATGCCTTCGCGGCTGAAGCGCAGGAGTTGTCCCGGGCGCAGCTGGTGCATGCCCGCATAGGGGGTGCGTTCCGGGTTGCGCGTGAGCAGGATGATCTCGCGCAGTCCGGCCTTGTCGACCACGGGCCGGACGGCGGGATGCGCGAAGATCGCCTTGGGTTCGGAGCCGAACAGCACGCCGTCCGGGGTCGGATGGTAGTAGAGCGGCTTGATCCCCATGTGATCGCGGGCGAGGACCAGTTCATCCGTGCGCGCATCCCAGATCGCGAAAGCGAACATGCCGACGAGACGCGCGGCGACACCGTCGCCCCACGCCAGGTAGCCCTTCAGCAGGACTTCCGTATCGCTCCGCGTCTCGAAGACATGCCCGAGCGCCTGCAGTTCCTTGCGCAATTCGACGAAATTGTAGATCTCGCCGTTGAACACGAGACAGATCTTGGCGCTGCCTTCGGCGACGGCGAGCATGGGCTGCGCCCCGCCGGAGAGGTCGATGACCGCCAGGCGACGGTGCCCCAGGCCGATGTGCCGATCCAGCCACACGCCGCCTGCATCCGGCCCGCGCTTGACGAGGGTGTCCGTCATCGCCTCGACCACGCTGTGGTGCGCACGGACATCCTGTTCGTAACTGAGCCAACCGGTGATACCGCACATCGAATAACGTCTCCGTGATCAATCCCGATCGCCCGCGGCACGATGCCCGGGCGCCATGCAACTGGTGCCGGTCACTCGTTCGCTGATACAAGCCCCTGGGAAGGCATGGTACTCGAAACCTTCATTGCCAGCCCTCGCATCTCGACGAGGACTTCGGACTCGTCGTTCAACAGCAGAATGTCGAAGGTGCGTGAACCCGATTCCCCACCTGCCCCGCCTGCGAGCGTGACATGGGCGTGACAGACGCGCGACGGACGCCGATGGATCGACAGCGACGCCAGGTCGCTCGGCATCCAGACCGCTTCCGGGCCATGTTCCGGCTCGAAGGCCAATGCGGTCGCGAATGCCGCCTCGACGAGCGCGGGGTGCAGCAGGAACAGATCGGCGGCCTCGGCGGACGTCTCCGGCAGCTCGATCCGCGAGAGTGCGTGCGTGGGCCCGACGAAAAGCGCCCTCAGCGCGCGGAACGTCGGACCATGCACGAGGCCGCGGGCGGCGAGGCGGTCGTAGAACCGGTCCGGCGGCATCGATTCGCAGCCGGCGCGCAGGGAGGCGAGCGTGCCGGGGCTGTCGGCGGCCGCGTCCCGGGGCTTGCCGAAGCACAGACGCCCGGAGGCCAGCGGCGTGGCGTCGCCGCCCTCGCCCATCGAGACCAGCCTGAAGCCGCTGCCGGCTTCCCGTGCGGCGACGATCGTGCGCACGAGCAGCAGATCGCTGTTCAGCCGCAACGGCGCCTTCCACGCGACATCGCGGAGCCCGTAGACGCGGGCATCGCCTGCGAGCGTCCCGCAGGCGCAGGCGATCTCGAGCATCGCCGAAGGCGGCAGGATCCTCTCGCCATGGAGCGAGGCATCGAACGCCGTGCCGCCTTCCGCCGCGATCCAGGAATCGAAGCTGACCCGCTGGAAATTCGAGGAGTTGTAGGACAGCAGCGGCGGCAGCCGTTCCGCTTCCGCCGCACGCAATGAACGCCTGGCGGTCGCGTCGCCGTCGATGATCCAGCAGCGTTCGGTCGCGAACGGATACGTCGGCGCGGACATCGGGACCGGCGCGCCATCGGGGTATTGCAGCATCCAGTCGGGGTCGACGCCCGAAATCCATTCGAGGACCTGCGCGGCGGCGATCTCCGCCTTCTGCATGCCCGCGAACCGGTCGGCATTGCGGGACCTGGCGCGACGCGGGACCACGCCGGACGCCTGATGGCAGGCTCCTTCGGCGACATCGCCGCCCAGCCACTGGCGAAGCAGTGCGATCAGCGCCTCCCGGTCGGCCACGACCGCGCCCAGGCGTTCCTTCATGCCGTCCCTGCCGAGCTGCAGCGTACGGCAGTAACTCGCCAGGTCGAGCTCCGGTCGACGTTCGAGGAAATGCAGGTGGTTCGCGACCTGCCTGCGCATGGCGTCGGGATCGTTCGCGGACAGCACGAACGCGTGCGGGCCGCTCGTCGCGTCCTGTCTGCCGGTCGCGATGTCGTCCACATGCTCTTCGACGACGAGGCAGGCATTGACGCCGCCGGCGCCGAATCCGTTGACGAGGGCACGCCGCGGTCCGGTGCCTTGCCGGACCCACGGGGCCCGGGTGCGCTGCAGGTAGAACGGCGAATGCTGGAAATCGATGTCGGCGTTGGCCGGTTCGCAGTGCAGGGTCGGCACCAGTTCGCGATGCTGCAATTGCAGCAGCACCTTCATCAGGCTGGCCACGCCGGAGGCGGATTCGGAATGCCCGACGTTCGATTTCACGCTGCCCAGCGCGCAGTACTGCATCTCGCCGGTGTGCCGGCGGAACGCCTGCGTCAGGGCGGCGACTTCGAGGCTGTCGCCCAGCATGGTGCCGGTGCCGTGGCCCTCGACGCAGCCGATCGAGCCGGGATCGACCCGCGCATTCGCCAGCGCACGATCCACGATATCGGCCTGGGCGCCCGGATTCGGCGCCGAGTAACCGTTCGAACGGCCGCTGTGGTCGCAGGCGCTGCCGACGATCACGCCATGGATGCGGTCGCCATCGGCCACGGCGCGCGCGTACGGCTTGAGGATGAAACAGCCGATGCCTTCACCGGGCACGAATCCCTCGTCGCCTGCGCCGTAACTGCGGGTCTTGTCGCCGGTCGCCAGCATGCGGCGCTGGCACAGCGACAGGTACTTCGAGTGGTGCAGGTAGAGATTGACGCCGCCGGCGACCGCGATCGCGCACTCGCCCCGGCGCAGGCTCTCGCAGGCCATGTGCAGGGCCACCAGGGCGGACGAACAGGCGGTATCGACGGGCAGGCTCGGTCCCTTGAAGTCGAAGAAGTAGGACACGCGGTTCGCGATCGACCATGGCATCGCGCTCGGCGTCGCCATGCGTCCGCTGTCCTTGGCTTCCTCGATCAGCATCTGGTAGGACTGGGTGGTGACGCCGACGAAGACGCCCGCATCGATGCCGCGCCCCTTCGGGCTCGTCGATTTCAGCCGGTCCCTGGAATAGCCGGCGTCCTCGAGCGCGCGCCAGACGCTCATCAGGAACAGCCGCTCCTGCGGATCCATCACCATCGCCTCGTCGCGCGGGATGTTGAAGAACGCGGGATCGAAGCGATCGACACCCTCCATGAAGCCGCCGTGCCGGCAATAGATCTTGCCGCCGGCCGCCGCGGAAGGATCCGGATCGAAATAGGCGGTCGCGTTCCAGCGATCGGAAGGCACGACGCCGATGGCATCCTGGCCTTCGCGCAGGCAGTCCCAGAAGGCCTCGGCCGTCGCGAGTCCGGCATGGCTGCCGTGCATCCCGACGATCGCGATCCTCTGGACATCGGCACGTTCGCGATGCGCGACATCCGCCTCGATGACGACAGGCTGCGTCGATGCCATCGCGGGACGCGACGGCAGGCCGTCGGGCCGACCGGCGGTCGCGGACTGCGTCACCACAGGCTCCGGTGCGTCATGAACGGCCTCTGTCGGTCCAGCGTCGATGGTCGCGTCCGGATCGGGCGCAGCGCGTTCCCCCAGCAGGCAGACGAGGCGATCGGCAGCGTTGCGCAGCAGGTACGCAGCGACTTCGCCGACCGTCTCGTTCTCGTAGAGCAGCGTCTTCGGCACATCGCCGAGGTCGGCCTCCAACTTCGCGTTCAGGCTCGTGATCGCGACGGAATCGAGGCCATAGGACTCGATCCGTTCATGGATGTCGATGGCCTCGGGATCGAGCTTGATCTCCGCACCGATCAGGGCCCGAAGATAGGCCAGCGTGCGTTCGCGAAGATCGGACGCGACCGCGGACGCAGGCGACACGACCACGGTACCTCGCTCGCGACGCCCCTGCAGCGCATCGAGGTAGGCGTCGATCTTGCCCGGAACGCCGAAGAGCACGATGTCGTGCACGCCGTCGGAGCGCAGCGCGTGCTCGAACCGGCGCAGTCCCTCGGCCGAGGGCATCGGCACGAGCCCGGTGCGTGCCGCCAGCGCGGCGACCTGGTCGGCGGACAACTGCATGCCGCCCTCTTCCCAGAGCGGCCAACCGATCGAGGACGCGTGGCCGTGGCGCAGGCCCGCGGCGCGCAATTGCTCGCGCATTTCGACGAAGGCATCGAGGTAGGCGTTGGCGAACGCATAGTCGCTCTGGCCGGCGTTGCCGACGGCACCCGCGAGCGAAGAGAACGCCACGAACAGATCCAGCGGATCGTCGGCGGTGACGCGATCGAGCTGGACCGTGCCGGCGATCTTGGCGGCCGCGACCGCGCGCAGTTCGTCCATGGACTTCCTGGACACGTACGCGTCCCGGGTGATGCCGGCGGCATGGATCACGCCATCGATCCTGCCGAAGACCCGTCGGGCTTCGGCGGCGACCCTCTCGGCGTCTCCGGGATTCGACACGTCGCCACGGAGCACGACGATCCCGCCCGCGTTCGCGCGCACGATCGCGAGACGACGCTCGGTGTCCGCGGACGGGGCCGAGCGGCCCACGAGCACCAGCTTCGCTGCGTATTCCCTGGCCAGGTATTCGGCGAACAGCAAGCCGAGTCCGCCGAGCCCGCCCGTGATCAGGTAGATGCCGCCGTGCTTGAGCCGGCTCTGGGTCACGAGGTCGGAGGGTGGCGCGCGACGCGCCAGTCGACGCATCAGCCGCGCCCGTCTGCCCGTCGCATCGATCGCGGTGTGGCGGATTTCCTCGATCCGGCCGAAGGAGGTGCGTGCGATTTCCCGGGACACGATCGCCGCCGCGTCCGCAGGGGACGCCTCGATCGCGAGATGCAGGGCGGTGAAGCCGGGCTGCTCCTGGCACAGGCTCTTCAGGAATCCGGACAACGCCGCATGTCCCGGCGAGACCGTGCCCGGATCGCAGGTCGCGACCGAGACGATGCGCATCGCATGACCGGATGCGATGCCGGCCTTCGCGAGGTGAAGCAGGGCCTCGGCCGCGACGAGCGAAGACGACGCATCTGTACCGCCATGACCATGCAGATGCAGCACCACCTTCGGCAGACGCTGCTGGCGCGTCAATTCCGCGAAAACGGCCCTGAAATCCTCTTCCACACCAGCGCGGACGTCGAATCGATCCGCATCGTGCTGTCGGAAGGCGTCCGCGGCGCGCACCACGATGTGGTCCGCCGTGTCGACCTCGGCAAGCATCGCCATGGTCGCGTCGCTGCCGGAAGTATCGAGTACCAGTAACGGCGACACCGTGCTTGCGGCCGGCGCATCGTCGAGCGGCGCCGGCTCCCAACGGAAACCGTAGGTCAGCTGCTGCGGCGCGTCCTCGCGTCTTGACGTCGATTCGATCGCTTCGGTCCTGCGCGCCGGGGGATTCGGAGGCGTGCCTGCCGAAGGCACCGGCAGCCAGTAGCGCTGTCGCTCGAACGGATACGTCGGCAAGGACACGCGCGCCGGGACCTCGGTGCCACGCAGCGCGCGCCAGTCGATGTCCACGCCCATCGTCCACAGGCGCGCGAGCCTTTCGCGGTCGCCGGCCTGGATCAGGGCACGCAGGTAGGCCGCGCCGCTCTCGCCGTCGACCAGCAGCCCGATCTGGTTCGTGCGGTCGTTGGCGAGGCCGAACACGATGCGATCGTCGTCGGACGGTTTCGCTGCGATCGCGTGCTGTCCGCTCTCGTGCGAGGCCAGCCAGGCGCGAAGCGCCTCGGCGAAGGATCGGGTGCCCTGGGCGAGGATCGCCAGGCGCGCATTCATCGCGGTCCTGCCGACCTGGAGCGTGTACGCCACGTCGGTCGCACGCAGTTCCGGATGCGCCTCGACGTGATACAGCATCCGCTGCGCGAGTCGCTTCAGGGCACCGACGTCGCGGGCCGAGAGCAGGAACGGTTCGATCACGTCCTGCGTTGGCGATGTGGTCGGGCGTTGGGCGGCGACGTATTCCTCCAGGACCAGATGCGCGTTGGACCCGCCGGCGCCGAACGAACTGATCCCGCAGCGACGCGGCTGACCGTTCCATGCCTGCCACGGGGCGAGCTCGGCCTGCACCCGGAACGGCGATGCCTCGAAGTCGATGTTCGGATTCTTCGTTTCCGCATGCAGCGACGGCACCAGCATCCCGTGCCGAAGCTGCAGCAGGGACTTGGTGACCGCGGCGATGCCCGCCGCCGATTCGAGATGGCCGATGTTGGATTTCACCGAACCGATCGCGCAGGGCGTCGTGCGCGTGCCGTAGTCCCGGAACGCGTTGGCCAGCCCCGAGATTTCGATCGGATCACCCAGCGACGTGCCGGTGCCGTGCGCTTCGATGTAGCCGATGCTGTCGGGTTCGACGCCCGCCTGCCTGAGCGATGCGAGGATGACCTCGGCCTGGGCGTTCGGATTGGGGACGGTATAGCCGTTGGTCTTGCCGCCATGGTTGACCGCGCTGGCGCGCACCACCGCATGGATGCGGTCGCCGTCGCGGATCGCGTCGTCGAGCGATTTCAGCAGGATCGCGCCCACGCCCTCCCCGGGCACGTAACCATCGCCGCCGGCGCCGAAGCTGCGGCAGCGGCCGTCCGTCGAAGCGAACTTGCCCTGGCTGAGCGTCAGGTACTTGTGCGGATGCACGCTGAGGTTCACGCCGCCGGCGATCGCGGTATCGATGTTGCCACGACGGATTTCCTCGCAGGCCAGGTGGATCGCGGTCAGCGACGACGAGCACATCGTGTCGATCGCGAAACTCGGCCCATGCAGGTCGAAGAAGAACGAGACCCGGTTCGCGATCGACGCCTGCGACGAACTCGGCACGCCGATGTGCCCGGCGGCCACGGAATCGACGCCGTACAGCTCGTACTGGCCCCACATCACGCCCACGTACACGCCGGTGCGTGTCCCGGCCAGGCGCTGCCGGTCGTAGCCGGCATCTTCGATCGTCTGCCACGCCGTTTCGAGGAAGAGCCGCTCCTGCGGATCCAGCAGTTCGGCTTCCTTCGGCGAAATGTTGAACAGCAGGGGATCGAACTTGTCGATGTCCGACAGGAACCCACCCCATTTGCTGTAAGCCTTGCCGGGCGCATTACGATCGGGATCGAAGTAACGCGCATGATCCCAGCGTTCCGACGGAATCTCGGTGATGCAGTCGCGACCCGTCTTGAGGTTCTCCCAGAACGCATCGAGATCCTCGCTCATCGGATAGCGGCCGGCGATGCCGATGATCGCCACCGCGCGGTCCTCCGTGCGCGCCGGCTTCACAGGCGCGACTTCCGCGAAGCGGGACGGGAGCGGTGCCACGGTCGGGATCGCTCTTTGCTGCAGCGTGGATGCCTGCATCTGCCGAGGCGTGCGCTCGCCTTTTTCGCCGGCGACTTCCCGTGCGGCGGCCTCGGGGAACGTGCGCAGCAGGTAATTGGCGAGCGAGGCGATCGTCTGGTGCTCGAACAGCAGCGTCTTCGACAGCGCACCGAAGCTCTTCTCCAGTTCCGCAGTCAATTGCATCGCCAGGATCGAGTCGATCCCGTACTGCTCCAGCGATGCGCGCACGTCGATCCGCTGCGACG
>JAEWNA010000264.1 GCA_023392975.1 Pseudomonadota bacterium | reverse complement strand
GGACGAGGGCCTGCGCTTCGCGATCCGCGAAGGCGGTCGTACGGTCGGCGCCGGCGTCGTCGCGAAGATCATCAAGTAAGCCGTCGCGCGCGAGCGCGATGCCGCTTCCGTCGCCGGAACCTTTCCGGCGACGGAAAGCCGGCACCGGCACGGGGCCGCTCCGGCGGTCCGCAAGGGTGGGGCAGGTGGCCTTGCATGGCCTGCAAACCCTCCCTATAATGTGCGACCTTTCGCGGCACAGGCTCCACGGTCAAGCGCCGCGAGACAGCGAAATGAGGTGCAGGATGCGCCTCGTCTTCGCCGGACAGGGAACTGTCGCGACGGCATCGCCCCGCCCGCTCCGAAATTCGTTCGGGGCACCATGGCAGGGGCGGATTGCCACGTTCGCGCATCTCCGTCTGGCGGGCCGGGCAACCGGCCGGCCTTTGTCTTTTGAAGGTTTTCTGCCTTTCGGGGCGTCCTTCCGGGGTCTGACTCTTTCCGGAAGGCCATTGGCAACAACGAGTTAGGCGTCACCAGCGGTACAAAAGGGGGTTCGGCGCACCCAGCCGTCGAGCCTGTCGCTCTTTCTACGAGGAATTTCCGTCATGGCGGATCAGAAAATCCGGATCCGGCTGAAAGCGTTCGATCATCGACTGATCGACCGTTCGGCCAGCGAGATCGTCGAGACGGCTAAGCGGACGGGCGCCCAGGTGCGCGGCCCGATCCCGCTGCCGACCAAGATCGAACGCTACACCGTCCTGGTGTCGCCGCACGTCGACAAGGACGCGCGCGACCAGTACGAGACCCGCACGCACAAGCGCGTGCTCGACATCGTCGACCCCAACGACAAGACCGTGGACGCGCTGATGAAGCTCGAACTCGCGGCTGGCGTCGACGTCCAGATCAAGCTGACCTGAGGCATCGGACCATGACCGCGAAGAAATATTCGTTGGGCATCGTCGGCCGCAAGGCCGGCATGAGCCGCATGTTCACCGAGGACGGCAAGTCGATCCCGGTGACCCTGATCGAGGCGACGCCGAACCGCATCGTCCAGATCAAGACCCCCGACACCGACGGCTACAGCGCCGTGCAGGTCACCGCGGGCGTGAAGCGCGCGTCGCTGATCAACAAGCCGGAAACCGGTCACCTCGCCAAGGCGAAGGTCGAAGCCGGCCGCGGCCTGTGGGAGCTGCGCGTGGAAGCCGACAAGATCGGTGACTTCGAGGTTGGCGGCGAGATCAAGGCCGACATCTTCGAGGCCGGCCAGATCGTCGACGTCCAGGGCGTGACCAAGGGCAAGGGCTTCCAGGGCACGATCAAGCGCTGGAACTTCACCATGGGCGACGCCACGCACGGCAACTCGCTGTCGCATCGCTCGCCGGGTTCGATCGGCCAGCGCCAGACGCCGGGCCGCGTGTTCCCGGGCAAGAAGATGTCCGGCCACATGGGCGCCGTGACGCAGACGACGCAGCGCCTGGAAGTGGTCAAGGTCGACGCCGAGCGCGGCCTGATCGCGATCCGTGGCGCGGTCCCCGGCGCGCCGGGCGGCGACGTCATTGTCCGTCCGACCACGAAGTAAGGGAGACGACAATGGAACTCGCCATCACCGGTAGCAACAACAAGTTGAACGTCTCCGACGCGATCTTCGGCCGCGATTTCAACGAGGATCTGGTCCATCAGGTCGTCGTCGCCTATCGCAACGCCGGTCGCGCCGGTACCAAGGCGCAGAAGACCCGCGCCGAAGTCAACGGCACCACCAAGAAGTCGAAAAAGCAGAAGGGCGGCGGCGCCCGTCACGGCGCGCTGACTGCGCCGATCTTCGTCGGCGGTGGCCGCGCCTTCGCCGCGAAGCCGCGCAGCTTCGCCCAGAAGGTCAACCGCAAGATGTACCGCGCCGCGATCGCCGCGATCCTGTCGGAGCTGAACCGCCAGGGCCGCATCACGGTCGTCGAGGCGTTCGACGTCGACGCGCCGAAGACCAGTGGCCTGGTGTCGAAGCTCCAGGGCTTCGAACTCGGCAAGCGTCCGCTGATCGTCACCGAGGACGCCTCGGAGAACCTGTTCCTGTCCGCGCGCAACCTGCCGTACGTGCAGGTCCGCGACGTGCAGGGTCTGGATCCCGTCGCCCTCGTCGGCTCGGACAGCGTGCTCATGACCGCCGATGCGGTGAAGAAGATCGAGGAGTGGCTGGCATGACCATGACCGACGCCAAGCTCTACAGCGTGATCCGTGCGCCGCGCGTGTCCGAAAAGACCGTCCGCGGCCAGGAAATGAACCAGTACGCCTTCGAAGTCGCCACCGACGCCACCAAGGCCGATATCAAGACCGCCATCGAGAAGCTGTTCGACGTGCAGGTCAAGGCGGTCAACGTGGTGAACGTGAAGGGCAAGACCAAGGCCTTCCGCTACCGCAACGGTCGCCGCGGCGACTCGCGCAAGGCGTACGTGACGCTGGCCGAAGGCCAGTCGATCGACGTCACCGCGGTCAAGCTCTGAGGAACCGACGATGCCATTGATGACTTTCAAGCCCACCTCCGCCGGCCGCCGCAGCGCGGTCCGCGTGGTGACGCCGGGCCTCCACAAGGGTGCCCCGCACGCCGCGCTGGTCGAGAAGCAGGGCAAGACCGGCGGCCGCAACCACCACGGCCGCATCACCACCCGCCACATCGGCGGTGGCCACAAGCAGCACTACCGCATCATCGACTTCAAGCGCGACAAGGAAGGCATTCCGGCGAAGGTCGAGCGGATCGAATACGATCCGAACCGCACCGCGCACATCGCGCTGCTGTGCTACGTCGACGGCGAGCGTCGCTACATCATCGCGCCGAAGGGCCTCAAGGCCGGCGACCAGGTGATCTCCGGCAACGACGCCCCGATCAAGGCCGGCAACACCCTGCCGCTGCGCAACATCCCGGTCGGTTCGACGGTGCACTGCATCGAGATGAAGCCGGGCAAGGGCGCGCAGATCGCCCGCGCCGCCGGCGCCGGCGTCCAGTTGGTCGCCCGCGAAGGCACCTACGCGATGCTCCGCCTGCGTTCGGGCGAGATGCGCCGGGTCCCGTCCGAGTGCCGTGCCACCATCGGTGAAGTGGGCAACGACGAGCACAACCTCGAGAAGCTGGGCAAGGCCGGTGCTTCGCGTTGGCGTGGCGTCAAGCCGACCGTCCGCGGTGCCGCCATGAACCCGGTCGACCATCCGCACGGCGGTGGCGAAGCGAAGGCCGGTCAGGGCAACCCGCATCCGGTCACCCCGTGGGGCGTCCCGACCAAGGGTTACAAGACGCGCAAGAACAAGCGCACCCAGAAGTTCATCGTGCGCGATCGCAGGAGCTAACCGACCATGGCACGTTCACTCAAGAAGGGTCCGTTCGTCGACCACCACCTCATCAAGAAGGTGGAGACGGCCGGCTCCAGCAAGAAGCCGATCAAGACCTGGTCGCGTCGTTCCACCATCCTGCCGGAAATGATCGGGTTCACGATCGCCGTGCACAACGGGAAGAACCACATCCCGGTGCTCGTCAACGAGAACATGGTCGGCCACAAGCTCGGCGAGTTCGCCCTGACCCGTACGTTCAAGGGTCACGGCGGCGACAAGAAGGGCAAGTAAGGAGATCATGATGGAAGCGAAAGCAATCCTGCGCACCGCGCGCATCTCCCCGCAGAAGGCCCGCCTGGTCGCCGACCAGGTGCGCGGCCTGCCGCTCTCCCGCGCCCTGAACCTGCTGAAGTTCTCGGACAAGAAGGCCGCGGCCATGATCTACAAGGTCGTGTACTCCGCCGCCTCGAACGCCGAGAACAACCTCGGCGCCGACGCCGACGAGCTCAAGGTCAAGACCATCATGGTCGACGAGGGTCCGGTGCTGAAGCGCTTCATGGCGCGCGCCAAGGGCCGCGGCACCCGCATTCTGAAGCGCACCAGCCACATCACCGTGGTCGTGGGCGAGGGCAAATAAGATGGGTCATAAAGTTCATCCCACCGGTATCCGCCTCGGCATCGCCAAGGACTGGAACTCCAAGTGGTACGCCGGCAAGAAGGAATACGCCGAGTATCTGGCCGCCGACCTCAAGGTCCGCGAGATGCTGCGCAAGAAGCTCGCCGCCGCCGGGATCAGCAAGATCCTGATCGAGCGTCCGGCCAAGACCGCGCGCGTCACCGTCCACACCGCCCGTCCGGGCGTGGTGATCGGCAAGCGCGGCGAGGACATCGAGAAGCTGCGCAAGGAGATCAGCGACGTGATGGGCGTCCCCGCCCACATCAACGTCACCGAAGTCCGCAAGCCGGAACTCGACGCCCAGCTCGTGGCCGAGTCGATCGCCCAGCAGCTCGAGCGCCGCATCATGTTCCGCCGCGCGATGAAGCGCGCCGTCGGCAACGCGATGCGCCTCGGTGCCCTCGGCATCAAGGTCAACGTCGCCGGCCGCCTCAACGGCGCCGAAATCGCCCGCTCGGAGTGGTACCGCGAAGGCCGCGTGCCGCTGCACACCCTCCGCGCCGACGTCGACTACGGCTTCGCCGAAGCCCACACCACCTACGGCGTGATCGGCATCAAGACCTGGATCTACAAGGGCGAGATCTTCGACTTCGCCCAGGTCGGCCAGGAAAAGCAGGACGACTCCCCGCGCGGCGAGCGCGGTGACCGTAACGATCGCGCCGACCGTCCGCGTGGCCCGCGCCGTGATCGCGGCGACCGTGCCGACCGCGGCGAAGCGAGGGACTAAACCATGTTGCAACCCAAGCGCACCAAATACCGCAAGGTCTTCAAGGGCCGCAACGAGGGCCTGAGCTGGAACGCCAACCAGGTCAGCTTCGGCGAATACGGCCTGAAGGCGACCATGACCGGCCGTCTCACCGCCCGCCAGATCGAGGCCGCGCGCCGCACCATCAGCCGCTATGTCAAGCGTGGCGGCAAGATGTGGATCCGCGTGTTCCCCGACAAGCCGATCACGCAGAAGCCGATCGAAGTCCGCATGGGCTCCGGCAAGGGCAACGTCGAGTACTGGGTCGCCCAGATCCAGCCCGGTCGCATGATCTATGAAATCGAAGGTGTCGACGAAGCCACCGCGCGCGAGGCGTTCCGCCTGGCCGCCGCCAAGCTCTCCGTCACCACCACCTTCGTGACCCGGACGGTGAAGTGATGGAACTCAAGCAACTTAAAGCCAAGTCGGCCGCCGAGCTGCAGGCCCACCTGACCGACCTGCACAAGGAGCAGTTCTCGCTCCGCATGCAGAAGGCCACCGGCCAGCTCGCCAAGACCCACGACATCCGCCGCGTGCGCCGCGAAATCGCCCGCGTCAACATGTTGCTCGGTCAGAAGAAGTAAGGAACCGACGCCATGAATACCAACGAAAAGAAGCAGCGCACGGTCCAGGGCCGCGTCGTCAGCAACAAGATGGACAAGACGGTCACCGTGCTGGTGGAGCGTCAGGTCAAGCACGAGCTGTACGGCAAGTACATCCGCCGCTCGACCAAGCTGCACGCGCACGACGCGGACAACAGCTGCAACGAAGGCGATATCGTGCGGGTGGCCGAGTGCGCCCCGCTGTCCAAGACCAAGAACTGGCGCGTCGTCGAAATCGTCGAACGCGCGGCCGAATAACCGAGGAGGCTGAATCATGATCCAGATGCAGAGCCACCTCGAAGTGGCCGACAACTCCGGTGCGAAGGAAGTGATGTGCATCAAGGTGCTCGGCGGCTCGAAGCGCCGTTACGCCGGCATCGGCGACATCATCAAGGTGTCCATCAAGGACGCCATTCCGCGCGGCAAGGTCAAGAAGGGCGAGGTCTACAACGCCGTCGTGGTGCGCACCCGCAAGGGCGTGCGCCGTGCCGACGGTTCGCTGATCCGTTTCGACGCCAACGCCGCCGTGCTGTTGAACAACAAGCATGAGCCGATCGGTACCCGTATCTTCGGGCCGGTCACTCGCGAGCTCCGCTCCGAGAAGTTCATGAAGATCGTTTCGCTCGCGCCTGAAGTGCTCTGAGCGGAGGAGCCCACATGAATCGCATCAAGAAGGGCGACCGCGTGGTCGTCATCGCCGGCAAGGACAAGGGCAAGCAGGGTGAAGTGGTCACCGTCGATGGTGATCGCGTCGTCGTGGCCAACGTCAACATGGTCAAGCGCCACACCAAGCCCAACCCGCAGGCCGGCCAGCCTGGTGGCGTGATCGAACGCGAAGGTTCGATCCACATCTCCAACGTCATGCTGTTCAACCCTGCTTCCGGCAAGGGCGAGCGCATCGGTATCAAGAAGCTGGAGGATGGACGCAAATTGCGTGTGTTCCGCTCCAGCGGTGAGGCGGTCGACGCCTGAGGAATGCAGAAATGACGACTCGTCTGGAACAGTTCTACAAGGATGAAGTGGTGCCGAAGCTGATGAAGCAGTTCGGCTACACCAATCCGATGGAAGTGCCGAAGCTGGTGAAGATCACGCTGAACATGGGCGTGGGCGAAGCGGCGGCCAACAAGAAGGTGCTCGAGAACGCCGTGGCCGACATGGCCAAGATCTCCGGCCAGAAGCCGGTGGTCACCAAGGCGCGCGTCTCGGTGGCGTCCTTCAAGATCCGCGACGGCTGGCCGATCGGCTGCAAGGTCACCCTGCGCCGCGGCAAGATGTACGAGTTCCTCGATCGCCTGGTGAACATCTCGCTGCCCCGCGTCCGCGACTTCCGCGGCGTCTCGGGTCGCGCGTTCGACGGCCGCGGCAACTACAACATGGGCGTGAAGGAACAGATCATCTTCCCGGAAATCGACTTCGACCAGGTCGACGCGCTCCGCGGCATGGATATCGCCATCACCACCACGGCCAAGACCGACGCCGAAGCCAAGGCGCTGCTCGAAGCCTTCCGCTTCCCCTTCCGCAACTGATCCGGGACCCCACGCAATGGCCAAGACCTCGATGGTGAACCGCGAAGCCAAGCGGGCCAAGCTGGCGAAGAAGTTCGCCGCCAAGCGCGAAGCGCTGAAGAAGATCATCAACAGCCAGGACGGCAGCTTCGAAGAGAAGATGGACGCCGCCGCCAAGCTGCAGAAGCTGCCCCGCGACTCCTCGCCGAGCCGCCAGACCCTGCGCTGCGCCCTGACCGGGCGTCCGCGCGGCGTCTACCGCAAGTTCGGCCTGGGCCGCAACAAGCTGCGCGAAGCCACCATGCGCGGCGACGTGCCGGGCCTGCGCAAGGCCAGCTGGTAAGCAGCCCCACCGGGCTGCTACACTAGGCGGCTTCTGGTTCAGAAGTCCCGCAGGCCGGCTCGTCCGGCCTGCCGCCGTCTCCGACGGCAGGCCCCGCGAGGGGCGACCGCCGGGCTTCGGCCCGACGCCACAATCCAAGCAGATTTCGCGAAAGCGGATATCGGTGCTACTCATAGGTGAATTGCAATGAGCATGACTGATCCCATCGCCGACATGCTGGTCCGCATCAAGAATGCGGCCGCGGTCGGCAAGCAGACGGTGAAAATGCCGTCGTCCAAGATCAAGGTCGCGATCGCCAAGGTCCTCAAGGACGAAGGCTACATCAACGATCTGCGCGTGACCGAGGAAGGCGCCAAGGCCGAACTCGAGATCGTCCTCAAGTACTACGAAGGCAAGCCCGTCATCGAGCGCCTGCACCGCGTGTCGCGCTCCGGCCTGCGTCAGTACCGCGGCAAGGCCGCGCTGCCGCAGGTCCTCGGTGGCCTCGGCGTCGCCATCATTTCCACCTCCAAGGGCATCATGACCGATGCGCAGGCGCGCCAGCAGGGCGTCGGCGGTGAAGTCCTGTGCTTCGTGGCGTAAGGAGAACGGCACCATGTCCCGCGTCGCCAAGAAGCCCATCGCCCTGCCCAAGGGCGTCGAATTCACCGTCCAGTCCGACAGCGTGAGCGTCAAGGGCCCGAAGGGCACCCTGTCGATCGCCAAGCCGGCCGGCATCGAAGTCGCCATCGACAACGGTGTCGCCCAGCTGTCGGCCAACGACGAAGCGCTGGTCCCGCTGACCGGCACCCTCCGCGCCATCCTCTCGAACATGGTCCACGGCGTCAGCCAGGGCTTCGAGCGCAAGCTCGAGCTCGTCGGCGTTGGTTACCGCGCCGCGATGCAGGGCAAGGACCTGAGCCTGTCGCTCGGGTTCTCGCACCCGGTCGTGTTCCCGGCGCCCGAAGGCATCACCATCGCCACGCCGACGCAGACCGAGATCCTCGTCTCGGGCGCCGACAAGCAGCGCGTCGGTGAAGTCGCCGCCAAGATCCGCGCCTTCCGTCCGCCGGAGCCCTACAAGGGCAAGGGTGTGAAGTACTCCGACGAAACCATCATTCGCAAGGAAGCCAAGAAGGCCTAATGCCCGCGCGGCGCCCCGAGGCGTCGCCGGCATCCTTCAGCTTCCGAGGACACCGCAATGGAAAAGAAAATCGCCCGCCTGCGTCGCGCCAAGTCGACCCGTGCGCACATCCGCGAACTCGGCGTGCCGCGCCTGTCGGTGCTGCGCACCGGCCAGCACATCTACGCCCAGCTGTTCACCGCCGACGGTTCGAAGGTGCTGGCCGCGGCCAACACCCAGCAGGCCGACGTCCGCGACGGCCTGAAGAACGGCAAGAACGCCGAGGCCGCCGCCAAGGTCGGTCGTCTCATCGCCGAGAAGGCCAAGGCCGCCGGCATCGAGAAGATCGCGTTCGACCGTTCGGGTTACCGCTACCACGGCCGCGTCAAGGCGCTGGCCGATGCGGCCCGCGAAGGCGGCCTGCAGTTCTGATCTTCCGGACGGGTTTCGGCCCGCCCCGCGGAACTCCGCGTTGGCCGCAGGGTCAGACGGGTTCCCAGCCGCCGGCACGGTCCTGTGCCGGGCGCGTCATTCGGTTCCGGATGGCGCGATTCGCCCGAGTCGCATCACAACCATAAGCGGCCAAGCCGCAAATCCTTCAATCACCGAGAATCGAAATGGCAGAACAACGTGAACCGCGGGGCCGCGATCGCGATCGCAACCGCGAAGAGATCGACGACGGCATGATCGAGAAGCTGATCGCGGTCAACCGCGTCAGCAAGACCGTCAAGGGCGGTCGCCAGTTCACCTTCACCGCGCTGACGGTGGTGGGCGACGGCGCCGGCAAGGTCGGCTTCGGCTACGGCAAGGCGCGCGAAGTGCCGGTCGCGATCCAGAAGTCGATGGAGTACGCGCGCAAGAACATGAGCAACGTCGACCTGAACAACGGCACCCTGTGGCACGCCGTCAAGTCGGGCCACGGCGCGGCGCACGTGTTCATGCAGCCCGCTTCCGAAGGTACCGGCGTGATCGCCGGCGGCGCGATGCGCGCCGTGCTCGAAGCGGTCGGCGTGAAGAACGTGCTGGCCAAGGCCACCGGTTCGCGCAACCCGATCAACCTGGTGCGCGCCACGCTGAAGGGCCTCGTGTCCATGCAGTCGCCGGCCCGCATCGCCGCCAAGCGCGGCAAGAAGGCGGAGGATCTCCTCAATGGCTAAGAACGAATCCGGCACCGTCAAGGTCCGCCTCGTCAAGGGTCTCCGCGGCACCCAGGCGCGTCACCGTCTCTCGGTGAAGGCGCTGGGCCTGAACAAGCTCAACGACGTGCGCGAACTCAAGGACAGCCCGCAGGTGCGCGGTCTGATCACCCAGCTGCACTACCTGGTTCGCGTCGAGGAGTAATCATCATGCGTCTCAACACTCTCAAGCCCGCCGACGGCGCCCGCAAGGAGCGCGTCCGCGTCGGTCGCGGCATCGGTTCGGGCCTCGGCAAGACCGCGGGCCGCGGCCACAAGGGCTCGTTCGCGCGCGCCGGCAAGGGCAAGATCAAGGCCGGCTTCGAAGGCGGCCAGATGCCGATGCAGCGTCGCCTGCCGAAGATCGGCTTCCGCTCCGCGATGGCCAAGGACACCGCCGAAGTCCTGCTGTACCAGCTGGACAAGCTGGAAGGCACGATCGACTTCGCCGCGCTCCGCGCCGCCAAGCTGGTGCCGACCACCGCGAAGAAGGCCAAGATCGTCAAGAAGGGCGACCTGACCAAGAAGCTCGTGATCAAGGGCATCGCGGCCACCGCGGGCGCCAAGGCGGCGATCGAAGCCGCCGGCGGCTCCGTCGAGGAGTAATCGAAGGATGGCGCGCAGCGCGAGTGCGATGAGCGGGGCCGGCGGAATCGGCGGCCTCGGCAAGTTCACCGAGCTTCGGCAGCGGCTGCTGTTCGTGGCCGGTGCCCTGCTGGTGTACCGCATCGGGTGCTACATCCCCGTGCCGGGGGTGAACCCCGAGGCCATGCTGAAGCTGATGGAGTCCCAGAAGGGCACCATCGTCGACATGTTCAACATGTTCTCGGGCGGCGCGCTGCACCGCTTCAGCCTGTTCGCGCTCAACGTGGTGCCGTACATCTCGGCCTCGATCATCGTCCAGCTGCTGGTGCAGATCGTGCCCAGCCTCAAGGCCATCCAGAAGGATGGCGAGTCCGGGCGCCGGCGCATCAACCAGTGGTCGCGCATCGGCGCGATCCCGCTGGCGGCGTTCCAGGCGGCCGGCATCGCCAGCGGCCTGCAGGCGATGGGCGCGAGCAACGGCATCCCGGTCGTCTATGCGCCGGGCATGGGCTTCACCCTGACCGCCGTGGTCGCGCTCACCGCCGGCACCATGTTCCTGATGTGGATCGGCGAGCAGATCACCGAGCGCGGCGTCGGCAATGGCGTGTCGCTGATCATCTTCTCGGGCATCGTCGCCGGCCTGCCGGCCGCGGTCATCCACACCCTGGAACAGACCAGCAACGGCGACATGAGCCCGCTGGCGCTGATCGCCATCATGGCCATCGTGCTGGCCTTCACCTATTTCGTGGTGTTCGTCGAGCGCGGCCAGCGCCGGATCACGGTGAACTACGCGCGGCGCCAGGGCGGCCGCAACGCGTACATGAACCAGACCTCGTTCCTGCCGCTCAAGCTGAACATGTCCGGCGTGATCCCGGCGATCTTCGCGTCGTCGATCATCATGTTCCCGGCCACGGCCTCGACCTGGTTCAGCCAGACCGGCAACGTCGGCGTGCTGCAGAAGATCGCGCAGATGCTGTCGCCGGGCGAACCGCTCTACATGATCCTGTATGCGGCGCTGATCATCGGCTTCGCCTTCTTCTACACCGCGCTGGTGTTCAATTCCCAGGAAACCGCGGACAACCTGAAGAAGTCGGGCGCGCTGATCCCGGGCATCCGTCCGGGCAAGGCCACCGCCGATTACATCGACGGCGTGTTGACCCGCCTCACCGGCGCCGGTGCGCTGTACCTTGTGATCGTCTGCCTGCTGCCGACGTTCATGCAGCAGGAACTCAAGGCCTCCTTCTACTTCGGCGGCACCTCGCTGCTGATCGTGGTGGTGGTCGTGATGGACTTCATCGCCCAGATCCAGGCCCACCTGATGTCGCATCAGTACGAGAGCCTGCTGAAGAAGGCGAACCTGAAGGGCGGCAGCCGGGGTCTGACCCGGTAAGCCGCGACCGGGGCGGCTCGCGCCGTCCCGCAGGTGCCGAAGGCGCTCCGCGTCCTCCGGCACCGACCGCCGAGGCCTCCGGCCGCGGCGTTTCCCCGGCCAGAAGCCGGGGCATGGGCGACTCGCGCGGCGGTCTCGCGCGCGGGTGGGCCCGGAGCCTGTGCCGGCACCTGAGGAGTGCCGGACGGCGGAGCGGGGCGTCTGCGGACGCATCGGGCCGCCAGCTTCGGGACCGTCGCCGGAGCATGGGCACTCTCCCCATGCCGAAGGGACCGTCGGCTCCTGCAAGGGCGCCGGCGGTGCATGGCTTCGGCCGTGCGCCCCTTCCCAGTAGATCGAGGCCCTGTTAGAATTTCGAGTTCACTTAGTCAAGTGCCCCAGCCGCCGGGGAAGCCCGGCCGCCAAACCAGTTGGAGATCCGCGCATGGCGCGTATTGCAGGTGTCAACCTGCCTGCCCAGAAGCACGTCTGGGTCGGGCTGCAAAGCATCTACGGCATCGGCCGTACCCGTTCGAAGCAGGTCTGCGAGGCTGCCGCCGTCGCTTCGACCACCAAGATCCGTGACCTGTCCGAAGCCGAAGTCGAGCGCCTCCGCGCCGAAGTGGGCAAGTACACGGTCGAGGGCGACCTCCGCCGCGAGGTCGGCATCGCGATCAAGCGTCTGATGGACCTCGGCTGCTATCGCGGCCTCCGTCACCGCCGCGGCCTGCCGCTGCGCGGCCAGCGCACCCGGACCAATGCCCGTACCCGCAAGGGTCCGCGCAAGGCCATCAAGAAGTAAGGGGCACAGACCATGGCCAAGCCGACTGCCACCAAGACCAAGAAGAAGATCAAGCGCGTCGTCACCGACGGCATCGCCCACGTGCACGCGTCCTTCAACAACACCATCGTGACCATCACCGACCGCCAAGGCAATGCGCTGTCGTGGGCGACCTCGGGGGGCGCGGGTTTCCGCGGTTCGCGCAAGTCGACCCCGTTCGCCGCGCAGGTCGCCGCCGAGAAGGCCGGCAAGGCCGCCCTCGACTACGGCCTGAAGGCGCTCGAAGTGCGCATCAAGGGCCCGGGTCCGGGTCGCGAATCGGCCGTGCGTTCGCTGAACGCCGTCGGCTACAAGATCACCAACATCATCGACGTGACGCCCATCCCGCACAACGGGTGCCGTCCGCCGAAGAAGCGCCGCGTCTGACGCGGCGGCCTGAGGAGCAGACAACACCATGGCTCGTTATATCGGTCCCACCTGCAAACTGGCTCGTCGCGAAGGCGCCGACCTCAGTCTCAAGTCGCCCGCCCGTGCGCTGGATTCCAAGTGCAAGCTCGAGCAGAAGCCCGGGCAGCACGGCGCCGCCCGCAAGGGCAAGCTGTCCGACTACGCCACCCAGCTGCGCGAGAAGCAGAAGGTCAAGCGCATCTACGGCCTGCTGGAGCGCCAGTTCCGCAACTACTACAAGAAGGCCTCGACCAAGAAGGGCAACACCGGCGAGAACCTGCTGCAGATGCTCGAGACCCGCCTCGACAACGTCGTCTACCGCATGGGCTTCGCGGTCACCCGTCCGGCCGCCCGCCAGCTGGTCTCGCACCGCGGCGTGATGGTCAACGGCAAGTCGGTGAACCTGCCGTCGTATCAGGTCAAGGCCGGCGATTCGATCACCCTGTCCGAGAAGGCCCAGAAGCAGCTCCGCGTCCAGGAAGCGCTGAACGTCGCCTCGACGATGGACCTGACCCCCGGCTGGATCGAGGTCGACAGCAAGAAGTTCGCCGGCGTGTTCAAGGCCGTGCCGGACCGCAGCGACCTCCCGGCCGACATCAACGAAGCGCTGATCGTCGAGTTGTACTCGAAGTAAGACCTGGCGAGGCGTCTCCGGTGTTCCGGCGACGCGGCTCCCCGCCCCCCACGGCCGTCATGCCCCGCATGGCGGCCGCCTCCCTCGTCGGGGGAGGCCCACAGAAACACCGCCGCGGCCGCGAGGCCCCGGCTCCAGGAGACACCACAAGATGACGGTATCCGCCAACCAGGTTCTGCGTCCGCGCGCTCCGCAGATCGAGCGCCTCGCCGGCAACCGCGCCAAGGTCGTGATCGAGCCGCTGGAGCGCGGTTACGGGCACACCCTGGGCAACGCGCTGCGCCGCGTGCTGCTGTCTTCGATCCCCGGCTACGCCATCACCGAAGTCGAGATCGACGGCGTGCTGCACGAGTACACCACGGTCGAAGGCTTGCAGGAAGACGTGCTGGAAGTGCTGCTCAACCTCAAGGACATCGCGATCCGCATGGGCACCGGCGAGTCCGCGACCCTGAGCCTGAACAAGCAGGGCCCGGGCATCGTCACCGCCGGCGACATCAAGACCGACCACAACGTCGAGATCCTCAACACCGACCACGTGATCGCCCACCTCACCAAGGACGCGGCGCTGAACATGCGCCTGAAGATCGAGCGCGGCTTCGGCTACCAGCCGGCCGCCGCCCGTCGTCGCCCGGACGAGGAAACCCGCGCCATCGGCCGCCTGATGCTGGATGCCAGCTTCTCGCCGGTCCGTCGTGTGGCCTACGAAGTCGAAGCCGCCCGCGTCGAACAGCGCACCGACCTCGACAAGCTGGTCCTCGACATCGAGACCAACGGCACGATCGACGCCGAGGAAGCCGTCCGCACCGCGGCCGACATCCTGACCGATCAGTTGTCGGTGTTCGGCGACTTCACCCACCGCGATCGCGGCGCCGCCAAACCGGCCGCGACCGGCGTGGATCCGATCCTGCTGCGCCCGATCGACGATCTGGAGCTGACGGTGCGTTCGGCCAACTGCCTCAAGGCCGAGAGCATCTACTACGTCGGCGACCTGATCCAGAAGACCGAAGTCGAGCTGTTGAAGACCCCGAACCTCGGCAAGAAGTCGCTGACCGAGATCAAGGAAGTCCTCGCCCAGCGCGGCCTCTCGCTCGGCATGAAGCTCGAGAACTGGCCGCCGGCCGGCATCGCCGCCCACGGCATGCTGGGCTGAGCCCCCGTCCGCAACGAATGAATCGACGCCGGCACCGGGTGCCGGCCTGAACCAGGAATCACGACCATGCGTCACCAGAAGTCCGGCCGCAAATTCAGCCGCACCAGCGCCCACCGCGAGGCGATGTTCCGCAACATGGCGGCGTCGCTGATCAAGCACGGCCTGATCCGCACCACCCTGCCGAAGGCCAAGGAACTCCGTCGCGTCGCCGAGCCGCTCATCACGCTCTCGAAGACCGACGGCGTCGCCAACCGCCGCCTCGCGTTCGCCCGCCTCCGCGACAAGGAAGCGGTCGGCACGCTGTTCACCAGCCTCGGCCCGCGTTACCGCGAGCGTCCGGGCGGCTACCTGCGGATCCTGAAGTGCGGCTTCCGCGACGGCGACAACGCGCCGATGGCGTACGTCGAGCTGGTCGACCGCCCCGAAGCCGCGGCCTGATCGCGCGCCGCCGGTCGCGCGATCGCTCGGTCGGCACCGCGCCGGGCCATCGCCCGGTGCACCCCGAAAACCCCGGCCCGCGCCGGGGTTTTTGCTATCTTCGGACTCCGATCCGCGCGCCTCGACCCGCGCATCCCGCCCGGCCGACGGAACCGTCGCCGTCGCGGCGGGGTCCATCCCGCATCCCTTCCCTGAACGCCAGACCGCATGCGCCCGAATCCCTTCCGCTGGTCCTTCCGCCTCCAGTTCCTGGCCGGTTTCCTGCTGTGCGCGGCCTTCATCGGCTATGCGATCTACGCGCAGTTCCACGATGGCCTCAACCCCTGTCCGCTGTGCATCTTCCAGCGCATCGCTTACGCCGCGCTGGGCGTGGTGTTCCTGCTGGGCGGCCTGCATGCGCCGAAGGGGCGGCTGGGGCGCCGGCTGTATGGCGCGCTGGCGCTGATCCCGGGCGGAATCGGCCTCGGCATCGCCGCCCGCCATGTCTGGCTGACCCATCTGCCCGCGGACCAGGTGCCGGAGTGCGGCCCGCCGCTGCAGTTCATGATGGACACGAACCCGTTGACCGACGTGATCCGCAAGGTGTTGACCGGCTCGGGCGAATGCGCGAAGGTCGATTGGGCCTTCCTCGGCATGTCGATGCCGGCGTGGAGCCTGACGTGCTTCATCGCGTTGGTCCTCTGGGCGCTGTACGCCGCCTTCCGCCCGCGCTGACCCGCTCCGCTCCGGTTTTCTCCGCTCGATTCCCCTTCGATTCCCCCACGGATCGCCCCCATGACCCGCTCCGAACCGCTCCAGGCCGTCCCGACTCCACCCTCAGGCTGGACGCCCTCCAGCTGGCGCCAGCGCGAGGCGCTGCAGCAGCCGGTGTACGGCGACACCACGGCCCTGGAAGGCGTCCTCGACGAGCTGCATGCGCTGCCGCCGCTGGTCACTTCGCGCGAGGTGCTGAACCTCAAGCAGCAGATCGCCGAGGCGCAGGAGGGCAAGCGCTTCCTGCTGCAGGGCGGCGATTGCGCCGAGATCTTCAGCGACTGTACGCCGGAAGTGATCTCGAACCGCCTCAAGGTGCTGCTGCAGATGAGCCTGGTGCTCGTGCACGGCATGCGCCTGCCGGTGGTGCGCGTCGGCCGGTTCGCCGGCCAGTACGCCAAGCCGCGGTCGGCCGACACCGAGACGAAGGATGGCGTGACCCTGCCGAGCTACCGCGGCGACCTGGTCAACGCGCCCGAGTTCACCGCCGCGGCGCGCAAACCCGACCCGCGCCGGATGATCAAGGGCCATGCGCGCTCGGCGATGACGATGAACTTCATCCGCGCGCTGATCGACGACGGTTTCGCCGACCTGCACCACCCCGAGTACTGGAACCTCAGCTGGGTCGGGCATTCGCCGCTGGCCGAGGAATACCAGACGATGGTCGCCGGCATCGGCGACGCCGTGCGCTTCATGGAGACGCTGTCCGGCGAGTCGATCCACAACCTGCGCAGCGTCGAGTTCTACACCTCGCACGAAGCGCTGCTGCTCCCGTACGAGGAGGGCGTGACCCGCCAGGTGCCGCGCCAGTCCGGCTGGTTCAACCTCGGCACGCACTTCCCGTGGATCGGCATGCGCACCGCGGCGGTCGACGGCGCCCACGCCGAATACTTCCGCGGCATCCGCAACCCGATCGCGATCAAGCTCGGCCCGTCGGTGACGCCCGACCAGCTGCTGCGCCTGATCGATACGCTCAATCCGAACGACGAAGCTGGCCGCCTCAGCCTGATCCACCGCATGAGCGCCGGTTCGATCGCCGCGAAGCTGCCGCCGCTGCTGGAGGCGATGAAGCGCGACGGTCGCCGCGTGCTGTGGATCTGCGATCCCATGCACGGCAACACCGAGTCGACCGCGAACGGCTACAAGACCCGCCGTTTCGACAACATCCGCAGCGAGCTGGAGCAGGCGTTCGAGATCCATGCCGCTGTCGGCACCCGCCTCGGCGGGGTGCATCTGGAGCTGACCGGCGAGGACGTCACCGAGTGCACCGGCGGCGCCCGCGAGCTGACCGAGACCGATCTGGAACGCGCCTACCGCACCACGGTCGATCCGCGCCTCAACTACGAGCAGGCGCTGGAGATCGCGATGCTGATCGTGCGCAAGCAGGCGCAGCTCAACACGCCGACGCGGCTCTGACCGCACCGGCGGCGCCACGATGGCACCGCCGGCTGCCGACGACCGTGAGGACCGCGCCCGCGCTTAGTCCGCGCCGTGTTCCTGGATGCGATGCAGCGCATGGCAGGCCGTGCACTGCGCCATCACCGAGGACAGGTGCCGCAGCGCGACGTCCTTGCGCCGTTCGCCGCGCGCTTCCTCCGCGATGGCGCCGTAGTCCTGGTGCATCGGCCGCGCCAGATCGAACCAGGTCGGCGGCAGGGAGGCGCGAAACCCCGGCGGGCCGGCGGGGTGGCGCTGCGGGCCCGGGCGTTGCGCGTTGGCGAGCTCGGCGACGGTGTTCCAGTCGTCCGCGGCCAGCGCGGATACCAGTCCCTGCACGGTGATGAACTGGCCGCGCATCTCGGCGCGCAATGCCGCGGCATCGGTGGGCGACAGCGGGATGGCGACGCGCGCATCGGCCGGCGGTGGCGTCTCGGCGGAGACGGCAGCGGTCAGGCTCGCCGTCGCCAGGCAGAACAGGATGATCGAAACCGATATCAGCGTACGCATCCGGGTACTCCTTTCCGATGAATGACGGGTCGTCGCGCGATGCATGCGCGGCGACCGGAATCTCACGCGGCCCATCGCAGCGCCGCGAACGCCACCAGGCAGGCCGTGCAGGCCCAGCCCGACAGCAGCCATCGCGGCACGGGATGCCGTGGCACGAAACCGACCCCGCGCACGAAGCCGGCGGCCATCGCCCACAGCAGCAATGTCGCCAGGCCGTGATCGGCCTCACCCTCGGCATTGGTCATCACCGAGGGCAGGGCGGTGCCGGCGACCATGATCGCCAGCCCGACCAGCAACGCCGGCCAGTGCATGCGCGCGCCCGCGACGGGCACGTGCGCGGCGTCAGGCGTCCGGTCCGTGTCCATGGCCGTCCGCATGATCCGTCTCCGGTTGCTGGCGGTTCTCCTCGTTCTCGCCCCACATGGCGTTGAGGATGGACAGCAGCACGGCGAAGCCGACGCCGAGAATCCAGGCGAAATACCACATGTCGGGTCTCCTTCAGTGATCGGAATGGTCGTCGGCGGACGTGCCGCAGCTGCAGCCGCCCTGGCCGCGACGCGACGTGCAGGCGGGCTCGGAGACCGGCAGCGTGCCGGCCATCCACGCCGCGATCGCCTGGTCGGGCAGCAGCACGTCTGTGACGATCAGCTGCACGCCGTGGCGGGCCATGCGCGCCTGCAGGCCGGGGCCTGCGCCGGCGGTGATCAGCACGTCCACGTCCTGCAGTGCGGGCGGCAGGCCGGCGACGGCGTGCAGCGTTTCGTCCTTGCCGAGCGTACGCGTCTCCCATGCACCGACGGTGCCGCCGTCGACCCGGCGCACCATGAAATGCCGGCAGCGCCCGGCGTGCGAGGTGATGTGGCTGCGGTTCTGGGTGGTGAAGGCGATCGTGACCATGGCCGCCTCAGTACGCCGAATGTTCGTTGGCGCGGATCTGCGCGACGGTGACCTTGCCGCGCATCACCCGGTAGGCCCAGGCGGTGTAGAACACGATGATCGGCATGAAGATCACCACCGCCCAGAACATCAGGCCGAGGGTGAGGTGGCTGGAGGTGCTGTCCCATACGGTGAGGCTGGAGCGCGGATCGCTGGAGGAGGGCATCACGAACGGGAACAGCGCCGCGCCGGCGGTGCCGATCACGCCGACGATCGCCAACGACGACAGCACGAATGCGGTCAGCGTCCGTCTCGCGCGCACCTGCCAGGCCGCGAGCAGCGCGCCGGCGATGCCGAGCACCGGCAGTAGCCAGATCGCGGGGGCGTGGCCGTAGTTCGCCCACCATGCGTCCGCGCTGCGCACGACGGTCTTGGCCAGCGGGTCGGGCAGGGCGTCGTGGCCGGGGCTGGTCGCGATGGCGTAGCCGTCGATGCCGCCGAAGCGCAGCCACAGCCCGGCGCCGATGAAGGCGGCGACCATCACCAGGGCCGCGCCGGTCGCGGCGCGGATCGTGCGGCGCTGCACGTCGCCTTCGGTGCGATGCGCGAGGTACATGCCGCCGTGCATGGTGATCATCGCGCTGGAGACCACGCCGACCAGCAGCGCGAACGGGTTGAGCAGGCCCCAGAAGCTGCCGGTGTAGGTCGATACCAGCGCGTCGTCGAAGTGGAACGGCACCCCCTGGAACAGGTTGCCGAAGGCCACGCCGAAGATCAGCGGCGGCACCGCGCCGCCCACGAACAGGCCCCAGTCCCACGTCTTGCGCCAGATGGCGTTGTGGATCTTGCTGCGGTAGTCGAAGCCGACCGGGCGGAAGAACAGCGCCCACAGCACCGCGAGCATCGCCCAGTAGAAGCCGCTGAAGGCGGTGGCGTAGACCAGCGGCCACGCGGCGAAGATCGCGCCGCCGCCGGTGATGAACCACACCTGGTTGCCGTCCCAGTGCGGGCCGACGGTGTTGATGACCACGCGGCGTTCCTCGTCGTTCTTGCCGACGAAGGGCAGCAGCGTGCCCACGCCCATGTCGTGGCCGTCCATGATCGCGAAGCCCACCAGCAGCACGCCGACGAGCAGCCACCAGATCAGTTTCAGGGTCTCGTAGTCGAACATGACGGTGCTCCTCAGGCCTGGGCCGCGGCGTGCGCGACCCCGTTGTCGTAGCGTCCGGTGCCGAGGCTGCCCGGCCCCTGCCGCGCGAAGCGGATCATCAGGTACATCTCGACGATCAGCAGTAGCGTGTAGAAACCGACGAAGCCGGCCAGCGAGCCGTAGAGGCTTTCGACACTCAGCGTCGACACCGACAGATGGGTGGGCAGCACGCCGTAGATCGTCCACGGCTGGCGCCCGTACTCGGCGACGAACCAGCCCAGCTCGCTCGCGATCCACGGCACCGGCAACATCCACAGCGCCCAGCGAAGCAACCAGCGCCGGTCGAAGCGGCCGCGAAGCGTCTGCCAGAAACTCAGCGCGAACAGCGCCAGCATCGCGAAGCCGGCGGCGACCATCGCGCGGAACGCCCAGAACATCGGCGTCACCCGCGGGACGGTGTCGTCCACCGCGCGCTGGATCATTTCCGGCGTGGCCTGGCGCACGTCGACGACGTATTTCTTCAGCAGCAAGCCGAAGCCGAGGTCGGCCTTGTGCGCGTCGAACCGCGCCTTGGCTTCACTGTCGTCGCGCTGCTTGCGCAGCCGTTCCAGCGCGGTCACCGCCTCGATGCCGCTGAGGATGCGTTCACGGTTCTTCTCCTTGATCTCGACGATGCCCGGGATCGTCTTCGTCACCGAGCGCGTGCCGATCAGGCCGAGCAGCCACGGCACCTGCATGTCCCAGGTGTTGCGCGACGCCTGCTCGTCGATGCCGGCGGCCAGCGACAGGCCGGCGGGCGCGGGTTGGGTCTCCCACATCGCCTCGATCGCCGCCATCTTGGTCTGCTGCGCTTCGCCGACGGTGTAGCCGGATTCGTCGCCGAGCACGATGACCGACAGTGCCGACGCCAGGCCGAACGCCGCGGCGACGCGGAAGCTGCGCTTCGCGAATTCGACGTTGCGGCCCTTGAGCAGGTAGTACGACGAGATCGACAGCACGAACATCGCGCCGGTGACGTAGCCGGCCGACACCGTGTGCACGAACTTGGCCTGGGCGTCCGGGTTGAAGACGATCGCCCAGAAATCGGTCATCTCCATGCGCATCGTTTCGTAGCTGAACTGCGCGCCGACCGGGTTCTGCATCCAGCCGTTGGCGATGAGGATCCACAGCGCCGAGAGGTTGGTGCCGATCGCCATCAGCAGCGTCACCAGCAGGTGCTGCGGCTTGCTCAGCCGGTCCCAGCCGAAGAAGAAGAGGCCGATGAAGGTCGACTCCAGAAAGAAGGCCATCAGGCCTTCGATCGCCAGCGGCGCACCGAAGATGTCGCCGACGTAGTGCGAGTAGTACGCCCAGTTGGTGCCGAACTGGAATTCGAGGGTGATGCCGGTGGTCACGCCCAGCGCGAAGTTGATGCCGAAGAGCTTGCCCCAGAAGCGGGTCATGTCCTTCCACACCAGTTTCCCGGTCATCACGTACACGCTTTCCATGATGACGAGGATCCAGGTCATGCCCAGGGTCAGCGGCACGAAGAGGAAGTGGTACATGGCCGTCGCCGCGAACTGCAGGCGCGACAGATCCACGAGATGTTCGGAAATCACTTCGGTGGCTCCTGTGGACTCGAAAGGATGTGCGAGGCGGCGTCGTCCGACTCGACCGGGGGATGGGCGTCGCGCACGAAGCACCACCAGATCGCGGTCAACAGCGCGAGCTTGATCGCGACGATGAGGATCAGGTGGCGGCGGAGGGCGGCGATCGTCATCGGGTCGGCGACCCCGGAGGCCGGCGCCGCGAAAGCGCATCGGGATGCGGGCCTGCGAATGGCGTCGGTGCGTGCGGTCTCACGATGCCGACGATGGTAGGGCGGGCGACGGGGGCGGCGGCAGTGGTCATTTCGTCCTCGTATCCGCAGTTTTCGTGCCATCCGTGGGGGATCTCGGAAATCATTCCGGATCAATCGGTTGCGTGGCATGCGGTGCACGGATGCCACAGGGAGTCTGTCGAAAATGACAGAAAAGGCTGCCACTCCGGCATGATGGCAGTCTCGCCTGGAACCGCTGCCATGATCGACGATCGTGCCTCCGTCGCTGTTCCGATCGTGCCGCCCCTGCTGGCCTCGCTGCTGGAGAGCCTGCCCGAGCCGCACATCCTGTTCGATCGCCACTACCGCATCCTCGCCGCGAATGCGGCGTACCGTGCCGAATTCGGCAGCGACGCCGCCGTCGGCCGCACCTGCCACGCGGTCTCCCATCATGCCGACGTTCCCTGCGATCGTGCGGGTGAGTCCTGCCCGATGGCGGCCGCCCTCGCCAGCGGTCAGCGCGAGAAGGTGCTGCACCTACACCGTCTGCCCACCGGGCCGGAGTACGTCGAAGTCGAGCTGACGCCGCTCTCCGACGCCGAGGGCAACGTCGTGTATTTCCTGGAGAAGATGCTGCCGCTACGCGCGGTCCGCGACGCCGGCCGCGGCCAGCGGCTGGTCGGGCGCGCGCCGGCGTTCCGGCGGATGCTGGAGTCGGTCGCGCGGGTGGCGCCCTCGCACGCCAGCGTGCTGCTGCTGGGCGAGTCGGGCACCGGCAAGGAGCTGGTCGCGCAGGCGATCCACGAGATGAGCCCACGCCGCGCACGACCATTCGTGGTGGTCGAATGCGCGAGCCTGCCCGAGACCCTGTTCGAGAGCGAACTGTTCGGCCACGAGAAGGGCGCGTTCACCGGCGCCAGCAGCGCCAAGCCGGGGCTGGTCGAATCCGCCGACGGCGGCACCCTGTTCCTCGACGAGGTCGGCGACATCCCGCTGTCGATGCAGGTCAAGCTGTTGCGCCTGCTGGAATCCGGCTGTTACCGGCGGGTGGGCGGCAACGACCTGCGGCACACCGACGTGCGCGTGATCTCGGCCACCCATCGCGACCTGCGGCGGATGGTCGCCGACGGCGGCTTTCGTCAGGACCTGTTCTTCCGGCTGGCGACATTCCCGATCCGCATCCCGCCGCTGCGCGAGCGGCTGGAGGACATCGAGCTGCTGGCGATGGCGCTGCTGCGGCGCATGGGCGAGGGCCGCGAACTCGCGCTGACACCCGGCGCACTGGAGCGCCTGCGCCGCCACGACTACCCGGGCAATGTGCGTGAACTGCGCAACATCCTAGAGCGCGCGATGCTGATGGCCGACGGCACCCGCATCGGCGAGCCGCACATGCGCCATGCGATGGACGACAGCGTGTGGACGATCGGGACCGCGTTCGAGCGTCGCACCGATACGCTGCAGCCCGACAGCGTTGCTGGCGAAACGCGCGGGACGCTCAGGGCGCTGGAGGCGGAGGCCCTGCGTGCCGCGCTGGCGGCGCATCAGGGCGATCGGCGCAGCCTGGCGAAGAAGCTCGGGATCAGCGAACGGACGTTGTATCGGCGGCTGCGGGAGCAGGCGAAGGACTGAGCGGGCGTTGCGTCAGGGCGCCACGGGCGGCGACCGGTGGCGCTTGTACAGGTCGCGCGCGAGCACCCACACGATCGCGACGTTGATGGTGACCACGGCCAGCGCGATCCAGCCGGGATTGTGGAACAGTTCGTAGAGTTCGAACGGTACGTAGACGGCGGCGGCCACGCAGCCCAGCCACGACGCCCAGGCCTTGGCGCGCCACAGGCCCCAGGCCTCGACCAGATGCAGCAGGCCGTACAGCGCCACCACGCCGGCAGCCCAGTGCACGGCGCCGGGACTGACCTTCTGCGCGAGGACCGACAGGGCGCTGTGCTGGGCATCGAACTGGAACATCTGCACCAGTCGGTGCAGGAAGGCCCGGATCGAGACCGGGCCGAAGATTTCGAGGCCGCTGGCGGCGAGCAGGGCCAGCAGGCTCTTGCTCAGTTCGATCAGGGCGATGGCATGGAGCCCCGGATGCGCTTTGGGGCTTGGGTTGTAGGGCGCATCCGGTCGCATGGCGGGGGATTATGCCGCGCGCGAGGCCCGTTTGCGATCCACCTCGGTGCGCAGCTTCTTGCGCAGGCGGATCTGCCTGGGGGTGACCTCGACCAGTTCGTCGTCGTCGATGAACTCCAGCGCCTGTTCCAGCGAGAACTTGATCGCCGGGATCAGGCCCTCGTCGTCGTCCTTGCCGGAAGCGCGGAAGTTGGTCAGCTGCTTGCCGCGCAGGGCATTGACCGTGAGGTCGTTGTCCTTGCTGTGGATGCCGACGATCTGGCCCTCGTAGATCTCCTCGCCCGGTTCGATGAACAGCCGGCCGCGCTCCTGCATGGCGATCTGCGCGTAGGCCGGCGACGGGCCGGTGCCGTTGGAGATCAGCACGCCGTTCTGGCGCTGGCCGATGCTGCCTTCGGTCTTCGGGCCGTAATGGTCGAAGACGTGGAACAGCAGCCCGGTGCCGGCGGTCAGGGTGCGGAATTCGGTCTGGAAGCCGATCAGGCCGCGCGCCGGGATCAGGTAATCGAGGCGCACGCGGCCCTTGCCGTCGGGTTCCATGTTCTGCAGCAGCGCCTTGCGCTCGCCGAGACGGCCCATCACGCCGCCCTGGAACTGTTCTTCCATGTCGACGACCAGCGATTCGATCGGCTCCTGCAGCACGCCGTCGATCTCGCGGATGATCACTTCCGGACGCGACACCGCCAGCTCGTAGCCCTCGCGGCGCATGGTCTCGATCAGGATCGACAGGTGGAGCTCGCCGCGGCCGCTGACCTTGAACTTGTCGGCGTCCTGCGTGTCCTCGACCTTCAGCGCGACGTTGTGCTGGGTCTCGCGGGTGAGGCGGTCGCGCAGCTGGCGCGAGGTCAGGAACTTGCCGCCTGAACGCTCCTTCACGCCGGCGAACGGCGAATCGTTGACCTGGAACGTCATCGAGATGGTGGGTTCGTCGACCGCCAGCACCGGCAGCTGTTCGACCGCATCCGTGGCGCACAGGGTGTCGGAGATGCCGATGCCCTCGATGCCCGAGAACGCGATGATGTCGCCGGCCTGCGCCTCGGCCACTTCCACGCGCTCCAGGCCCATGAAGCCGAGCACCTGCAGCACCTTGCCGTTGCGGGTCTTGCCTTCGCGGTCGATCACGACCACCTGCTGGTTGGTCCTGACCTTGCCGCGCTGGATGCGACCGACACCGATGATGCCGACGTAGTTGTTGTAGTCCAGCGAGGTCACGCGCATCTGGAACGGGCCGTCCGGGTCGACCGGCGGCGCCGGCACGTGCTCGCAGATCGCCTCGAACAGCGGGGTCATGTCGCCGCTGCGCACGTCCTCGGTCATGCCGGCGTAGCCCTGCAGGCCGGAGGCGTAGACGGTGGTGAAGTCGAGCTGGTCGTCGGTCGCACCGAGGCGGTCGAACAGGTCGAAGGTCTGGTCCAGCACCCAGCTGGCGCGCGCGCCCGGGCGGTCGACCTTGTTGACGACGACGATCGGCTTGAAGCCCATCGCGAACGCCTTCTGGGTGACGAAGCGGGTCTGCGGCATCGGGCCGTCCATCGCGTCGACCAGGATCAGCACCGAGTCGACCATCGACAGCACGCGCTCGACCTCGCCGCCGAAGTCGGCGTGGCCCGGGGTGTCGACGATGTTGATGCGCCACTGCTCGCCGGTCTTCGGATTCGTCCAGCGGATCGCGGTGTTCTTGGAGAGGATCGTGATGCCGCGTTCCTTTTCCAGATCGTTGCTGTCCATGACGCGGTCCGGGACCACGGCGCGCTCGTTCAGGGTGCCGGACTGCTTGAGCAGCTGGTCGACGAGAGTTGTCTTGCCATGGTCGACGTGGGCGACGATGGCGATGTTGCGGAGGCGTTCGACTGAATTCTGGGCAGACATGGCGAATGGCGCCGCGGGGGTGGCCGGGCGCGGATTGTCGTGAAGGAAGCCGACTATTATAGGCCGAGCCGTGGAGCAATGGCTCGATCGCCGACATCCGGAGGAAAACCCATGCCGCAGACCCCCGCGAAGCAGGCCCCCGCGACGCTGCCCCTGTGGGCGATCGTCCTCGACACGCTGGGCCTGCTCCTGCTGGTCCCGGGGCTGCTGATGCAGTTCGCCCCCGGTTCCGCGGTGGCCCTGGCGCTGCCCGCCGGGGCGCGGCTGCCGCTGCTGGTCCTGGGCGGGACGATGTTCCTCTGCGGCTGGGCGGGGATGGCGATGTCGATCGTCGCCCGGCGGCGCGGCTGAGCCGACACACCCGCAGGGCCCGGGCCAAGCACCGGATTCTAGCGCGTTTTCCGCGCGCGGGGCCTGTCCGGAGACAAGGCGGCCCGGGGCGTCGCATGGGACGCTGATGGCGTCCAGACAACCCGAAGGCGGCCCCATGCTTCAGGAAACCACCGGCGACATCCTCAAGACCCGTGCCCAGGCCATCGCCCACGGCGTGGCCCCGAACGACGACTTCCACACCGGGCTCGCGCTGTCCCTGCGCGAACATGCCCCGGCGCTCTACAAGGATTTCCGGCACTACTGTCAGACCACCCATCCCAAGCCCGGCGGCCTGTGGACCTGGGTCGGCGCCGACGGTCGCCGCATCGTCAACCTGTTCACCCAGGAAGGCGCCGAAGGCCACCACGGCGGCAAGCCCGGCAAGGCCACGCTCCAGCACGTGCGCCACGCCTTGAAGGCGCTGGGGGAGGAGATCGTGGCGCAGGGCATCACCAGCATCGCCCTGCCGCGGCTGGCGACCGGCGTCGGCGGGCTGGCGTGGGACGACGTGCGTCCGCTGGTCCTCGAACACCTCGCCGATGCGGGCATCCCGGTCTACGTGTATTCGACCTATCGCCCGGGCCAGGTCGCCGACGAAGTGTTCTGAATGACGGGGGCCGCCGCCACGCCCGCCGGGGAGGGCGGGCGTGGTACGGTGTGCGCCCTTTTTCGTCGCCCGGAGGACCCCGCATGTCCCTCTTCGCCCATTTCGACACCGACCGCGGCCCGATCCGCATCGAACTGTTCGCCGACAAGGCGCCGCTGACCGTCGCCAACTTCGTCAACCTCGCCCAGCGCGGCTTCTACGACGGCCTGGTGTTCCACCGCGTCATCGCCGACTTCATGGTCCAGGGCGGCTGCCCGCAGGGCCGCGGCACCGGCGGTCCCGGCTACAAGTTCGAGGACGAGACCAACAACGGCGTCCGCCACGAGCGCGGCGTGCTGTCGATGGCCAACGCCGGCCCGAACACCAACGGCAGCCAGTTCTTCATCACCCACGTGCCGACCCCGTGGCTGGACGGCAAACACACCGTCTTCGGCAAGGTGCTGGAAGGGCTGGAGGTGGTCGATGCCATCCGCCAGGGCGACGGCATCAAGTCGGTGAAGATCGAAGGCGACGCCCAGGCCGCGCTCGATGCGAAGGCCGACCGCGTGGCGGAGTGGAACAAGATCATGGCGGCATGATCATGGCGGCCGGATCATGGCAGCGTGGTGATGGCAGCGTGAGCCTCGCCGCCTGATCGATCCCCGCAGTCGTTCGCGAAAAACGCGCCCCAGGGCGCGTTTTTCGTTTCTGCGTTCAGTGCGTCGGCGCGGACAGCCAGGCGGTGGGCGAGGTGCCCGCGTGCCGCGCCGCGAACGCGCGCGCGAACGCCGACGCATTCGCGTAGCCGACGTCGAGCGCCACGTTCTTCACCGGATGCCCGCGCTTGAGCAGCGTCTTCGCGACGCTGAGGCGCCAGTCGGTCAGGTAGTCGCCGGGCGTGGTGCCGACGACGCGATGGAAGTGCGCCGCGAACCGGGCGCGCGACATGCCGCAGACCCGCGCCAGCCCGTCGAGGGTCCAGGCGTCGCCCGGCGCGCCGTGCATCGCGTTGAGCGCCTTCGCCAGCTGCGGATCGGCGAGGCCGGCGAGTACGCCGTCGGCGACCATGCCGGCGGTCATGCAGCGGCGCAGCAGCTGTAGGATCATCAGTTCGCTCAGCCGATCGAGCGCGGCCTGGCGCCCGCAGTACTCGGCGAAGGCCTCCTCGAACAGCAGCGCCAGCGTGCCGCGCAGCAGCGCATCGTCGCGCAGCGGCAGCACCAGCCGCGCGGGCAGGCTGCGGGTCAGCGGGTTGCCGGCATCCGCGCCCAGTTCGATCGAGGAACACACCAGCTCCGCACCCTGCGGGCCTTCGCCACGGATCCAGTGCGGGGCGGGGCGCGGATAGAAGATGAGGCTGGGCTCGGCGATCACGGTCTCGCCGGCGACCGCATCGCCGATCCGCAGCGTGCCGCCGCGGAGCACGTGCAGGTGGCCGACGCCTTCGTGGGCGTCGAAATCGGCGGTGACGCACAGGCTGCCGGTGTGGAAGAGCCGGGCCCGCAGGCGGAAGCGGTCGAGGAGGGCGCTGAGTCGATCCTGCATGTCGAGACGATCTGTGCCTATTCGTGGACTGGATGATGCCATGCGTATCGCGCCAGCCGCCACAGTGGCGCCTCCTTCCACGGCTTCCCAAGGAGCCCGCCATGACCAGCCCGTCCCCCCGCATCGCCCCGCTCGACCCGGCCTCGGCCGATCCCGCCGTCGCCGCCACCCTCGCCGCGGTCAAGGCGAAGCTCGGCGTCGTCCCCAACCTGTTCCGCACCTTCGCCCGCGCGCCCGCGGCGTTGAACGGCTATCTGGCCTTCTCGGACGCCTTGTCCGGCGGCCGTCTCGATGCGGGCCGCCGCGAGATCGTCGCGCTCGCGGTCGGGCAGGCGAACAGCTGCGCCTACTGCCTCGCGGCGCATTCGCTGATCGGCAAGGGCGCCGGCCTGTCGGCGGCCGACATCCGCGCCGCGCGCGCCGGCGCCAATGCGGCCAATCCGGCCGATGCCGCGCTGGCGGCATTCGCGCGACGCCTGACCGAATCGCGCGGCGTCGTCGACGATGCCGAACTGGCCGCGTTCAAGCGCGTCGGCTTCGACGACGGCCATGTGCTGGAAGTGGTGGCGCTGGTCGCGCTGAACACGCTCACCAACTACACCAACCATGTCGCCGGGACGATCGTGGATTTCCCGGCGGTGGCGCTGGAGATCGCCGCCTGAGCGGCGCGGGATCGGCCCCTGCGCCGCGCGCCTCCGGGCGTGCGGCGCGGCGCCATGCGGCGATCACTTGAACCGCATGCCGTCCAGCATCGCATCCACGGCCGCCGCGTCGCGGCCGTGGTAGTACTCCTTCGGCGCGACCCACACCAGCAGCGTCATCAGGCCGTTGCGTTCGGCGGCGGCGACCGTGCCCTGGTAGATGAGGCCTTCGGGGTCGGTCATCTCGACGTCGAAGCGGATGCCGTCGACGCTGCCGAACTTGCGCGGGCGCAGGTCGTGCGTCGTCACGCCCACCCACTCGTTGTCGATCAGCCCGTCGACGATGAGCTTCTGCATCTCGTCCAGGCGCATGCCGGCGCGGAACCAGGGGCCGTCCGGGCGCGACTTGCGTTCGCGCGCGCGCTGGAACACGTCCTCGCCGGGCTTGGTCTTCGAGTAGATCAGCAGGCGGTTGAGCAGCACGCCGTCGATCGTCCACGTCTCGCGGCGGCTGGCCTTGATCCGGGTCCAGTCGAGCTGCGTGTCGAAGGTCATGTCGAACGCGTCGACCTTGCCGGCACTCTGCAGGCGGCCGGAAGCGCAGGCCGCCAGCAGCAGCGCCAGGGCGGCGGGCAACAGCCAGCGCAGCGCGCGCAGGATCCTCATGGCGTGGTCTCCCATTGTTCGAGGGCGTGCCGCATCAGCGCGGCATCGTCGGCGTCGGGCGCCGCGGCGAGATAGTGGCGCAGGGCGTCGGTCGCGCCGGCGGCGTCGCCGTGTGCGTGCAGGTAGTGGGCGCGCTCGCGCCAGGCCGCCGCGGGCGGGTCGGGCAGGGCCAGCGCCTCGGCATAGAGCTTGCCGGCCTGGTCCATGTCGTCGCCCTTGTTGCGACGGCGATGCGCCTCGGCGACATAGAACGTCGCCAGCGCCGCGGTGTCGGGCGTGGCGTCGTTCTTCAGTTCGGTCAGCACCTGCAGGCTGGTGTCGTAGGTGCGTCGCGACAGTTCGCCTTCCATCCAGCGCTGCAGGAACGGCCGCACCGCGGCGCGATAGGCCTCGGCGTTGACGACCGGGTGTTCGGTCGGCACCTGCGCCGCCGCGGCGCGCATGTCGACCAGGCGTTCCTCGGTCTTCGGGTGGCTGGCGAACACGCCGCCGCTGCGATGGCGCTTGTCGGCCTGTTCCTCGCGGCGCATGCGTTCCCATACGCGCACGCCGCCCTGCGGGTCGTAGCCCAGCGCGACGGTGGCGGCGTAGCCGAGGCGGTCGGCTTCGCGCTCGTTGTCGCGCGACTGCTTCGACAGCCCGCCGATGCCGCCGAGATAGGCGATCTCGCCCGCCAGCGGGATGCCGCCGACCCAGCTGACCAAACCGAAGGTGCTGAGCACCGCGCTGGTGCGCTTGGTCGATTCCCAGCCTTCCAGCGAGTGGCGCGCCTTGTAGTGCGCGAACTCATGGCCGAGCACCACCGCCAGTTCGGATTCGTCGCGCATCCGCAGCAGTGCGCCGGTGAATACCAGCGTCGTGCCGTTGGGCGCCATCGACGCGTTGAACACCGGGTAGTCGACGATGTAGACGCGGATGTCCTTGCAGTAGTCGCCGGTCACCTTGCAGGCCACGCCCTCGACGTAGCGCTGCAGTTCGGGATCGTGGACGACCAGCGGCGACTGGCGCAGGTATTTCTCCGCCTGGTCCATGCCGTACCACAGCTCCGACTCGGTGGAGCCGGGCACCGGGCGCTCGCCCGGGGTGATGTGTGGCAGCGGTGCGGCCGCGACGACGCCGGCCAGCGAAGCGGCCAGCGCCGCCGTCGGCAGGACGATCCGGAAGCGGGCAGGGATGCGCATCGCGCTCACTCCGCAGGCAGCTTGCTGAGCAACTGGCGGACCGTCTTTTCCGCTCCCTCCTGGTCGCGGAGGTCGCCGGTCTGCTTCGCCAGCAGGTTGTACCAGACCACCTGGCCGGTGCGCAGGTCGACCAGCGTCGCCAGGCCGACCTGTGCGCCGCCGCCGATGTCGCCGCCCAGCAGCAGGAACCCGACCACCCGCAGTGCGGCGCGGCCGCCGCTGGTGTAGCTGTCGCGCAGGTAGGTGAACAGGGCGTAGTCGGCGCCGGTGGAGGCGCCCAGGGTCTGCACGCCGGGGCCGAGGCTCCAGTCCATCAGCGCCCGGCCCTTGGCGTCCTTTTTGGTCGCCAGCGCGTTGCCGGGGGCGGTGTACTGCAGGATGCTGATCGCCACCGCCTGGTGCAGGCGGAGAATCTGGCCGAGCTGCGAGGTCGGGTCGAGGTCGTCGGGGATGTCGTAGTCCGGCACCACCACGACATGCTTGCCTTCCAGCTGCCGGCGCACTTCGGCCGGATACAGGCGGCGGGCGGCGTCGGACCACTCCTTGCGCGGCTCCAGCATGCCGCCGGCGGTCACCAGCGACAGCTCGATGTCCGGTTCGATCAGGGCGACGCTGCCGTCGACCTTCACCAGGCTGCCGGTGGCGTCGGTGGCGACGCGGGAACGGGTGGCCGCGCCGGCGTCGGCCATCGTCAGGCCGAACGCGCACAAGGCCAGCAGGACGAACGAGCGTTGGATCATGCGACCTCCCTCCATCAGTCAGACCTTCGTCGAAGCATGCCGTCGTCGAGGCGGTCCCGCGCCGAATGCACGTCCAAGGCATTGATTTTCCGGTCGGCGTTGGGCGCCGGTCCGGGTCCGGCCCCGACGGCGCGTGCTGCGGCGCGGAGGCGGCGGGGCTACAATAGAACATACCTTCCCCAGGTCAAACCCCATGCCACAGCTCGCCCGGCGCATCGGTCGCGCCAAACCCAGCGCGATCATGGTCGTCGCCGAAAAGGCCAAGAAGCTCAAGGCCGAAGGTCGCGACATCATCAGTTTCTCGATCGGCGTCCCGAACTTCCTGCCCGGCCCGCACGTGTACGACGCGGTGCGCGACGCGCTCGCGAAGGACAGCGGCCAGTACGGCAGCAACCGCGGCGCCGATGCGTTGCTCGATGCCTTCCTGAAGCACATCGAAGCCCTGGGCCTCACCGGCTACACCCGCGCCAACGTCGTCACCGCGATCGGCGCCAAGCACATGATCTACAACCTGGCCGAGGCGCTGCTGGACGAAGGCGACACGATCGCCTTCCCGACGCCGTACTGGACCAGCTATCTCGACATCGCCGAAATACTGAACGCGAAGATCGACCTGCTGCCGTGCCCGCCGGAGCAGGACTACAAGCTCACGCCCGAACAGCTCGACGCCGCGCTGGCGAAGAAGCCGAAGGTGTTCCTGTTCAACAACCCGTCCAATCCGACGGGCATGACCTACACGAAGGACGAGATCCAGGTGCTCGCCGACGTGGTCGCGAAGCATCCGGATACCTGGATCATCACCGACGACATCTACAACACGATGGTGTTCGACGGCATCGGCTACCACAACTTCCTGCATTTCCGCCCGGAACTGCGCGACCGCGTGATCTTCCTCGATTCGCTGTCGAAGACCTACGGCATGCCCGGTTGGCGCGTCGGTTTCATGGCGGGCCCGGAATCGGTGGCGAAGGCGGTGGTCACGCTGAACTCGAACCACATCACCAACATCCCCGAGATCACCACCGCCGCGGCGATCGCCGCGCTGGCCGGTCCGCAGGACGTGCCGCAGCGCAAGTGCGCCGAGTTCCAGGCCAAGCGCGACGAAGTGATGGCCGCGCTGGCCGCGATCCCGGGCATCGTCTGCCCGAAGCCGCAGGGTGCGTTCTACGTGTTCCCGGACGTCAGCGCCTACTTCGGCAAGACCCACGGTCCCAGCGGCACGAAGATCGCCAACGATGTCGACCTGTGCAACGCGCTGCTCGACGCCAAGGGCGTGGCCTGCGTGCCCGGATCGGCATTCGGCGAGCCGCGCGCGCTGCGCATCAGTTACACCTGCCCGACGCCGCAGCTGGCGCCCGGCATGCAGCGCTTCCAGGAATTCTTCGCCGAGCTGCAGTGAATCCGGCGCCGCAGGGTGGGCCTTGGCCCACCGCCACGGCGCCTCCGATCGCGTCGCGCGCCCGTCGACATGGTTCCGATCATCCGCGGCGCGTTGGCAAAGTCACGATGGTGGGCCAGGGCCCACCCTACATCCCTATCGATTGAGGAGTCGCGTTGATGAAAGCCCCCGTTCGAGTCGCCGTCACCGGCGCTGCCGGCCAGATCGGTTACGCCCTGCTGTTCCGCATCGCCTCCGGCGAAATGCTGGGCAAGGACCAGCCGGTGATCCTGCAGATGCTGGAACTGCCGCTGGAGAAGGCCCAGGCCGCGCTCAAGGGCGTGATGATGGAGCTGGAAGACTGCGCGTTCCCGCTGCTCGCCGGCATGGTCGGCACCGACGACCCGAAGGTCGCGTTCAAGGACGCCGACTACGCCCTGCTGGTCGGCGCGATGCCGCGCGGCCCGGGCATGGAGCGCAAGGACCTGCTGCTGAAGAACGCCGAGATCTTCACCGTGCAGGGCAAGGCGCTGAACGACGTCGCCTCGCGCAACGTGAAGGTGCTGGTCGTCGGCAACCCGGCGAACACCAACGCCTACATCGCCATGAAGTCCGCCCCGGACCTGCCGGCGAAGAACTTCACCGCGATGCTGCGCCTCGACCACAATCGCGCGCTGTCGCAGCTGGCCAACAAGGCCGGCGTCGCCGTCGCCGACATCAAGAAGATGGTCGTGTGGGGCAACCACAGCCCGACCATGTACCCCGACTACCGCTTCGCCACCGTCGGCGGCGCGTCGCTGAAGGACAAGATCGACGACGCGGCGTGGAACGCCGACACCTTCATCCCGGTCGTCGGCAAGCGCGGCGCCGCGATCATTGAGGCCCGCGGCCTGTCGTCGGCCGCCTCGGCCGCCAACGCCGCCATCGACCACATGCGCGACTGGGCGCTGGGCACCGACGGCGACTGGGTGACGATGGGCATCCCGTCCGACGGCAGCTACGGCATCCCCGAAGGCGTGATGTACGGCGTGCCGGTGACCTGTGCCAACGGCGAATACACCCGCGTCGAAGGCCTGCCGGTCGACGAGTTCAGCCGCGCCCGCATGGACAAGACCCTGGCCGAGCTGGAAGAGGAACGCGCCGGCGTCGCGCACCTGCTGTAAGCGCTTGCGCTCGTTGCGGACGCGGCTTGCCTGCGCCGCGACGACACGACCCGAATGCCAGCCGGCTAACCCCGGCTGGCATTTTCGTTTGCAGTCTTGTCTGCTCGGTAGAGCGGCCTTCAGGCCGCTGTTCTTGATTCATCGCGGGCGAAAAGCAGCGGGCTGAAGCCCGCTCTACCGAGTGAGAGGCATCTGCCTCCGACCAAGGTCGGAAAGCCTCCGGCGGCCGGCGGGACTATCCTCCCGGCATCGCGCCACGCCGGGAGGGGCCATGCGCTACGAAGACGAATATCGCCGATCGGTCGAAGCACCGGAGGCGTTCTGGGCGGAGCAGGCCAAGGCCATCCACTGGCACGTGCCGCCGCATACCATCCTGCAATACGACGAACCGCCGTTCCGGCAGTGGTTCGTCGGCGGCGAGACCAACCTCTGCTACAACGCCGTCGACCGCCACCTCGACGAACGCGGCGACCAGCTCGCGCTCGTCGCGATCTCCACCGAGACCGACACCACCCGCGAGATCACCTACCGCGAACTGCATCGTGAGGTGAACGGCTTCGCCGCCGTGTTGAAGCGGCTGGACGTAGGGCGTGGCGATCGTGTCGTGATCTACATGCCGAACATGGCCGAAGCGGTGTTCGCGATGCTCGCCTGCGCGCGCATCGGCGCGATCCACTCGGTGGTGTTCGGCGGCTTCGCCGCGCACAACCTCGCGCTGCGCATCGACGACGCGAAACCGAAGCTGCTGATCGCCGCCGACGCCGGCATGCGCGGCGGCAAGGTCATCCCGTACAAGGCGCTGGTCGACGCCGCCTGCGCCGAAGCCGAGTTCGCGCCGCCGAAGGTGCTGATCGTCTCGCGCGGGCTCGACCCTGCCGAGCCGAAGGTCGCCGGCCGCGACGAGGACTACGCCACGCTGCGCGCCGCCGTCGGCGATGCGCAGGTGCCGGTCGAATGGCTGGAGTCGAACGAACCCAGCTACCTGCTCTACACCTCCGGCACCACCGGCAAGCCCAAGGGCGTGCAGCGCGACGTCGGCGGCCACGCGGTGGCGATGGCGCTGTCGATGCGCACCGTCTACGACGTCGGCCCCGGGCAGACGATGTTCTCTACCTCCGACGTGGGCTGGGCCGTCGGCCATTCGTACAACGTCTACGGCCCGCTGATCGTCGGCGCGACCTCGCTGCTGTACGAGGGCCTGCCGGTGCATCCGGACCCCGGCATCTGGTGGGCGCTGTGCGAAAAGTACCGCGTGCGCACCATGTTCTCCTCGCCGACCGCCGTGCGCGTGCTCAAGAAGCACGACGTCGACTTCATCCGCCGACATGACCTGACGTCGCTGCAGTACCTGTTCCTCGCCGGCGAACCGCTGGACGAACCCACCGCGCAGTGGATCACCGACGCGCTGGGCAAACCGGTCATCGACAACTACTGGCAGACCGAGACCGGTTGGCCGGTGCTGTGCCTGCTGCCGGGGCTGGACATGAAACCGGTGAAATTCGGCTCGCCCGGTTTCCCCAACCTCGGCTACCGCACGAAGATCATCCACGAATCCACCGGCGAGGAAGTCGGCCCGGGCGAGAAGGGCGTGCTGGTGCTGCAACCGCCGCTGCCGCCGGGCTGCATGAGTACGCTGTGGCACGACGACGCGCGCTTCCTGCGCAGCTACTTCGGCCACTTCAAGGAACTGCTGTACAGCTCGCTCGACTGGGCGATCCGCGACGAGGACGGCTACACCTTCATCCTCGGCCGCACCGACGACGTCATCAACGTCGCCGGCCATCGCCTGGGCACGCGCGAGATCGAGGAAGCCGTGTCGAGCTGCCCGGTCGTGGCCGAAGCCGCGGTCGTCGGCGTCGCCGACGAACTGAAAGGGCAGGTGCCCGTCGTCTTCGCCACCCTGCGCCAGGCCACGACCGAACGCGATGCCCGCGTCGCCGCCGCCGACGGCATGCGCAAACAGGTCGAACACAACCTCGGCGGCGTCGCCCGCCCCGCCCGCATCTACGTCGTCGGCGCGTTGCCGAAGACCCGCTCCGGCAAACTCCTGCGGCGCTCGCTGCTTGCGCTTGCGCAGGGCGGGGATCCGGGCGACCTCTCCACCCTCGACGACCCGAATGCGTTGGAAGAAGTGAAGCGAGCGTTGGCGCGGGGGCCGGAGTTCGGGGGGTGATCAACGCCCCCGCAACGACCAAACCACCACCGTAGGGCGGGCTGGCCGATGGCGAACCCGGCCTACTGCAGCCAGTCGCCGCCGAAACGGAGGACCGGCACGGTGCGGGGACGGATGCGTTCGCCGTCGAGGCGTTGGTTGTAATGACCCAGCAAAAACCTGCTCAGGTGTAACCTAGACGAAGGAGACACCGATGAGTGCGGTAATGGAAGAAGCGATCAAGCGATGGACGGCACGTCGGAAGTCGCAGCTGGTGCTGGAGATC
>JAEWNA010000253.1 GCA_023392975.1 Pseudomonadota bacterium | reverse complement strand
CAGGTAGGCCACGTAGCGATCGAAGTACGCCAGCGCCTCCGCCGCACGCGCCGCACCGTGGCGCTGGACGAGATCCGCCTGCAGCAGTTGCCGGATCTGCGCGGGATCGCGTTCGCCGATCAGGCTGAGGTAGTAGTCGAACAGGCGGCGCATGCCGGCATCGGGCACGACCCGGCCGGCGGCGTCGAACGCCAGCCCGCCGTCGACCTCGCTCCCGCGCAGCGAGCTCTGCGCCATCGAGAAACCGGCGGCATCCCGCGCCACGGAAGCGGAGGACGCGACCTCGCCGGACGATCCGCCCGCAGTGGCATCGGGCACGGCGTCGGCCGCGCCCGATGTCGGAGACATGATTCGCCAGCCGCCGACGGTTGCCGCGATGCCGAGCACCGCGACGACCGCGACCGCGCGAGGCGGTCTGCTCACAGGCCCAGCGATTTCAGGCGGTTCGCCTGCGCCCGCAGCACGCTGGCCGGGCTGGAGGAGAACAGGCCGCGCAGGCCGAACACCTGGTTGACCTCGTCGAGGTGGTTCCACGGATAGTCGTCACGCAGCACCGTGCCCCAGTGCGAAGAGCAGCGGCCGACCAGGCCGTCGTTCTGCTCGAACCCGAACACCAGGCTGCCCGCGCCAAGCACCGGATCGCCGATGTCGAACACGTTGGTGAGCACCGAGGTGCCGCCCATCGAGTAGTAGCGGACGCCGTTGACGCTGGCCGCGCCGCTGCCGCAGCTGGTGGTGGGCTTGCCCTGCGGGTGCAGCTTGTTGAACTGCGTCGCGCCGGCGGTGCTCAGCGACGACAGCGCACCGAGCGCGTTCTGCGGATCGCTGTTGCCCGACAGCGCGCCCAGGAAGCCGCTGAGCGCGTCGACGAAGCCCGCCACCCAGGCCCGCTGCACCGAACCTGCCGGCAGCGTGGTGTTGAGCAGGTCGGCCATCGGCGCACCGGTGTTGGGCGCGCCCAGCGTGGTCGCCGAGGCGACCAGGTCGGGGCGCACCGAGGCGACGTAGCGGATGGTCGGGCCGCCGTGGCTGTGGCCGATCAGGTTGAACTTCTGCTTGCCGGTGACGGCACGCAGCGTGTCCAGGTCGTGGATCAGCTGTTCGCCGCGCACTTCGGTGTAATTGCTGGCCGACACGCTGGCGGTGTAGACCTTCGCGCCGCCGGCCTTCAGCTCGTCGCCGATGCCGTACCAGTAGTCGTAGACGCCGAGGATCGAATCGAACCCGAGCAGCCCGTGCACCAGCACGATCGGGTACTTGGTCTGGGTATAGGTCGACTGCGCGTTCGCGACCAGGCTGCACAGGCACAACACCACCGTCGCCATCAGGCGACCCCACATACGACGCTTCATCCGCCCCTCCTGGGTGTCGATTTCGGTCAATGAATCAGGGAATGCCGCTTCAATACGGTGCCGAATGGCGGCTGGACTGTAGGGGGCGAAGCGGGCGCTTGTCATTGTGCGGAGCAGCACACCGTCCCCGCCCGCGGGCCTGTCCGCCTGAACGCGCGGACAGGCAGTCCCTGAACCGTTCCGTATAGTTGAGGCCATGCCTCACCACACCTCCCTCATCGCCATGCTGTGCGCGGGCTTCGTGCTCGCCTTCTTCCTCGGCCTGCTGGCCCATCGCCTGCGTCTGTCGCCGATCGTCGGCTATCTGCTCGCAGGCGTGATCGCCGGTCCGTACACGCCCGGCTTCGTCGGCGACCAGACCCTGGCACCGCAGCTGGCCGAGATCGGCGTGATCCTGCTGATGTTCGGGGTGGGCCTGCACTTCTCGTTCCGCGACCTGATGTCGGTGCGCCGGATCGCGCTGCCCGGCGCGCTGGTGCAGATGGCCGCGGCCACCGCGATGGGCTGGTTTCTCGGCACGCGGCTGGGCTGGTCGAACGCCGAAGGCCTGCTGTTCGGCCTGTCGCTGTCGGTCGCCAGCACCGTGGTGCTGCTGCGCGCGCTGGAGTCGGTGCGCCTGCTCGACACCGACCGCGGCCGGATCGCGGTGGGCTGGCTGGTGGTCGAGGACCTGGCGATGGTGCTGGCGCTGGTGCTGGTGCCCGCGCTGGCCGGCGGCGGCGATGCCGACGGCGGCGACCTGGTCGGCACGCTGCTGGTCACCTTCGCCAAGGTCGGCGCGTTCGTCGCGCTGATGCTGCTCGTCGGCCGCCGCGTGCTGCCATGGCTGCTGGAGCGCGTCGCCGGCACCGGCTCGCGCGAGCTGTTCACGCTGTTCGTGCTCGCGAGCGCCACCGGCGTGGCGTTCGGCGCGGCCTCGCTGTTCGGCGTGTCGTTCGCGCTGGGCGCGTTCTTCGCCGGCATGCTGCTCAACGAATCGCCGTTCGGGCACAAGGCCGCCGAGGATTCGCTGCCGCTGCGCGATGCGTTCGCGGTGCTGTTCTTCGTCTCGGTCGGCATGCTGTTCGACCCGCGCATCCTGCTGGAACATCCGCTGCAGGTGCTGGAGACCCTGGGGATCATCGTCGTCGGCAAGTCGATCGCCGCGTGGGCGGTGGTGCGCCTGCTCGGCCGGCCGAACCGGGTGGCGCTGACCATCGCCGCCAGCCTGGCGCAGATCGGCGAGTTCTCCTTCATCCTGGCCGGGCTCGGCGTGTCGCTGGGCGTGCTGTCCGAGCATGCCCGCGACCTGATCCTGGCCGGCGCGATCCTCTCGATCGTGCTCAACCCGTTCCTGATCGCGGCCATGGCGCGACGGACGACACAAGTGGACGCCTCGGGCACCACCGCGCAGCGCCCGCCGAAAGGCCACGTGCTGCTGGTCGGCTACGGCCAGGTCGGCACCAAGCTCGCCGAGGTGCTGCAGCGCGCCGAGATCCCGTTCCTGGTGATCGACACCGACGGCGACCGCGTGATCAACGCCCGCGCCGCGGGCCACGCCGCGATCCGCGGCAACGCCGCCGACGACGAGGTGCTGGCCGAAGCGATGCCGCTGGACGCCTCGCTGGCGGTGCTGACGATTCCCGATGCGCTGGAAGCCGGCAAGGTGGTGCAACGGCTGAAGGCCGGGCTGCATCCGGTGCCGGTGCTGGCCCGCGCGCACAGCGAGGCCGCGGTGAAGCATCTGCTGCAGCGCGGCGCCGATGCCGCCCTGCTCGCCGAGCATGCGCTGGCGCATTCGCTGGGTGAGATGATCGCGGCGATGCCGGAGTACCGGCACGGGCAACTGCCCGCCGCGCACTGACGCGGACGAAAAAAACCCCGGCCGGAGCCGGGGCGAGGATCGCGATGCCGTGGGGGAAACCGGTGGGGGACGGTCGGCGTCGCGAGCCGGTGGGGGATCGAGAGCGGAGAATGGCGCCGGCGACGCGGAGACTCAGCGGCGCGAGATCGTGAACTTGCTGAAGGCCACGCCCAGCGACCAGCCTTCGCCCTTGCCGGACAGCGCCAGCGACACGTCGCCGTTGGTCATGGCCTGCGCCGAAGCGCTCTTCTCGGCGGCGGCGTGGGCCTCCGCGGTGGCATAGCTGCCGAGGATCTCGCGGATGTCGGAGACGTTGGCGAATTCGCCGAAGCCGTCGTCGATGCGGTACTTGCCGACGGTCAGGCCGCCGCCCTTGGCGACGATCTTCACGTTCATGCTCTGGCCGTTGCTGCAGGTGACGGTGCCGGTGCCGCTGGAAGTCTTGTAGAACGCGGACCAGCCCGAAAGCTGGTAGCGCATCTTGCAGGTGGTGTCGCCGGCGGCCATGGCCGGCGCGGACGCGAGGGCGAGGCACAGGGCCAGAGCGCCGAAACGGACGTTGCGCATGGGAGACTCCTTGCTGCGAGGGCAGCGGGTTGATGCCACGGGTGGATCGGGTGGGCACAGGCTGCGGCGGCACGCATGAACGAAGCCCGAGCAGCCTCGCGGCGGGGCGATGCCGTGCTTAATGCGGCTAGAATCGGGGACTTCGCCCGATCCCCACGACGCGCCCCATGCAGACTTCCGCCGACGCCGACGCCACCGCGCCCCTGCCGCCGCAGCTCACGCCGGTCGAGGCGCGCATCCTCGGCAGTCTGGTCGAGAAGGCCGCGACCACGCCGGACGTGTACCCGCTCACCGTCAACAACATCGTGCTGGCCTGCAACCAGAAGACCGCACGCGACCCGGTCACCCAGTTCGACACCGGCGAGGTCGGCCATGCCCTGCGCCAGATGGAGCCACGCGGGCTGGTGAAGTCCGAATACGGGGCCCGCGCCGAGCGCTACCAGCACAAGCTCGAACGCGTCTACGACCTGACGCCGGCGCAGACCGCGCTGGTCGCGCTGCTGTTGCTGCGCGGCCCCCAGACCCTGCACGAACTGCTCGCGCGCAGCGAACGCCTGCATCGGTTCGCGGGCGTGGACGACGTGCGCCACGCGCTCGAACGCCTGGCCGAGCGCGACGCGCCGCTGGTGCGCCTGCTCCCGCGCGCCCACGGCCAGCGCGAGGATCGCTACGCCCACCTGCTCTGCGGCGAACCGGCGATGCCGGAGCGCATCGCGGAGACCGCATCCGCGCCGGCCGCCGCATCGATTCCGGACGGCCGCCTCGAAGGCTTGCTGGCGCGCATCGAGGCGCTCGAAGCGCGCGTGGCGGCGCTGGAAGGCCGCGCCGGGGACGGCCCCGACGCGACCTGAGTCGCCGAGCTTCGGTCAGGCCTTGCCGAACACCAGCCGCCCGCCTTCGGCATCGACGCGCACCACGTCGCCGTTGCCGTAGTCGCCGCCGAGGATCTTCTGTGCCAGCGGGTTCTCGATCTGCTGCTGGATCGCGCGCTTCAGCGGCCGCGCGCCGTACACCGGATCGAACCCGACGTTGCCGAGGAAATCCAGCGCCTTCTCCGCCAGCTCCAGGCGGATGCCGCGCTCGGCCAGCCGCTTCTCCAGCCCGCGCAGCTGGATCTTCGCGATCTCGCGGATCTGCGCCTTGTCCAGCGGATGGAACACGACGATGTCGTCGAGCCGGTTGATGAACTCGGGCCGGAAGTGCGCCTGCACCACGCCCATCACCGTCGCCTTCATCTTGGTGTAGCCCTCGGGCGTGTCGTCGGCGGACAGCTCCTGGATCATCTGCGAGCCGAGGTTGGACGTCATCACGATCACGGTGTTGCGGAAGTCGACCGTGCGGCCCTGGCCGTCGGTGAGGCGGCCGTCGTCGAGCACCTGCAGCAGGATGTTGAACACGTCCGGATGCGCCTTCTCGACCTCGTCGAGCAGGATCACGCTGTACGGACGACGGCGCACCGCTTCGGTGAGGTAGCCGCCTTCCTCGTAGCCGACGTAGCCCGGAGGCGCGCCGACCAGCCGCGACACCGCGTGCTTCTCCATGAACTCGCTCATGTCGATGCGCACCATTGCGTCGGTGCTGTCGAACAGGAATTCGGCGAGCGCCTTGCACAGCTCGGTCTTGCCCACGCCGGTGGGGCCGAGGAACAGGAACGAGCCACTGGGCCGGTTGGGATCGCTCAGGCCCGCGCGCGAGCGGCGCACGGCGTCGGAGACGACCTTGATCGCCTCTTCCTGCCCGACCACGCGTCCGTGCAGCGCGTCTTCCATCTTCAGCAGCTTCTCGCGCTCGCCTTCCAGCATCTTCGACACCGGGATGCCGGTCCAGCGCGAGACGACCTCGGCGATTTCCTCGGCGCCGACCTGGGTGCGCAGCAGTTTGTTCTGCTTCGG
>JAEWNA010000246.1 GCA_023392975.1 Pseudomonadota bacterium | reverse complement strand
GACGTCGACGGCGAGGGCGCCGGCGGCCGCGGGCGCCGGTGGGCGGGCGGTGGGCGCCGACGCGCAGGCGGCGAGGACGGTGCAGGCGAGGGCGAGGCAGGCGGGGCGGAGGGTCATGGTGCGGAGTCGTGGGCCGACGGCGTGCGGAAAGCGTCGATTATGCCCGTCGGATGTTGCGGACGTGGAATGCCGCGATGACGACGGCGACCTCGCCGCACCGTGGCCGCTCGGTTATCGTGCCGGCTCTTCCACCCCGCCGCGGGAGCGCGCATGTCCGCCATCGTCGCCACCTGGTTCCGCATCCCGTTCTGGCAGCGGGTGATGGGCGCGTTCGCGCTGGGCGCGCTCGCGGGCTGGGCGTTCGGGCCGGCGGCCGAGACCTGGTTCGGGCCGCTGGGCGACCTCTACGTCACCCTGATCAAGATGATCGCCGTCCCGCTGGTGTTCTTCGCGGTGATCAACGCGGTGTCGTCGCTGCACGGGCAGAAGTCCATCGCCGCGCTCGGCGGGCGCACCTTCGTGTGGTTCGCGATCACCGCGGTGCTGGCGGTCGGGATCGGGCTGGCGGTCGGCACCGTGCTGCAACCCGGCGTGCTGCAGATGCCGCTGTCGGTGGATCCGGACTACGTGCCGAAGGACGTGCCGAGCGTGGTGCAGGTGCTGCTGGGCGTGGTGCCGACCAACGTCTTCCACGCGCTCACCGGCATCGGCGAGGCGAAGAACGCCGCCGGCGAGACCGTGCTCAAGGCCGGCAAGGGTTCGATCCTGCCGGTGATCTTCGTCGCCGCGCTGATCGGCTTCGCGATGGTGAAGCTCGGCGACAAGGTCGCGCTCGCGCGCAAGCTCGCGGGCGAGGCCAGCGAAATTTCCATCCAGATCACCCGTTTCGTGCTGGAGATGACCCCGCTCGGCACCTTCGGCCTGATCGCCGCGCTGGTCGGCAACTACGGCTTTTCGCAACTGCTGCCGCTGGGCAGCTTCGTGCTGGCGCTGTACATCGCCTGCGTGCTGCACATCGTGCTGAGCTACGGCGGCCTGTTGCTGGCGCACGGCCTCAATCCGCTGAAGTTCTTCCGCGGCGCCGCACCGGGCATGCAGGTAGCGTTCGTCAGCTCCTCGAGCTTCGCGTCGCTGCCGTCGTCGCTGCGCTGCGCCACCCACAACCTCGGCGTCGACAAGGACTACGCCGCGTTCGCGGTGCCGCTGGGCGCCAGCATCAAGATGGACGGCTGCGGCGCGATCTACCCGGCGCTGTGCGCGGTGTTCATCTCGCAATACATGGGCGTGCCGATGTCGCCCGAGCAGTACCTCATCGTGCTGATCGCCTCGGTGCTCGGCAGTTTCGGCACCGCCGGCGTGCCCGGCACCGCGGTGGTGATGGCGACGGTGGTGCTCACCGCCGCGGGCCTGCCGCTGGAGGTGATCGGGTATCTCTACGCCATCGATCGCGTGCTCGACATGATGCGCACGATGACGAACGTCACCGGCCAGATGCTGGTGCCGGTGCTGGTGGCGAAGGAAACCGGGCTGCTCGATCGCGCGGTCTACGACGCCGCGCCGACGAACGTGGGCATCGAGGACGCGGCCTGAGAGCGGACGCGGGATCGTGCCCGGGTCTATGCCCCGGTCCACGCCCACGATCACGTCCGCGGCACTGGACGCCACGGAGCGCGGGTGTTAACCAGTAGCGACCCGGTCGCCGCGTCGCTCGAATGCGATGGCGACCGGACGATGCAGGCCATCGGACGGCCGTCGTGCGATGGCGCCTGCCCCATCCTCGATCAATGGAGTGAATCGCGATGTCTTCGATCCGTCTCGTCGTCCTGTCCGTCGCGCTCGCGGCGACCGCCGCGGCCCTGGCGCCGCTTCCCGTGTCCGCACGCAGCCTCGGCAGCATGAGTATCGACACCAGCGCGCCGCCGGTGCCTTCGCCCGGGCCCTGGGGCGGCGTCTACCTGTGCACGGCGCACCTGCGCAAATACGATGGCATCGACGCCTACGGCAACCCCAAGTGGCTGTACCACATGGCCTCCGGCTACGACGCCGCGTCGTGCATGAACAACGCGCAGCTCTACCTCGGCCTGGGCTATCAGCCCAACCCCAACCCGGGCACCGGCTTCTGCACCTGCCACGCCGGTTACAACGGGATGCTGATCTCCAGCCCGGACGGCAACGGGCCGATCGTCGGCCACGACCTGTCGCCGGCGGCCACGCAGGCCTACAGCGAAGGACTGCTGGAACTGCGCAAGCGCTACAACTTCGACCAGATGGCGAAGGAGCAGGACGCCCTGCTGGAGGCCGTGCTCGCGGCGGACGGCCAAGGCGGCGACTGATGCCGCGGTGCCGGGGGGCGGCCGTCGTGGCCGTCCCCGCATCACTCTCGCCGATATCGGCGTCGTCGCGGCATGCGCAACGCGGGCGGCCGTGCCGCCCGCGTCGTCCGCGCTTGCGGTCGAGGTCAGAGACAGGGGCCGTTGTCGTAGTACACCGCGTTCTCGGTGATCCTGCCCCAGCGGTAGAAACCGAAAGCGCAGTCGTTGCCGCGGATGCCGACGAGATTGCCGGCGCCGTCGTAGTACTCGAACTCGTAGGCGTAGCCACCGCCGCCTGCCGCCATCGCGATTCCGCAAACGGTTGCCAGCGAGAACGCGCCGATCATCAATGCCTTTTTCGTGATCCGTAACACGTGCTTCTCCTTGCGTCATGCATGCGTTGTGCCTGGGTCCTGGCGTGTGATCGCGCAACGCGATCGTCTCGATTCTGGCGCCGGGCCACCCCGGGCGAGGTGACCCCGGGCACGGTTTCGGAGACGGGCAAGCAACAGGGCGTTGAGCGCATCCGCGGCCGCCGCATCGCCATGCATCGCCTCACTTCGGCAACGTCTTCTCCCGGTACCGCGCCAGCATCGCGCCGAACAGCGCGCTGGGGATCGGCAGCAGCAGGCCCAAGGTCGAGACCCATTTCGGATGGCCCGGGAACATCACGATCATCCCGGCTACGCCGAACATCACCAGCAGCGCGACGCAGGTCGCAGCGATGCGCGGGTGGCGGGCGATGCGACCGGCGACCCCGCCGCCGACGAAGGCGCCCAGCGCCCAGGCCAGCACCAGCAGGGCGAGCGAGGCGGTCGGTGCGGTGGCGAGGATGATCTCCATCGCCTTCGGGTCGCGCGGGTCGAGGCCGGGCGGCGGCGGATGGAGCGCGTGGCTGGCGAACTCCACCGAGAAGGTGGTCAGCCACATCGCGAGCATGCCGAGGACGATGCCGAGGAGGGTGCGGCCCATCGTCGTTCCCCGTGTCGATTCCGGTGGCCGCAGCATGGGCCGGGGCGCGGCGGGCCGCAAGCGCGACGGGCGGCCCGTGTCTCGGGTGCGGCCCGCCGGCGACATCGACGGCACGTACCGGACCGCGAATACCCCGAAAAGCAAAGGGCCGCTTGCGCGGCCCCTGCGGTGTGTCAATCGTCGGCGCTGGTTACTGCGCCTGCGCCTGCGCCTGCGTCTGTGCCAAGGTCTGGGCCTGCTGCTGCGGGGCGACGCGGCGCGCCTGCAGGAACTTCTGCGCCCAGTAGCCCGAGGCGAGGTTGGCGATCTCGACGTCCTTGCCGGTGCGCGGGGCGTGCAGGAACTGGCCGTTGCCGAGGTAGATGCCGACGTGGTCGACGTGCTTGCCCTTGCGGCTGAAGAACACGATGTCGCCTTCGGCCAGCGCGTCGCGGTCGCGGATCAGCTCGCCGACCCGGGCCATGTCGCGCGAGATGCGCGGCAGTTCGATGCCGAGGTTGTTGCGGTAGACGTAGCCGACCAGGCCGCTGCAGTCGAAGCCGCCTTCCGGGGTGGTGCCGCCCCAGCGGTACGGCGTGCCCAACAGCGACAGGGCGCGGTGCAGCATGCGGGCGATCGGGCCCTCGTTCTGCGCGGCCACCGCATCGGCGGCGGGGGCACCGGCGATCGGCGCGGCGTCGAACAGGCTGCGGACGTCGTAGGCGTACATCACCGTGCGGCCGGGAAGCGCGACCGTGTCGGCGTCGCGGGGCGACAGCAGCTGCGGCGAGAGATCCAGCGGATCCCTCGGGGCTTCGGCGGCGAACACCGGCAGGCTGGCCAGCGCGAACAGGCTGGCGAGCACACAGTGCAGAGGACGGAGGCGGATGGCGGAGGGGCGGCCGGAGCCAGGGGCTGGGGTCGTCACGCGTCATGCACTTTACGAAAGGAGGCTGCAGTCTGCCCGACCGCGGCCGCCGGGGGGTTCAGAAAACGTTAGGTCCGGCCGGAAAAGGGTGACTGGAGTCGCGGAACGGAACATCCGTACGTCGGCGGAGGGACCTCGGCCTCCGAATGCTCCACGCCGCCGGAGTTCGCGGGAATCATTATTGATCAATGGGTTGCATCGCAATGTTCCACGCGAGTCGGCGATGACGCGATCGATCCACGCAGGTGTCGATCAGTGCAACACCCGTTTCGCACCGGTGTAATGGTCCCGCCACCAGGCCCCGTCCAGCCGATCGAGGCGGACCGTGCCGCCGGTGCTGGGCGCGTGCACGAACCGGCCCTCGCCGACGTAGATCCCGACGTGGCTGACCTCGCCGCCGCTGCCGAAGAACACCAGGTCGGCCGGGACCAGGCGATCCAGCGCGATCTTCGGCCCCTGCATCGCCGCGAGCTCGCGCGAGGTGCGCGGCAGGCGCAGGTCCAGCATGTCGCGATAGACGTAGTTGACGAGGCCGCTGCAGTCGAAGCCCGACTCCGGGGTGTTGCCGCCATAGCGGTAGGGCGTGCCCACGAGGCCCAGGGCGCGCATGAGGATGGCGTTGGCCGCGGCCGGGTCCTGCGGGGCCGCCGTCGACCAGCTCCGCTGCGCGGGCGGGGCGGGGCGCACCTGCTCCGGGCC
>JAEWNA010000209.1 GCA_023392975.1 Pseudomonadota bacterium | reverse complement strand
CCTATTACACCTCGCCCTCGCCGGACAAGCCGCCGTTCGTGACCGTGGGCCAGACCGTGGCCGTGGGCGACACGCTCGGCATCGTCGAGGCGATGAAGATGTTCAATCCGATCGAGGCCGAGGTCTCCGGCACCGTGCTCGCCATCAAATGCGAAAGCGGCCAGCCGGTGGAATTCGACCAGCCGCTGTTCGTGATCGGCTGAGGGCGCGACCATGCTGGACAAGGTCGTCATCGCCAACCGCGGCGAGATCGCGCTGCGCATCCTGCGCGCCTGCCACGCGCTGGGCATCAAGACGGTCGCGGTGCATTCCACCGTCGACCGCAACCTCAAGCACGTGGCCATGGCCGACGAGTCGGTCTGCATCGGCCCGGCGCCGTCGAAGGACAGCTACCTCAACATGCCGGCGATCATCGCCGCGGCCGAGGTCACCGACGCCCAGGCGATCCACCCGGGCTACGGCTTCCTCAGCGAGAACGCCGACTTCGCCGAACGCGTGGAGAAGTCGGGCTTCATCTTCATCGGCCCGCGCGCCGAGACCATCCGCATGATGGGCGACAAGGTCGAGGCGATCCGCGCGATGAAGGCGGCGGGCGTGCCCTGCGTGCCGGGCAGCGGCGGCCCGCTGGGCGACGACGCGAAGGAGAACATGCGCATCGCCCGCGAGATCGGCTATCCGGTGATCATCAAGGCCGCCGGCGGCGGCGGCGGACGCGGCATGCGCGTGGTCCACACCGAAGCCGCACTGGTCGCCGCGATCCAGACCACGCAGAGCGAAGCCAAGGCCGCATTCGGCAACGAACAGGTCTACATGGAGAAGTTCCTGGAGAACCCGCGCCACGTGGAGATCCAGGTGCTGGCGGACGGCCAGGGCGGCGCGATCCACCTCGGCGAGCGCGACTGCTCGATGCAGCGCCGCCACCAGAAGGTGGTCGAGGAAGCGCCGGCGCCGGGCATCACGGCCGAACAGCGCGAAGAGATCGGCCGCGTCTGCACCGAGGCCTGCGTGCGCATCGGCTATCGCGGCGCGGGCACGTTCGAGTTCCTGTACGAGAACGGCCGCTTCTACTTCATCGAGATGAACACCCGCATCCAGGTGGAGCATCCGGTGACGGAGCTGATCACCGGCATCGACCTGGTGAAGGAGCAACTGCTGATCGCTTCGGGCGAGAAGCTGTCGATCAGGCAGGGCGACATCGTGCTCAACGGCCATGCCATCGAGTGCCGGATCAACGCCGAGGACCCGGACACGTTCCTGCCCTCGCCCGGCCTGATCAAGCACTTCCACGCCGCCGGCGGCCCCGGCGTGCGCGTGGACTCGCACATCTACGAGGGCTACTCGGTGCCGCCGACCTACGACTCGATGATCGGCAAGCTCATCGTGCACGGGCCCGACCGCGCCACCGCGATCGCGCGCATGAAGGTCGCGCTCAGCGAGATGGTCGTCGACGGGATCAAGACCAACATCCCGCTGCAGCAGCGGATCATGACCGACCGCGGCTTCCAGGCGGGCGGCCAGAACATCCACTACCTCGAGAAGCGGCTGGCCGAGCGCAAGGAAAAGACGCTGTCGATCCTGTGATCGGCGCCCACGCGCGCGGAGGCCTGCGATGAGCATCGCGATGGTGTTGCGGGTGCTGGGCCTGGGCGGACTGGTCGCGGGCGTCGTGCTGGGCGCCAACGCCGCGCGCTTCGCGATGCACGCGGCGCACGCCGAGGGGCGGGTGGAGCGGGTCGAGGCCCGCGACACCCGCTGCACCGCGTCGGGCACGGGCAAGCATCACGTCAGCCGGCGTCGCGACTGCACGCGGTTCTCGGCGGTCGTGCGTTTCGAACACGCCGGCCGCAGCCACGTCGTGTCGATCGAGGCCGGCAAGCGCAAGGGCCACGGCCGGCCGACGACCGATGCCGACGTGCAGGCAGGCGACCGCGTGCCGATGACCTTCTCCGCCGACCGGCCCGAGGCCGCGTTCCACGGCAGCAGCGGGTCGATGCACCTGTGGGGACCGCCGCTGCTGGCGCTGCTCGTCGGCGGGGTGCTGCTGTTCGTCTCGTTCGCGCGCAAGGCAGGCTCCGCGCGCTGAGCCTCACCCGCCGCGCACCTCGCCGGTCATCGCGTCGACCACCACCGGCGGAACGCCCGGCGCGCCGCCGAACACGTACTCGGCGCCGCCCCCGCGGCCGCGCAGCACCACGGTGACGTAGGGATCGATCCACGCGGCCTGTTCCTTGAGGTTGTCGGCCTCGGCCAACTCCATCGCCACCGGCCACTCCAGCGACGGGCCTTCCAGGCGCAGGCTGTCGAGCCGGCGCAGCGGCCCGAACTCGCCGTAGCCGGTCTCCTCCAGCGCCAGCACGGTGCCGTCGACATCGCGGAACAGCACGCGCAGGCGATCCAGCGCCATCGGCGTGGTGGTGGGGCCGGTGGACGCCGCGGCCTCGACGCGATGCACCTCGGCCTGCGGAAAACGATCGCGCACGACGCCGACCGCGATGCCGGCGCGCGCGATGAAGCCTGGAATGGCCATGGGTGGGTGCTCTCCCTGTCCGCGCATGCGGCTTCCGGCCGCGGGAATCCTGGGGGAATGTGGCCCCGCGGACGACGGGAACGGCACGGCGCGCCGGCGGCGAAGCCGTCCGACGCGCAGGCCACGCCCCTGTCCGTGGCGCCCGACGTTCGCCGGGTATGCCTGGGTCAACGCGATCGCCGGCGGCGAGAGGCCACCGACGGCGAGCCCCCGACGGCCCGGGCGCCGCCGGCCACGGGCTATCATGCCGCCCGGGACCGAACGGAGCGGCGCGTGACTTCCGAGCAGAACGCCAAGGGACCGGCCGACACCGCCGAAGGGGATCTGCGTGCGCTCGAACAGTCGCTGCAACGGTTCTCGCGGCGCGTCGACATGGGCCTGCGCGGGCATTTCGCGACCCATGGCCTGCGCCGCCTGCTGAAGCCGGCGCGGCACGCGAACGAATACGGTCGCCGGGTCGCGCTGTCCGCGCCGTCGCTGTGGGCGGTGATCGCCGCCGGGCTGGTGGTCGCGATGGTCGCGACCCCGCTGGTCGAGCCGCGGCTCGCGCGCTGGCTGCCGCGCATCGGCCTGTGGGCCGGCGCGGGCTGGCTCGTGCTGGTATGGGCGCTGGAATACCTGGTGCTGCCGCGGCTGGTGCTGCTGCGCTACCGCTTCCGGCTGATGCGGCTGGCGCACAAGGACGGCGCCGGCGTGTTCAGCGACGTCTACACCGTGGCCCGCATCGACGATTCGCCCACCGGCTTCGGCGTGCAGGAGTGGAAGCCGCTGTCGGGCATCGAACCCGGCGACCTGGTCGTCTCGATCAGCGACGCCCACGACCGCGGCGTCGCGCTCGTCCCGCTGCGCAGCGAGGGCCGGCTGCCGATCCTCGTCTGGGATCGCGACCTGCTCCAGCCCAACGCCTTCGGCGCGCTGACCCCGCGCCTGCGCACGCTGGTCCACCAGTTCGACCAGGCCTGCGACCAGAACGACCGCCACGGCGGCCGCATCGACCGCGCGCGCACGCTGCGCTCCGGCCACGTGCTGGCGCAGGCGAAGACCGTCGATCCGCAGCTGGCCTGGGCGAAGGTGGCGCTGTCGCCGGCGGTGAAGCAGCAGTTGATCGCGCTGGCCGGCCACTTCGCCGCGGGCAGCGCCTCGGCCACCCGCGGCCTGCTGCTGTACGGCCCGCCCGGCACCGGCAAGACCACCATCGCGCGCACCTTCGCCGACAGCATGCAGTGCGCGTTCTTCCCGCTGTCGCTGTCGGACCTGAAGTCCGGCTACGTCGGCCAGAGCGGCGAGAACGTCAAGGCGCTGTGGCAGAAGGCGCGCGCCGAGCCGCGTGCGGTGATCTTCGTCGACGAGTGCGAAGGCGTGTTCGGCCGTCGCGGCGGGGTGAACACCGACAGCTTCGTCGAGGAGATCGTCACCGCCTTCCTCGCCCAGTGGGACGGCTTCCAGAAGCAGAACAGCGTATGGGTGGTCGGCGCCACCAACCGCCGCGACCTGATCGATCCCGCGCTGCTGTCGCGCTTCGAGGACCAGATCGAGATCGGCCTGCCCGACGACGCGATGCGCCTGCAGCTGCTGGCCGATGCGTTCGCGCGGCTCGGCATCCCGCCACCGCTGCCGCCGCGCACGACCGCGCTCACCGCGGGCCTGTCCGGGCGCGACCTCGACGCGCTCGCCAAGCGCGTCGCGCGCGAGCACGGCACGCGCCAGCCGCTGTCGGACGAGGCGCTGGACGCGATGACCACCGCGATGCGCCGGCAGGGCTCCACCGCCACCGACAAGGGCGCGCGCTGGGACACGCTGGTGCTGCCCGAGGCCACGCTGAAGGAGCTGAAGACCACCGCCGGCCTGCTCCAGCACGCGGAGACCTTCCGCAAGCGCGGCATCGGCGTGCCGCGCGGCCTGCTGCTGTACGGCCCGCCCGGCACCGGCAAGACCCAGATCGCACGCACGCTCGCCAACGAGACCGGCCTGCGCTTCATCGCCGCGTCCACCGCCGACATCAAGCAGGGCTTCCTCGGCCAGAGCGGACAGAAGGTGCGCGAACTGTTCGAACGCGCCCGCGAGTCGGCGCCGTCGCTGCTGTTCATCGACGAGATCGACATCGTCGCCGCCGCGCGCGGCGGCCAGAGCGACGCCATCCTCACCGAGATCGTCGGCCAGCTGCTGCAGGAGATGGACGGCGTGTTCGCGCAGCCGCAGGCGGTGTTCATGCTGGCCGCGACCAACCGGATCGACCAGATCGACGCCGCGGTGCTCTCGCGCCTGCCCAAGCAGATCGAGATCCCGCTGCCCGATCGCGACGGCGTGCGCCGCCTGCTGGAAGTGATGCTGCGCGACAAGCCCTTGGCCTTCCCGCTGGAGGACGGCGCGCGCACGCTGGCCGGACGCGCCGACGGCCGCAGCGGCCGCGACCTGCGCGGCTGGGTCG
>JAEWNA010000196.1 GCA_023392975.1 Pseudomonadota bacterium | reverse complement strand
ATCCCGGCCGGTACCGCGACTACCTGCTGCCGCCGCCGCGCGCCTCGTGGGCAGGCGGCCGCGCGGCGCGGGCGCGCGAGGCGCAGGCGACGGCGACGGCGCCGTGAGCGGTGCGAAGGTCAGCGTGGTGATGCCGGCGTGGAACGCCGCCGCGACGCTCTATGCCTCGATGGCCTCGGTGCTGGCGCAGACCCACGGCGACCTCGAACTGCTCGTCATCGACGACGCCTCCACCGACGCCACGCCGGAGATGATCGCCGAGGCCGCGTCACGCGACGCGCGCGTGGTGCCGATCCGCCAGCCGCGCAACGCCGGCGTCGCCGCCGCGCGCAACGCCGGACTGGAGGCCGCGACCGGCACCCACATCGCCTTCCTCGACAGCGACGACCGCTGGCGCCCGGAAAAGCTCACGCTGCAGCTGTCGCACCTGCGCGCGACCGGCACGCCGATCGGCTACGCCGCCTACCGTCGCTTCGACGAACGCGGCGAAACCCTGTCGACCGTACGCCCGCCCGGGGAAGTCCGTTACGCCGACATGCTCAAGAGCAATCGCATCGGCAACCTCACCGGGATCTACGACCGCAGCATCGGCGACGGCCGGTTCGAGAAGATCGGCCACGAGGACTACGTGTTCTGGCTGGCGATGGTGCGCAAGGCGGGCGTCGCGCGCCGCGTGCCGACCGAGGCGCCGCTCGCCGACTACCTCGTCCGCGATGGTTCGCTGTCCGCCGACAAGCGCAAGGCGGCGAAGTGGCAGTGGGCGATCTATCGCGACGTCGAGAAACTCGGGCGCGTGCGTGCGGCCTGGTACTTCGCGCACTACGCGGCGATCGCGGTGGCGAAGCGACGCTAGCGGCCGCAGCCCGCGCGCGGCCGTGGGTCAGAGGGCGGCGCGCGGCACGATGATCTCGTTCTCGCTCATCACGCCGGGATCGCCGGTGATCGCCGCGGCGGCGAGGTAGAGCAGCTTGCCGACGAAGGTGGCCGGGCCGTCCCAGTATTCGGCGCGCTCGATCTCGACCCGCACCAGCACGAGGTTCGGGTCGTCCTTGCCCTGCGGGAAGAACACCGACATCGCCGGCGACCACAGCGCATCGATCTTCTCTTGGTCGTGGACCAGGCGCGCCGGGCCGGAAATCGAGACGAAGCGGTTGGCGTGGTGGTCGGCGTAGCTGAGGCCGATGTGCGGGCGCACGCGGATGTTCGCGGCCTTTTCGCTGGTCGCGTCGGTCGCGAACCAGAGCACTCCGTCCTCGTCGAAGTCGAGGGTCTGCAGCGGGCGCGAGATGACGCTGCCGTTGGCGGCGACGGTGTTCATCATGGTCACGGGGAGGGACTTGAGCATCGTGCGCAGCGGCGCGAGATCGTTCGGCTGGGCGGACATGGCGCGTCTCCTGAGCTTGGGCATGGGGAGGCCGATGCTACGCAGGGTTCGGCGCGTGGACGCAGGGTGGCTCCGGAGCGGCCTCCGATGCCGGATTTCGTTGGGAATTCGCTCAGATTCCGCGTCGCGATCGTGCGCGACGCGCGGGCGCGCACGGGTCGGTCGCGCATTCCGCATGCCGCGGGCGCGGGAAGCGTTCAGCGTTGCGCCGCCTGCCTCGCGGGGGCGGTGGAAGTCGCGTCGAGTCGAAGCGTGCACAGATGGCGCGTCGCGACGTCCGTCGCTCCCACGGGCTGGCTCGCGAGAAAGCCCGTACGGAGATCAGCCGCCCTGCGCGGTCAGCTTCGCCAACGCATCGGCCTGGTGTTCGCGCGAGAGGCGTTCGACCAGCGCGTCGATCTGGCCTTCCAGGACGTTCGGCAGGTCGTACAGGGTCAGGCCTTCGACGCGGTGGTCGGTGATGCGGCCCTGCGGGAAGTTGTAGGTGCGGATGCGCTGGCTGCGGTCGCCGCTGCCGACCTGCAGCTTGCGCTCCTGCGCCTGTGCCGCCTCGCGCTTCTCGGCCTCGGCTTCGACCAGCATCGCCTTCAGCCGCTTCATCGCCTTGTCGCGGTTGGCGTGCTGGCTGCGCTCGGTCTGCGATTCCACCACCACGCCGCTGGGGACGTGGGTGATGCGGATCGCCGACTCGGTCTTGTTGACGTGCTGGCCGCCCGCCCCGGAAGAACGGAAGGTGTCGACTTTCAGATCCGCCGGGCTGATCTCGATGTCGACCTCGCCGGTGTCCTCGGCGATGATCGCCACGGTCGCGGCGGAGGTGTGGATGCGGCCCTGCGATTCGGTCTCGGGCACGCGCTGCACGCGGTGCGTGCCGGACTCGAACTTGAGCTTCGAGTAGGCGCCGCGGCCGTCGACCCGGGCGATGATCTCGCGGAAGCCGCCGTGTTCGCCGGGATTCGCGGATTCGACCTCGACCTTCCAGCCCTGGCGCTCGGCGTAGCGGGCATACATGCGGAACAGGTCGCCGGCGAAGATCGCGGCTTCGTCGCCGCCGGTGCCGGCGCGCACTTCGAGGTACAGGCCACCGTCGTCGCGGGCGTCCTTCGGCACCAGCTGCGCCATCAAGTCGGCGTCGATCTCCGCCAGGCGCGCCTGCGCCGAAGTGATCTCTTCCTCGGCCAGTTCGGCGAATTCCGGATCGGCGCGCATCGTTTCGGCGGTGGCGAGGTCGGCGCGCGCCTGGCGCTCGGCGGCGAGCCCGGTCGCGATCGGTTCGAGCTGCGAGAATTCGCGCATCAGTGTGCGGAAGCGCGCGGCGTCGGCGACCGTCGCGGGATCGGCGAGCAGGCGTTCGATTTCCTCGCGGCGCTCGGCCAGCGCTTCAAGCTTGCGGCGCAGCGTCGGCGTCATCGAGGGCGTTGCGGGCGTGGTCGGCGTGGTCGGGGTGGAGCTGGCGATCGACGGCGTCGGCGAGCGCCGAATGCTGCGGCGCCCGATGCGGGAACATCCGCTCCGCCGCGCGGACGATGTCGACGTCGCCGTTCATCGCGGCCTCGCGCAGCGCGGTCGTGGGCGCATGCAGCAGGCGGTTGGTGAGCGTGTGCGCGAGCTGTTCGAGCACGTCGGCCGGGTCGCGGCCGGCGGCGAGCAACTGCCTCGCCTTCGCCAGCGCTTCGTCTCGCGCGGCCTCGCCGTGGGCGCGGAGCGTCTTCAGCGTGCCGTGGTGGGCGCTGGCGGAGAGGGTCTCGATGAAGTGCGCGACCTGCAGCTCGACGATGGCCTCCGCTTCCTTCGCGGCCTCGCTGCGGCTGTTGCGGTTGTCCTCGATCACCCGTTCGAGGTCGTCGACCGTGTAGAGGAACACGTCGCGCAGTTCGGCCACGTCCGGCGCGATGTCGCGCGGCACGGCGAGGTCGAGCAGCAGCATCGGCCGGTGCCGGCGCTGCTTCAGCGCGGCGGCGACTTCGGCGCGGTGCAGGATGGGGTCGCGCGCCGCCGTCGCCGAGAACACGATGTCGGCCTCGGCGAGGTGGCGGTCCAGCTCGGTCAGCGGCAGAGCCACGCCGCCGTGGCGGCTGGCCAGCTCCTGGGCATGGGCGAGGGTGCGGTTGGCGAACAGCAGCCGTTTCGCCTTCGCCTGGACCAGGTGCAGGGCGGCCAGCTCGATGGTCTCGCCGGCGCCGATCAGCAGGATGGTGCTGTCCGCGGGCCGGGCGAAGGTTTCCTCGGCCATGCGCACCGCGGCGGAGGCCACCGACACCGGGTTGGCGCCGATCCGGGTCTCGGTGCGGGCGCGCTTGGCGGTGACGAAGGCCTGCTGGAACAGCCGGTCGAGCCGATTGCCGAGGGTGCCGGCGCCGCGCGCGGCGGCCCAGGCCTGCTTCACCTGGCCGAGGATCTGCGGCTCGCCGAGGACCTGCGAGTCCAGCCCGGTGGCGACCCGGAACAGGTGGCGGACGGCCGCGTCATCGCGATGGCGGTCGAGGTAGTCGTGCAGCGCCAGCGGCGCGCCGCCATCCTGCGGATGCGCGGCCAGCCAGTCGGCGAGGACGCCACCGTCGCCGCGGGTCAGGGCGTAGACCTCGGTGCGGTTGCAGGTCGACAGCAGCGCCACTTCCTCCACCTCCGGCAACGCGCGCAACGCGGCGAGCGTCGCCGGCAGCGCCTGCTCGGAAAACGCCACGCGTTCGCGCAGGGAGACCGGCGCGATCTTGTGGTTGAGGCTGAGGGCGACGAAATGCGACATGACGACCGGGGGAGGCCCGTTCAGGCGGTTCGGGTAAGCTGGCGATCCCGCATAGTGTACGGCCCCCACGCCGATGCCCCCACGTTTCCGCCTGCCACTTTCGTCGTGCCGCTTGCGTCCGGCATCGCTGGCCCCGCGGTGGGGGCTGGTCGTGGCGCTGCTCGCGGCGACCCTCCCGGCATGCATCGCCGGGGCCGCGTCCGCGAAGCCGCCGGCGGCCGCGCCCGATCCGCTGATGCCGTCCATGGCCGGCGAGTACGCGCTGCAGGCCGGCAAGCTCGACGAAGCCGCACGCTGGTACCTGCAGGCCGCC
>JAEWNA010000128.1 GCA_023392975.1 Pseudomonadota bacterium | reverse complement strand
CCGCAGCAGGAGGCACGGACCATCCAGGACCTGGGGCGCGACGGCAACGCGATCCGTGCCGACGCGGGGCGCGACCTCGATGTGACCACCCGCGGCCGGCTTGATGCGTTCCTCGCCTCGAACGAGGGCATCAACTGGGTGCATGCCCGTGACACGGCGCAAGTCGACCGGCTGATGGAAAACGTGGTGGCGCCGCTGCAGCGCAGCGACCTGTACAGGAATGCGACACAAGACGACCAAGTGCGGCTCGTCACGATGGTCTCGAAGGCCTACAACCAGAACGAATACCTGGCCGCCCCGATGATCCGCAACCTGGAGCGAGGCCAGTACCACAGTATCGACGATGTCAACAACGCGATCGGAGGGCTCTCGTCGCGGCATGGCGACTACTTCGAAACCGGTCGCGACCGCGCGCTGCTCGGCGCTGACGTGGCGAACACGCTTCGCGGCATGCATCCGGAGAATCCACTGCGCGATGCTTGGCGCGATGTGTCGTCGAATCCTCTCGTGAACCCGACGCGACTCGGGCAGGATGCCACACACCCGAATCTCCCGGCCGAGTACGCGACGGTGCGTACCCTGTTCCTGCATTACGACCGTGCAGTGCCGTTCGTGCATGCGCTGGACCAGGGCGGTACTTACCAGCACACGCAGAACGATCGCGAGCATCCAGGTCACCTCAAGGGGGCCGGCCTGGTCGCCTCCGGGAACGACTTCGCGGTATGGGACAAGAACGGCAGGGGCCATGCGAATGTCGGCGGCCAGTGGGTGGACTTCGACCGTCGCAACCTCACTCGCGTCGACAACCGCGATGGCACCTTCGACCTCAACCTCACCGAAAACGGACGGACGAGATCGCTCATGCGCGTGGACCCGCACGCGCCAGCACTGCGTCCTGCCCATGGAAATGCCGAGCCGAATGCACCGGAGCGTACTGGCGCGCCCGCGCGGCCGCAGGACGGCCAACCGCCCCACGCCCCTGCGCCTGCCCACGACCGGCGACCCGATCATGCGCTTCTCGACGATCGAGACCACCCGCGGAACGGGATGTACCAACAAGCCCTCGCACCAGTCGTGGCGCGCGATGCCGAACTGCGCCGGAGCAGCGACGACAGCACGACCCGGCTGGCCGCCGGCATGACCGCGGAAGCCCGCGGGCGCGGTCTCGAAACGATAGCCTTTGCGCAGTTCAGCGCAGACGGTCGCCGGTTCTACATGGCGGACACGCCTGACCCATCCACGCCGTGGGCGCGCACGGCCGTCGGCGACATCGGACAGGCGCTGCAGCAGAGCGTCGCGGACAGCACACAGTGCGTCGCGCAGATCGATCAAACCCAAGCACTGGCGCAGCAGCAGATGCAGATACAACAGCAGAGCGTGCAACAGAGTGGGCCGGTGATCCAGGGCCCCCGACTGGCCTGAACGGAGGCGAGGAGAGGTCGGCGACTGACCTTTCCTTCACTTGTTGCGGCGCCCCTTGTCGTCGCGGTCGTTCATCGGAATGGCGGGTCGAGACCCGCCCTGCGTCGCTTGGACGTCGAGCGCGTAGGTTGGAGTCTCCTCGCAGGGTGGTGGTGAGCGCAGCGAACCCCACCATCGTGGCGTTTCAGCGGGGCTGTGTCGGATGAAAGTGAGGTGTTTCCAGATCGGTGATGCGCTCGTGGCGGTTCATGGTGGGGTTCGCTGCGCTCACCGCCACCCTACTCCGCGGCCGGATCACCTGGAAGGTGGCAGCGATGTCCATCGCAGGCATCGCCCCGCATCCTGCAATGCGCGCGAGGGGTCGTCATGCAAACCGCAGCCGTCAGGCGTCGGCATGCCGGCAGGGACTATGCTCCGCTGCCACCTCGGCAGTAGGGGAAGCGGACGATGGACCTCAAGAGCGGTTATCCCTTCTGGGCGATCAAGAACGGGCTGATGTCGCCGTTTCCGCGGCTGGAACGCGACCTGCGTTGCGAGGTAGCGATCGTGGGCGGCGGCATCACCGGCGCGCTGATCGCGCAGGAGCTGGCCGCGCACGGCCACGACGTGGCGCTGGTCGAGCAGCGCGACATCGGCTGGGGCAGCACGGCCGCCAGCACGGCGCTGCTGCAGTACGAGATCGACACGCACATGATCGACCTCGCGAAGCGCTACGGCGAGGGCGACGCCGCGCTGGCCTACCGCGCATGCGCAGACGCCATTCCCCTGCTGCAGGCGCTCGCGCGCGGGGTGCGCGACGTGGATTTCGCGCCGATGCGCAGCCTCTACTACGCCAGCCGTCGCCGACACGTGTCCGAGATGCGCGAGGAATGCGGCCTGCGCTCACGGCACGGCTTCGACGTGACGTGGCTGGACCGCGACGCGCTGCGCGAGGCCTACGGCATCGACGCGCCCGGCGCGATCCTCAGCGCCCTCGCCGCGCGCGTCGATCCCTACCGGCTGGCGCACAAGCTGCTGACGCGCTGGCAGCGCCGGGGCGCGGCGATCCACGATCGGACCGTCATCGCCGACCTGCGGGCGACCTCGCGGCAGGTCACGCTGCGCACCGAGGACGGCCTGTTTATCACGGCCGATCATGTCGTGATCGCGGCAGGCTACGCGTCGCAGCAGTGGCTGGACCGGCGCTATGCCCGCAATCGCAGCAGCTATGCCTTCATCAGCGATCCGGTCGATGCCGACGCGCTGGGTCCACTGGCGGACACGATGGTGTGGGAATCGGCGCGTCCCTATCTCTATCTCCGCACGACAGGCGACGGTCGGCTGCTCGTCGGCGGCGAGGACGACACGGTCGACATCCCGGCGCGGCGCGACCGCCGCGTCGAAGGCAAGGCGCGCACGCTGCAGAAGAAGGTCCGCAAGCTGTTCCCGGACCTCGCGTTCGTGCCCGCTTTCAGCTGGGCCGGCACCTTCGCCGAGACCGAAGACGGGCTGCCGTTCTTCGGCGCGCATCCGCAACACGGCCCGCGCGTGCTGTTCGCGATGGCCTACGGCGGCAACGGCATCACCTACTCCGCCATCGGCGCCGGCCTGCTGCGTTGCCTGATCGAACGACAGAAGCATCCGCTCGCAGCGCTGTTCGGGTTTTCGCGGGTGGATTGAACGCGCAGGTTCGGCGCGATCGCGCAGTGTCGCGGGTTTCGACGGGCGTTCACGGGGGCGGATGCACGGGGATGGTGGGCCAGGGCTTGAGGTATCCCCACAAATTTTCCCGAAATTCTCGGGTATTCACGCTGCGACGACATTCGTGAGCCGGTGCGGGTCTTGATCTTCCGGGGCCCCTGGTCGCGACGGGATTCGCGGATCAGGCCCGCAGGGCGCGCGGCAGGAGGCCGCGCGTTTTTCGACCAGCACACGGATGTGCTGTCGAAAACCCCCGCGAAGCCCGTGCACCCGGCGCGCCGCGCCGGGCGCGACCGACGGGGTGTGCTTTCTTTTGGTGATCTTTTCTTTGCACAAGCAAAGAAAAGTCACTCGCTCGCGGCAGCGAGCGAAACCGACGGCCAAGCGAGGAGCCTGCCCGCATGCCTTCGTCGAGAATGCGACGCTCGTCGCTGAAGCAGGTCCCTCGCCTGCGGCTCGGGATGACAGCTAGTGGGTCGAACTGAGCCAACCTGATGATCTATCGCGATAAAAAGCGGGGATACCTCAGGTCAAGACCCGCCCTACTGAGTCGCGGGGGCGTCGAGCGCGCGGCGGTAGCCCTGGAACAGCTGCAGCAGCCAGGGTTTCTGGGCGAGGACGAAGCTGACGCCGATACGCTCCTTCGCGGGCAGCGTCGCGTCGCGGGCGAGCAGCGTGTCGAATTCGCGGACCACGTCTTCCAGGCGCTGGCGCATGTGGCGGATGCCGTCGATGCTGAGGCTGCCGCTGAGCAGGAACAGGCCGTCCTGTTCGCCGTCGAAGGCGTCGGCGAAGTAGTCGTTGAGCAGCTTCTCGCGGAAGTAGCGCTCCATCGGGCCGCCGCGGCGCCAGCGGAAGTTGCGTGCGGTCAGCGCGCGCGCGCGGTTGCCGGGCAGCAGTTCGATGATGCCCAGCCGGTCGAGCTTCACCAGCAGCCCGGTCCACTGCGGCTCGGTGAACGCGAACTGCGCCAGCACGTCCTGCTGGCGCCAGCGGTTGAGGCTGAGGAACAGCGCGAGCAGCAGCGCGGGATCGGACACCAGCGCCTTCTCCTGCGCCTCGGTCAGCTCGGCCATGCTGGCGCGTCCGCGCGCGGACTCGGCCGCGAGTTCGGCCAAGCCGATGTCCAGCACGTCGCAGATCTGCTCCAGCCGCTGCAGGCTCATCGCGCGCAGCGAGAACATGCGCTTGACCGCGGCCTCGCTCATCTTGATCCGCGAGGCCAGCTCGCGATAGGTCAGGCCCTGGCCGCGCAGCAGGCGCTTGAGGGCGTCGATCAGTTCGACGGAAACGGCCATGCGTCGAGGATTCCGATACCGGGCAGCCCCCTTGTCTACACTCGGTAGCGCGCGATTGCAACGCTGCCGAGGCCGGGTGTCTGCTCGACCCCGGTCGCGACCGCGGCCGATGCCCCGGGAACCGCCATGCCCGCCGACCGCGCCGACCGCGCCGCCCTGCTCGCCCTGCACCGCGCCTGCACCGGATTCGCGCTCGCAGTGCTGGCGATCGTTGCGCCCGGGGCACGCGCGCAGACGCTGGTCGACATCGACCTGCCCACCGCCGGCGCACCGGTCGAAGCGCGCATCCCGGTCGGCGGCGACGCCCGCCGCATGGTGTTCTCCACGATCCGCTCGACCGCGCCGCTGGCGAAGGTCGAACTGATCGATCCGACGGGTCGCACGGTCCGCAGCGACACTGGCGCCGCACTGAAACGCATGCCCGCCGAACAGGCGGTGCATCCGGAACGCGGCGCCGTGTATTTCCTGCCCGAACTGCGCGACGCCGCGCCCGGCACGTGGCGCCTGCGCTTCGTGCCCGCGCCCGGCGGCGCACGCGGACGCATCGTCGGCGCGGTGTCGCTGCGGCCGCGCTTCGAACTGATGCTGCCGATGGTCGAATCCGGCTGGCAGGCCGGCACGCCGACGCTGATCGAGGTGCTGGCGAGCGACAACGGCGAGGCACTCGCGAACCTCGGCGACATCCGCGTGTGGATCGAGGATGCGCGTGGCCGCCGCGTGTTCGAAGGCACGGCGCGGGCGAACCTGCGCAACGCCCGCGGCATCCTGATCAGCGATGACCCGCGCAATTACCTGATCGCCGCCACGGTGCCGGCCCCGGGCCGTTACCGCATCGTCGCCACCCATCCGCTCGGCGGCGGCACGGTGCGCACCGAACGCGCCATCGACGTGCATTGAGCGACACGCAACGCTTTCGATCGAGGACTTCACCATGCTCATCCACCTGCCCCGCCGCACCCGTACACCCGTCGTGAATTCGCTGCGCATCCGCCTCGCCGGCATCGTGGTCGTGCTCGGCGGCTTGCTGGTGCCGCCCGCCGACGCGCATCCCGATGCGTCCGTGCGCCAGTCGCAAGTCAGCGTGGCGGCATCGGCGGAAGTGCCGGTGGCGCTCTACGACACGCTTGCCGCGGCCGGCCACGTCTCCGTGACCGTGGTGGAGACCAGCGCCCGGGGGACGGTGATCGCGATCACCGCCGCGGGCGCGGCGATCTCGCTGGTGACGCTGGCCTCGATCGAACCCGACTACAACGTGCTCTCCGGCCATCCGCAGACCCTGTCGGGGAAAGTCGTCGCCACGTCGGCCGGACTGTTCATCGTGACCGGCGAGAAAGTGCTGGCCTTCATCCCCGAACCGCAGGTCCGCCGGCACATCCATCACCGGCGCCTTGGCGAATGAAGGTCGCATCATCACTGGCCCGCCGGATGGCGCATGCGCTCGCGCTCGCCGGCCTGCTGCTGGCCACGACCGCCGGGGCGGGAACGACCTGCCGCGACACGCCACTGTCGCCGGAGCGGTTGGCGGAGGCGGCGGCGACGGCGAAGACCGTGTCGGCCGCGCTGGATGCGGCGGACGCACCGGTGGCGCTGGTGTCGCGCGTCGGCACCGATCTGTCGAAGCACGGCCTGCGCTACAGCCACGCCGGCTTCGCGGTGCGCGACCACGCCGACGGGCGCTGGACCGTCGTGCACCTGCTCAACGACTGCGGCAGCGACCGCTCGGCGCTTTACGCGCAGGGCCTGGTGAATTTCTTCGCCGACGATCTCGTCGCGCAGGACGCACGCATCACCTGGCTGCGGCCCGATGTGGCCGAACGACTGGCCGCGACGCTGATCACGCTGCGCGACGATCCGTTGTTCCTGCCGCGCTACAACCTGATCGCGCGGCCCGGCAGCGACGACTACGAGAATTCGACCGCCTGGGTGCTGGAGCACCTCGCGGCCGCAACGCGCGACGACGTGCGCGATCGCAAGCAGGCGTGGCGCATCGCGCAGGCGCTGGGCTACCGGTCCGGCCACGTCCACATCCCGTACACCAAGCGCGTGCTCGGTGGGCTGTTCACGGCGAACCTGGTGTTCACCGACCACCCGGTCGCGACCCGGCTGAGCGGCGATTATCCGGTGGTGACGGTGCGCTCGATCCTGGAATGGCTGGCGGCCGCGAACCTCGTCGCCGACGAACGCGAATGGCGCGAGGGCCGGCTGATGACGACACCGGGCCCGGGTTGAGGCAGTCGCGGGCGTTCAGCCCTCGCGCGGCAGGAACCGCGCCCGCATCGGCTGCAGGCGCAGCGTATCGCCGACCGCGGGCAAGGGGCCATCGGTCGCGTCGACCATGTCCCATTCGAACGGCGCCGTCGCGTCGCCGACGGCGAGTTCGAAGGTGGTGCGGTCGGCGCGGCGCCGGGTCGCCAGCACGGTGCCGGTGATGCCGGCGAGGCCGTCTTCCGCGGACGCCGCACGTTGCAGCTCGTGCGGGCGCAGCAGGACGACCGCATCGCCTGCGGTCGCGCCGGGCGCCGGCAGCGAGATCGCGCCGTCCGGGGTCGAGAACACGCCGTCGCGCACGTGGCCTTCGAGCGTGTTGCCGCGACCGACGAAGCCGAATACGTAGGCCGAGGCCGGCGCCGCGTAGATCTCGTCGGGCGTGCCGACCTGTTCGATCCGACCCTGCCGCATCACCACGACCCGGTCGGCGAGTTCGAGCGCTTCTTCCTGGTCGTGGGTGACGAACAGCGTGGTCTGGCCGGTGCGCTCGTGCAGCTTGCGCAGCCAGCGCCGCAGTTCGACCCGGACCTTGGCGTCGAGCGCGCCGAACGGTTCGTCCAGCAGCAGCACGCCGGGATCGATCGCCAGTGCGCGGGCCAGCGCGACGCGCTGCTTCTGGCCGCCGGAAAGCTGGTCCGGATAGCGGCCGTCCAGGTCGGGCAACTGGATCAGGCCGAGCAGTTCCTCGACCCGCTTCGCGATTTCGGGCCGCGTCGGTCGCTTCGCGCGCGGCCGGCAGCGCAGGCCGAAGGCGATGTTCTCGGCCACCGTCATGTGCCGGAACAGGGCGTAATGCTGGAACACGAAGCCGACGTTGCGCTCGCGCAGGCTGAGCCGCGTGGCGTCGCGTTCGTCGAAGAAGACGCTGCCCGCGTCGGCCGACAGCAGGCCCGCGACGATCCGCAGCAGCGTGGTCTTGCCGGAACCGGAGGGCCCGAGCAGCGCGATGAGCTCGCCGGAGGCGATGTCCAGATCGACGCCGTCGAGCGCGACCGCGCCGGGATAGCGCTTGCCGAGCCGGTGGAGACGCAGTTGCATGTTCAATGCTTCCCGTGCGAGGCGGCGATGGCGTCGCCGTGCGTGCGTTCCAGCCAGAACTTGGCGAGCAAGGTCACCAGCGCCATCCCGGAGAGCAGCGAAGCGGCGGCGAACGCGGCGGTAGTGTCGAATTCGTTGTAGAGGATCTCGATGTGCAGCGGCAGCGTGTTGGTCAGGCCGCGGATATGCCCGGATACCACCGACACGGCGCCGAACTCGCCCATCGCGCGGGCACCGCACAGCAGCACGCCGTAGAGCAGGCCCCAGCGGATCTTCGGCAGCGTCACCCGGAAGAACATCGTCCAGGCGCCGGCGCCCAGCGAGCGCGCGGCGAGTTCTTCCTCGGCGCCCTGCTGCTGCATCAGCGGGATCAGTTCGCGGACCACGAACGGAAAGGTGATGAACAGCGTCGCCAGCACGATGCCCGGACGCGCGAACAGGATCTTGATGTCGTGCGCCGCCAGCCAGTCCGCGAACCAGCCCTGCGCACCGAACAGCAGCACGAGGCACAGCCCCGCGACCACGGGGGAGACCGCGAACGGCAGGTCCAGCAGGGCGAGCAGCAGGCGCTTTCCCCGGAACTCGAAGCGCGTGATCGCCCAGGCCATCAGCACCCCGAAGACGGCGTTGATCGGCACCGCGATGGCGACGGTGAACAGCGTGAGCCTCAGCGCGGACACGGCGTCGGGCTCGGCGAGCGCCGACCACCAGGCGCGGAAGCCGTCGCCGAACGCCGCGACCAGCACCATGCCCAACGGCAGCAGCACCAGCACGCCCATGACCAGCACGGCCAGCGCGATCAGCAGCCAGCGCAGCCATGCCGGCTCGGTGAGGGAAGGCAGTTCATCCACCGCGATGGCGCCTCCTGCGCTCGTGGGCGAACAGCAGCGGCACCGCGTTGATCGCGACCAGGCACGCGAAGGACGCGGCCAGCAGCAGCGCGGCGATCGCGATCGCGCCGTTGTAGTCGTACTCCTCCAGGCGGATCGTCACCAGCAGCGGCGCGATCTCGGTCTTGTACGGCAGGTTGCCGGCGATGAAGATCACCGAGCCGTATTCGCCCAGCCCGCGCGCGAACGCCAGCGAGAAGCCGGTGAGCAGGCCGGGCAGCAGCTCGGGGAACACCACGCGCCGCAGGGTCGTCAGGCGCGAAGCCCCGAGCGATGCCGCGGCCTCTTCCGATTCCCGGCCCATGGCCTCGAGGATCGGCTGCACCGTGCGCACGGCGAACGGCAGGCCGATGAACACCAGCGCCAGCACGATGCCGACCGGCGTGTAGGCGATCTTGAGGCCCATCGGCTCGACGATCCGGCCGATCCAGCCGTTCGCCGAGTAGATCGCGGTGAGCGCGATGCCGGCGACCGCGGTCGGCAGCGCGAACGGCAGGTCGACGAGCGCATCGATCAATCGCCGGCCCGGGAAGCGGTAGCGGACAATGACCCATGCGACCAGGATGCCGGCGAGGGACGCGATCGATGCCGCGACGAACGCGGCACCGAAACTGAGCTTGAGCGACTGCAGCACGCGCTCGTCGCGCAATACCCGCAGCCAGCCGTCGCCGCCGAGCTGCGCCGCCCGCACGCTGAGTGCGAGCAGCGGCAGCAGCACCACCGCGCCGAGCCAGGCCATGCCGAGACCGAGGCCGAGGCCGAACCCCGGCAACGGATTCGGCGTCGGCCTGGATGCCGGTGCGGGGACGTCGGCGACGGCCTCGGTCATCGCGCCGCCTGCTGGATGCGATCGAACAGGCCGCCGTCGCCGAAGTGCTCGGCCTGCGCCTTCTTCCAGCCGCCGAAGGCGCTGTCGACGGTCACCATCGCGACTTTCGGAAAGCGCGCGAGGTCCGCGGCCGGCACCTTGTCGGGCTCGGCCGGGCGATAGAAGTGTTTCGCCGCCAGGCGCTGGCCTTCCGGCGTGTACAGGAAGCGCAGGTAGGCCTCCGCCTGCTTGCGCGTGCCGTGCTTGGCGACGTTCCGGTCGACCCACGCCACCGGCGGCTCGGCCTTGATGCTGATGCTGGGCACGACGATCTCGAACTTGCCGCGGGTGTCGGGTTCGTCGAGGGTCAGCAGCGCCTCGTTCTCCCAGGCGATCAGCACGTCGCCGATGCCGCGCTCGACGAAGGTGGTGGTCGCGCCGCGCGCGCCGGTGTCGAGCACGGGCACGTTGCGGAACAGCTTCGCCATGTAGTCGAGCACCTTGTCGCCATCGCGGTACTGTTTCGATGCCCAGGCCCAGGCGGCCAGGTAGTTCCAGCGGGCGCCGCCGGAGGTCTTGGGATTGGGCGTGATCACCGCGACGCCCGCGCGCGTCAGGTCGCCCCAGTCGGCGATCTTCTTCGGATTGCCCTTGCGCACGAGGAACACGATCGTGGAGGTGTACGGCGCGCTGTTGTAGGGCAACCGCGTCTGCCAGTTCGCCGGCAGCAGTTTGGCGTTCTGCACGATGGCGTCGATGTCGGCCGACAGCGCGAGGGTGACGACATCGGCTTCGAGGCCGTCGATCACCGCGCGCGCCTGCTTGCCGGAGCCGCCGTGCGAGGCGCGGATCTTCAGCGTCTCGCCGGTCTGCTGCGTCCAGACGTCGGCGAAGCGCGCGTCGACGTCGGCGTAGAACTCGCGCGTGGGGTCGTAGGAGACGTTGAGCAGTTCCTTGTCGGCGGCGCGCACGGACGGCACGGCGGCGGCCAGCGCGACGGAGAATCCGAGGATGACGTTGCGGAGGAGGGTGGACATGGTCGTGGCTCCGTGGTCAGAAAGAGAATTGCGCGCGGGTGAAGAGGGCCTTTTCGTCCTCGCGGTCGGCGCCGCCGGCGGCACCGCCATCGAACGACGCCTGCGTGTAGTTGGTGACGAGCTTGAGGTTGCCGTTGAGATACCAGTTCAGGCCGATCGTCCACGCGCGCACCTCGCTCGCGGACGCGGAGGCGCTCGCGAACAGCGGGAAGGCATCGTCGTCGATGTCGAGGACGCCGTAGCGGCCCACGACCTCGAACGCGCCCCAGCCTGCCCGATCGAGCGTAAAGGGATGGTTAGGCCTCGCGACGCCGCGGTAGCCGGCATCCTCGCCGGTCAGGACCCAGCTGCCGGTGACCTGCCAGGCCTTGTGATCGAGGCGATCGCGGCGGCCGGTGTTGGCCCCGCTGGTCACGCGTACGGTCTGCTCCGAGGTCACGTATTCGCCGAGCAGGCCGCCGCGGCCGCGGTAGAAGTACGCCTGCGGCGAGAAGCGGCGATGCGCGCCGTCGGCGGCGACGTTCGATGCATAGCCGAAGAACTGCGACTGCCCCGGCGTGCGGTAGCGCGGCAGCAGGTTGTTGCCGGCGCCGTGCACGTCGCCGACGCTGGCGGCCACGCCCAGGCCGAGCCCGGACCATGCGTTCGCCGCGTTGCGGAACGGTTCCCAGACCACGCGGCCGGCGTATTCGAATTCGTCGTCGGCGTTCGTCGTCGCGGTGTCGCGACCATCGGGCGTGCCGTTGAAGACACCGACCGCGTAGTTCACGCGACCCTGCGACAGTTCGCCCTGCAACTGCACGCCGAGATCGCGCGCCGGGGTCAGCTCGGTCGGCAGGCCGCGTTCGATCGTGGCGAGGCCCGCGCTCGGCTGCAACTGCTCGAGCCCGAACGGCGCCTTGAACTTGCCCAGGCGGATGGTGGCGCGCGGGTCGAACTTCAGGTCGACGTAGGCGTCGTTGAGCGTGGCGCTGTCGCCGGCGAGCTGGGCCTGCACGCGGAAGCCGATCAGCGGGCCCCAGCTGCCTTCGAGCGTCGGCTCGACGCGGCGGAAGAGGAAGGTGTCGTTCTGCGGCACCTCCGTGTCGCCGATGAAGTGGCGCGCGTCGGCCTGCACCAGGCCGCGGACCTTCACTTCGAGGCCGTCGGGCGACTTCACCGAGAGGCCCTTGGCGGCAGTGAGCGAGACGACGGGATCGCGCGCAGCCTTCGCCGCGGCGTCCTCGGCCTGCAGTTCGAGCTTGCGCTCGATCACGCGCAGGCGCTGGTCGAGGTCGGCGAGCGCCGTCGCATCGCCTTCGGCAGGCGGCGCGAGGCCCAGCCGGCGTTCGATCGCTTCCAGGCGCTGCAGCAGCGCCTGGTCGGTGGTGGAATGCGCCTGCGCGCACAGCGTGTTGAACACCAGGGGAAACGCCAGCAGCGCCACCCGCAGGCGGGGGGCATGTCGCGGGGAAAACGGGGACATCGTCGACTCCTTCATCAACTCGATCGAGGGGTCGCGCGTCCGGTGGTCCGGTCGGCGCGTCATGGCAAAGGGGGGGGGACGCTGGCGAACGGCCTCAGCGTTCGTCGAACCGGAATTTGTGGCTGCGGGTGATCTGCACGATGCGTGCGTTGTGGATGGCGATCTCGACCGTGCCGAACTCGATGTCGCGGAGCGCGGCGATCACGGCGCGTTCCCGTTCGGCGAGCGCATCATCGCCGGTGTCCGTCGCCGGCTCCCGGGGTGGCGATCGCGTCATGTGGCGGCTCTCGCATCGGACAGGGAACGAAGGTTCATGGCCTCTGCCCGGGCGAAGCTGCGCAAACTGTGCTGGTCGAGCACCTGCGACAGCGCGTCCCGCGATTCGCGCATGAGTGCGCGCAGGGCGCAGGCCTCCGGATCGGGGCAGTCGCGGCAGGGCGCGTAGGCGGTGACGCTGGCGCAGCGGACCGGCGCCAGCGGGCCGTCGATCGTGCGCAGGATGTCGCCGATCATGATCTCGTCGGAAGCGCGCGCCAGCGCATGGCCGCCTCGCTGTCCCCGGCGGCTCTCGACCAGCCCCGCCGTCCGCAGCTCGACGAGGATCGTCTCGAGGAACTTGACCGGTACGCGCGTCCGGTGGGCGATCTCGTGGGCCTGCAGCCGGACATCGCCGGCCCGCGCCAGTTCGCTCATGGCGCGCAGGGCATATTTGGCCTTCATGGTGAGCACGGACGATTTCAATTCCCAGCGAATCGATGGGAATTCATCGCATGACGCCGTCCGGGCGACCAATGCCCCGGAAGCATGACGTCATGCCATCCGCTTCGTTCGGCGCATCGCCCGGCGCGATGTCAGCCGATCGCGAAGCCCTCGCCGGCCGCATCCGGCGACGCTTCGCCGCGTTCGACGGCCGCCACCTGCGCCATCGGCGAACCGGTGTGCAGCCAGTCGGCGAGCCGTTCGACGGCCGCGGCGTCGCCGACCGCCAGCACCTCGACGCGACCGTCGGCGAGGTTGCGCGCATGGCCGCGCAGGCCCAGCACCAGCGCCTCTGCGCGTGTGTACGCACGGAACGCGACACCCTGCACGCGTCCCGATACCAGGAAGCGTGCCGCGACTTCCGTGCTCATCCGCCGGCCTTCGCGCCGGTGACGTTCGCACCGGTGGCGGGGCCGTCGATGACCTCGGTCAGCGCGGCCGGCGTCACCGGGCCGAGGAATTCCTTGGCGACGCGCCCGTCCGGCGCGATGAGGTAGGTCATCGGCAGGCCGCGCGGCGTCGGGAAGTCCGCTGGCGGGTCGTAGGTGTCGACGATCGCGATCGGGTACCGCACCGGATGCTTGACCAGGAACGCGCGCATCGCCTCCGGCTCGATCTCCTCGTAGGCCAGGCCGATCACCTCCACGTCGTCGCGCGAGGCGTCGAAGGCGTCGAGGTCGGGCATTTCCTTCAGGCAGGGCGCGCACCAGGTCGCCCAGAAATTCACCACGATCCAATGTCCGCGCCGCGCTGCGAGGTCGAAGGTCTTGCCGTCGACGGTCGCGATCTGCAACACGGGGCCGGCTGACACCGCGGGCGTCGCCTCGGGCGCGCCGGAACACGCGACCAGCGGCACGGACGAAAGCCCGACGAACAAGGCCGCGACCAACGCGCGGGACAGACGATGCATCATGGAGATTCCTCGCGATAGATCGATGCCACCGGGCGTTTCAGCAGCTCGCGCAGCGGCACGCGCAGCGCGTCCAGCGCATCCAGCGATGCGCGACCGAGCGCATCGTCGTGCGCCGGCACCCACGCCTCGGCCGTCGGGATGCGCAACTGGCAGGCTTCGTAGAGTTCGCCGAGGGTAAGCGCGTCGAGATCGCGCGCCAGCAGCCACTCGCCGCTCTCGGCGCGGACGATCAGGCCGATGCCCTCGAGCTTGCCGAGCATCTGCTGCACCAGCGCATCGGTGAGGATCGGTTCGCGCTCGCGGATGTCATCCAGGTGCAGGCCGCGACCGCTGCGGCGCGCTTCGTCGAAACGGCCGATCAGGCGCAGCAAGCCGTGGATCTCGTGGCCGGACGGCAGCCGCTGCGACGCCGGCTGGTAGCGGAACGCCGACAGCGACGACGCCAGCGAGGCGCCGAGCAGCACCGCGACCCAGCTGAAGTAGATCCAGCCGAGGAAGATCGGGACCACGGCGATCGCGCCGTAGAGTTTCTCGTAGGTGCCGAAACTGCCGAGGTAGGAGCCGGCGGCGATCTTCACCGCCTCGATCATCAGCACCGCCGGCACCGCGCCGATCGCGGCGTGGCGCCAGCGGATCGTGCGATGCGGCACCACCCGGTAGATCACCACGATCGCCACGAATTCGATGAGCAGCGGCGCGATCCGCAGCATGCCGGTCTCCAGCGCCTGGCCGGGCGATGTCTGGAACATCGACAGCGCGAAGAACCGCGCCGACACTGCGAGGCTGGCGGCGGCGAGCAGGCCGCCGAAGCTCATCACCGTCCAGTACATCATCAGGCGGCCCAGCTTCAGCCGCGCCGTGGGCACGCGCCAGATCCGGTTGAAGGTGGCCTCGATGCTGGTGAGCGTGATCAGCAGCGAGATGACCAGCGCGACCACGCCGACCACGGTCAGCTTGCCGGCATTGGCGGTGAGTTCGAACAGGCGCTGGCGCACCGTCCACGCCGAACTCGGCACGAAGTTGGAGAAGATGTATTCGCTGAGCTTGCTGCTCCAGTCCTCGTAGAACGGGAACGCGGACAGGATGCCGAACACCACCATGCTCAGCGGCACGATCGAGAACGCGGTGGTGAAGGCCAGCGCGCCCGCCGCCTGGAACAGGCGGTCGTCGAGGAAGCGCTTCCACAGGAAGCGGGCGAAGGTGCCGGCACGGGCGTGGTCCCAGCCCGGCGGGCGCCAAGTGAGCAGTGTGTCGAGAAACGCCATCGGCCAAGGGTAGCAGCCGGCCCCGGGGCGCGCGCGGGTGCTGGTGGGGGCTGGACGCTTGGCTTACGCTTCGCGCCATCCGCCCGACACCGACGCCACGCCGCCCACATGACCGAAATCCTCGTCCTCTACTACAGCCGCGGCGGATCGGTGGCGCGGCTCGCGCGGCAGATCGCGCGCGGCATCGGCGAGGTGGACGGCGTGAGCGCGCGACTGCGCAGCGTGCCGCCGGTGGCGCCGGTGACCGAGGCGGCCGCACCGCCGGAGCCGGAGGACGGCGCGCCCTACGTCGAGAAGCGCGACCTCGCCGAATGCGCCGGGCTGATCCTCGGCAGCCCCACCCGGTTCGGCAACATGGCCGCGCCGATGAAGCATTTCATCGACACGCTCGGCGCCGAATGGGCCAGCGGCACGCTGGTCGGCAAGCCGGCGGCGGTGTTCACCTCCACCGCGACGATGCACGGCGGCCAGGAAAGCACGCTGCTGACGATGCTGGTGCCGCTGCTGCACCACGGCTGCGTGATCGCCGGCATCCCCTTCAGCGAGCCGCAGCTCAACACCACGCGCACCGGCGGCACGCCCTACGGCGCCAGCCACGTCGCCGGCGCGAAGGACGACCCGCAGCCGAGCGACGAGGAAGCCGCGCTCGCCCGCGCGCTGGGCCGGCGCATCGCCGCGCTCGCCGTCAAGCTGCGCTGAGGCCGCCCGCATGGCCGAGATGGACAGCAACGCGCGCCCTGTCGAACGCATCGCCCTCGCCGCCGCGCTGTTCGGCCTGGTCGCGCTCTACGCGGTGTGGTTCCGCGACGACCCGCACCGCGTCGCCGCCTGGCTCGTGTTCGGGATGCCGCCGCTGCTGCTCGGGTTCGGCGTGCTCGCACGCCGCGCCACCGCCCGGTTCTGGGCCGGCGTGTTCGCGTTGGCCTGGTTCTCGCACGGCGTGATGACCCTCTGGGCGCATGCCGATGCCCGCGTGTCCGGCCTGATCGAAACCGTGCTCGCGCTGATCGTGATCTTCGCCGGCAATGCCCCCGGCCTGCGCGCGCGCTTCGGCCGGCGCAGTCCCTGACCCGGCCTGTCCTTCCCTCCAGCGCCTCACTTTTTCGCAGGGACCGCGATGAAGACACCGTCGTATCCGCCGCCCCCCCCCCCCCCCCCCCCGCACCGCGGCGCCCCCCCCCGGA
>JAEWNA010000131.1 GCA_023392975.1 Pseudomonadota bacterium | reverse complement strand
CCGCGCTTCCGCTTCCGGCGAGCGTCCGCCGCAGGCGCTCGCCGCCCGCCTCCTGCGAGGACCGCATGAGCCAGCCGACGCCTCCATCGCCGCCCGGCGGCACGCGCGAGGGCAGCCTCGACGCGCCGACCCGTCATCCGCTGGCGTGGCGCGAGGACGCCTTCTGGGATCGCTCTGCGCTCGAACAGGAGCTCGAGCGGGTGTTCGACCTCTGCCACGGCTGCCGGCGCTGCGTGAGCCTGTGCCAGAGCTTCCCGACGCTGTTCGATCTCGTCGACGCTTCCAGCACGCTGGAAGTCGACGGCGTGGACAAGGCCGACTACGCGAAGGTCGTCGAGCAGTGCTACCTCTGCGACCTCTGCTACCAGACCAAGTGCCCGTACATCCCGCCGCATCCGTGGAACATCGACTTCCCGCACCTGATGCTGCGCGCGAAGGCGGTGCACTTCCGCGAGCACGGCGCGCCGCTGTCGGCGAAGCTGCTGTCGAACACCACTGCCGTCGGCCGCCTGGCCTCGATCCCGGTCGTGGCCGAAGCCGTGAACTGGAGCAACCGCCAGCCCGCCCTGCGCGGGCTGATGGAAAAGACGCTGGGCGTGCATCGCGACGCCAACGTGCCCGAGTACCACCATCCGACCGCGCTGGGACAGCTGAAGCAGGACGACCGCGGCGACGACGCCGTGGCCGCGGGGCCGACCACGGGCAAGGTTGCGGTGTTCGTCACCTGCTACGGCAACCACAACCATCCGAAGATGGTGGAGGACCTGGTCGCGGTGCTGCGCCACAACGACGTGCCGGTGAAGCTGGTCCGGCAGAACCAGTGCTGCGGCATGCCGAAGCTGGAACTCGGCGATCTCGACGCCGTGGCCGCGTACAAGGACCGCAACATCGCGGTGCTGCGCGCAGCGGTGGAGGACGGCTGGGACATCGTCGCGTCGATCCCGTCCTGCGTGCTGATGTTCAAGCAGGAACTGCCGCTGATGTTCCCCGAGGACGCCGGCGTGCTGGCGGTGAAGCGCGCGATCTTCGACCCGTTCGAATACCTGATGCACCGCCAGGCCGCGGGCCTGTTGAAGACCGATTTCCGCAACCCGCTGGGCAAGGTCGCCTGGCAGGCCGCCTGCCACCAGCGCGTACAGAACATCGGCCCGAAGACGAAGCAGGTGCTGGAGCTGGTGCCGGACACGCAGGTCACCACAATCGAACGCTGCTCCGGCCACGACGGCACCTACGGCGTGAAGCGGGCGACCTATCCGCTGGCGCGCAAGATCGCCAAGCCCGTCGAGAACCGGGTGAAGCAATCCGGGGCGCAGCACTTCACCAGCGACTGCGTGATGGCCGGTGCGCACATCGCGCACGGCCTCGACGACGGCGCCGAGGGCACGCGCATCGACGCCGAGCACCCGGTCTCGCTGCTGCGCAAGGCCTACGGGATCTGAACCATGACCGCGCTCGTCCGCACCGACCTCTTCAGTCTCGAAACCTACGCGATCGAGCGCGAGGCGTTCCGCGCGCGGGTGATCGCACACAAGCGCACGCGCAAGCTGGTGCTGGGCGAACACGTGATCGTGCTGTTCGAGGACCGGCTGACCATCCAGTACCAGATCCAGGAAATGCTGCGGATCGAACGGATCTTCGAACCCGGCGCCATCCAGGACGAGCTCGACGCCTACAACCCGCTGATCCCGGGCGGCCACGACCTGAAGGCGACGATGCTGATCGCCTATCCCGACCCGGCGCAACGCCATCGCGCGCTGGCGGGGCTGGGCGGGATCGAGCGTGCCGTGTACGCCGAGGTCGACGGCCACGGCCGCGCGACCGCACACGCCGACGAGGACATGGACCGGACCGATGCCGACAAGACCTCGGCCGTCCACTTCCTCCGCTTCGATTTCACGCCCGCACAGATCGCGGCGCTGCGCGCGGGCGCGGGGCTCGCCTTCGGCATCGACGATGCACGGATGCCGCTCCGGGTTGTACCGTCCGCCGAAACCCGCGCGGCGCTGCTCGCGGATTTCGCATGAGGCGTCGGCGGCTCCTCTTCTTCGCTGCCGTGGTGCTCGCCGCCCATGTCGCCGCGTATGCCGGCTATCGGCAAACCCGCATCGAACGCTGGAACCGCGACGGGCGCGAGTACGTCCTTTACGGCTCGCACGCGGCGTATCTGCTGTTCCGGCCGATGAGCTACGCCGACGAGGCGCTGACCGGCACCGGCGCGCACCTCGGCCCGCATCGCTGACCGCCGCGGCCGGTACACTGCGCCGGGATCTCCCGGAGTTCGTCGCATGCTGCGCTGGCTGCTGCTGTTCGTCGTGATCGCGTTGCTGGCGTGGTGGTGGGCGACGCCCTCCGCGCCGGTTCCGGTCGTGCCCGCACCCGGGACCGCACCCGCGCTGATCGCCAGCAATTGCAGCCCGCCCGCGCAATTGGCCGGCGCCGACGGCGCGGTGCAGACCAGGGTGCCCTCGGGCATGCCCGCGTTCGCGCTGGACGGCGCTCGGGCGCATCCGCTCGCGGGCTTCAGCGTGGCCGCGCGCGTGCTTTCGCGCGAACGTTACCGGCTCGATCACGAGTCCGATTTCGCACCACTGGACCTCGCCCTCGGCTGGGGCCGGATGCGCGACGAGGCGGTGATCTCCCGCCTCCACATCTCGCAGTCCGGGCGCTGGTACCGCTACTGGTGGACCGGCGATGCGCCGCTGCCGCCGGAGGAGATCGCGCGCAGCAGCGCGAACATGCACATGATCCCCGCCGGGCCGTCGGTGGCCGCGGCGCTGGACCGGATCGACGCCGGCGACCGCGTGCGCATCGACGGCTGGCTGGTCGAGGTGGACACGCCGCAAGGCTGGCGCTGGCGCAGTTCGCTCACCCGCGACGACACCGGCAACGGCGCCTGCGAAGTGGTCTACGTCTGCGCCGTGCGGAAGTTCTGAGCGCCACTCAGCCGGCCGCGTGCAGCCCCACCGGGCAACTCACGCCGGTGCCGCCGAGGCCGCAGTAGCCGTCGGGATGCTTCGACAGGTACTGCTGGTGCTCCTCTTCGGCGTAGTAGAACGCCGGCGCCGGGTGGACGATCTCGGTGGTGATCGCGCCGAGGCCGGCTGCGCTCAGCCGCTGCTGGTAGGCCTCGCGGCTGGCCTGCGCGGCGGCGTATTGCGCCTCGGTCCCGCAGTAGATCGCGGAGCGGTACTGGGTGCCGGTGTCGTTGCCCTGGCGCATGCCCTGGGTCGGGTCGTGGCTTTCCCAGAACGTCTTCAGCAGCGTTTCGAACGTCACCTCGGCCGGATCGAACACCACCAGCACCGCCTCGGTGTGGCCGGTCTCGCCGCTGCAGACTTCGCGATAGGTCGCGTTCGGGGTATAGCCGCCGGCATAGCCGACCGCGGTGGTGAATACGCCCGGGATCGACCAGAACTTGCGCTCGGCGCCCCAGAAGCAGCCCATGCCGAACTGCACCCGCGCCAGCCCCGGGAAGGCGTCGCGCAGCGGGCGGCCGTGGACGTGGTGGACGTTGCGCAGCGGCATCGCCTCCGCGCGGCCGGGCAGCGCGCGATCGGGGGCGGGCATGCGCTGCTTCCAGGCGCCCACGCCGAGCAGGGATTCGAACATGACGGACTCCGGATCAAGGAAGGGACGACGTCGCTACAGAGGCCGGGACCGGGCGCCCGGGTGCGTCGCGACCGCAAAGATGCGACCCGGTGGCCCCGGATTCAAGCGGTCGTTCAGGCGGTGGCCGGGCGCGGGGCGAACACCGCCGGCGCCACGCTCACCCGGTTGCGGCCACCGCGCTTGGCGGCGTACAGCGCCTTGTCCGCGCGCTCGACCACCTGCTGCGGGCCCGTGTCTTCGGCGAGCATCGTGGCGACGCCGATGCTGACCGTCGTCCGCATCGGACAGTCCTCGTGGCGCAGCTCCGCGGCCTCCACCGCGCGCCGGATCTGCTCGGCGATGGCGCGCGCCATTTCGGTCTGGCGACCGGGCAGCACGACCAGGAATTCCTCGCCGCCGTAGCGCCCGAACTGGTCCTCGTCGACCAACCCGGCACCGACCAGGCGCGCGATCTCGCGCAGGCAGTGGTCGCCCGCGGCATGGCCCATGCGGTCGTTGACCGACTTGAAGTGGTCAACGTCGATGTACAGCACCGACAGCGGCAGGCCCTGGCGATGCGCCTGCGGGAAGATGCGGGACAGGGCCTGGTCGATGCTGCGCCGGTTGAGCGCGCCGGTCAGCGCGTCGACTTCCGCCGTGTGGCGCAGGTGCAGCGCGGTGAAGGCCTCGTCGATCTGCAGCACCGCGATCCGCGCCAGTTCGCGCGCGATCGACAGTTCGTCCGGATGGAACACGGTCGCGCCCGCGCGTTCCAGCATCAGCGCGCCCCAGGCCGGTGCCCGCACCGGCAGCGATACCGCGGCTTCCACCGCCACCGGCACGGCTTCGCCGCTGCGCGACACCGGCTGCTGCACGTCGATGTTGATCGCCAGTTGCTGGCGAAGTGCCGGCAACCGCGGGACGATGCGCTCGACCAGCGCATCCAGCGCGGCGCCGGGCTGTGCGGCCAGGGTGTCGCGCCCGTGGTACCCGCGCAGGATGGCGAGCATCCGGTCGGCGGGGACGATCCGGCGCAGGTGGTCGAGCAGCAGGCGCATCGCCATCGGCTGGATTTCCTCCTCCGGCACGCCGCGCAGGGCCATCTGCAGCGCGGTCAGCAGTTCGGTGCGCACCGCCTCGCGGTACATGCGGCGCTCGGAGTCCGCGCGCGCGCGCTGCTCGCGATCGCGTTGTTCGCGGTATTTGCTGATCCGGCTGATCAGGCCGACGCTGATCGTGGCCGCGGCGACCACGATCGCCGCCTGGTAGCCGAGGCGTACCCACGCCGAATCCGGAAGCAGGGCGTGCGCGCCGAGTTCGCGGGCCACCATGGTCAGGGCGATGCCGATCACCGCCATCGCCATGCCGGCCGAGAACGGCACGCGCCGCGTCCACGCGTCCCTGACCAGCCAGAGCGCGACGCCGCAGCCGAGCAGCCAGACCGCGGGCATCAGCCACGCAGCGACCAGGTCGACCATGCGGCCCGCCGCCGCGACCAGCGCCGCCAGCACCAGCAGCGCCACCGCGCCCCGGCGAACCCCGCGCGCCAGCCCCGGCCGGCCCTGGGCGGTGTCGGCGTAGCGCAGCAGGATCGCGAGCCCCGAGGCTTCGAAGACCAGCGACACCATGTGGATCCCGGCGCCGCCGAGCCGGCGGAACACACCGAACGGATCGATGGTGTAGAGGTGGCCGTTGGCGACCGCCAGCATCAGCGTCGCCGCCAGGCAGAAGGAAAACAGCGAGAGGAAACTGGCGTCGCGGGAGGCGAAGAACAGCGCCAGCATGAGCAATGCGATCGTGACCAGGCCGGCGTAGGCCAGGGTCAGCAGGATGGTCGCCCGCTGCATCTCGCGGGCGGCCAGCGCCTCGGACATCAGCGCCGGGCGCACGGCGGTGTCGCGCAGGGCCGTGGCCGCCAGCACCAGGCGGATTTCGCCCTCCCAGGTCGAGGGCAGGCGGAACAGGTAGCCAGCCGGCATCGGGCCGTCGTCGGGCCCGGCATCGAGGAAACTGCGCTCGCCGCTGTCCCAGGCGTCCTCGACGCGCAGCCGCACCGACGCCAGCGGCACCCGCGGGATCCAGATCACCCACTGCGGCGATTCCGGCGTCCGCGGCGGCAGCACGAAGCGCAGTTGGGCCTGCGTCGGTCGCGGATCGGTGGCGCGGACCGCCAGCGTCCGGTCGTCGGGCCCCAGCCGCGGCAGGCGCCCGTCCAGATCGGGCAGCGGCGTCATGCGCAGCGCCAGCGGCTGCTCCACCGGGACTTCCGCGTGGCCGGGAGACAGCGCGTACAGGCCGAGCACGAACACCAGCCCCATGCCGAAGACACGGAGCCAGACGCGCGGGCGGTCCCATTCGACGAACGCCATGGTCAACCGTGCATCGCGATCATCCAGACCTTCCCGATCCCTCGCCGATCGCCCGCGACCGGGCACAGGCCAGCGTCGACGCGCGTGGCGCGCCGCGCCGATGCGCGATCTGCCGACGGATCGGCGTCGCCGCTTCCGTTCGTTCGCTGCCTGCGGTCATCTCCCTCCACACCCGTTGCGCCCGGTGGCGCCCCTCTTTCCCGACATCACACTAGCACCGGCAGGCGGCGCCCGCAGCGGCTCCGGGCCGCAATCTGGATGGATGGCAAGGCGCGTGTTGCCGACGGCAGGGGGGCTTCCGCAAACGATTGATTCTTCGCGGGGGCCACCGCCCCGGACGGCCCGGCCGGTGCCGGCGGTCGGCTCCCGGCCCGCCGGGTGCGGGGCTCGGGCACCCTGCTAGACTGGCGGTTTTCGCCCACGCACCGCGTTTCCACGCCCCCAGTTTCAGGCCTTCGATGACCCCGGACCCCACCTCCGACGCCCTGCCCGCCGACGCGGACCTCCGCCAGGATTTCATCCGCCAGATCGTCCGCGACGACCTGGCCAGCGGCAAGCACGCGCAGATCCGCACCCGCTTCCCGCCCGAGCCCAACGGCTACCTGCACCTCGGCCACACCCGGGCGATCTGGACCGACTTCGGCATCGCGCAGGAGTTCGGCGGCCGCTGCAACCTGCGCCTGGACGACACCAACCCGGCGAAGGAAGACCCCGAGTACGTCCGCGCCATCCAGGACGACGTGCACTGGCTGGGCTACGACTGGGCCGAGCTGCGCCACGCGTCGGACTACTTCGAGGTGTTCTACCTCGCCGCCGAGCAGCTGATCCGCCAGGGCGACGCCTTCGTCTGCGACCTCACCGCGGAAGAGGTGCGCGCGTACCGCGGCTCGCTGACCGAGCCCGGCCGTCCCTCGCCGTTCCGCGACCGCAGCGTCGAGGAGAACCTCGACCTGTTCCGGCGCATGCGCGCGGGCGAGTTCGCGGACGGCGCGCGCACGCTGCGCGCGAAGATCGACATGGGCAGCGGCAACATCAACCTGCGCGATCCCGCGCTGTACCGGATCAAGCACGTCGAGCACCAGAACACCGGCAACGCCTGGCCGATCTATCCGATGTACGACTACGCGCACTCGCTCAGCGACTCGGTGGAAGGCATCACCCACTCGCTGTGCACGCTGGAGTTCGAGGACCATCGCCCGCTCTACAACTGGTGCGTCGAGAAGGTCGACCTGCCGAACCACCCGGAGCTGCTGGCGCCGATGGCCGCCAGGGGCTTGCCGCTGGAAGCGGCGATCCCGCGCCAGATCGAGTTCTCGCGGCTCAACCTCAACTACACGGTGATGAGCAAGCGCAAGCTGATGACGCTGGTCGAGGAAGGCCTGGTCGACGGCTGGGGCGACCCGCGCATGCCGACGCTGCAGGGCATCCGCCGCCGCGGCTACACGCCGGAGGCGCTGAAGCTGTTCGTCTCGCGCCTCGGCCTGTCGAAGCAGAACTCGCTGATCGACTACTCGGTGCTGGAGAACACGCTGCGCGAGGACCTCGACGCCCGTTCGCCGCGGCGCATGGCGGTGCTCGATCCGCTGAGGTTCGTGCTGACCAACCTGCCCGAGGGCCACGAGGAAACGCTGACGTTCGCCAATCATCCGAAGGACGCGTCGTTCGGCAGCCGCAGCGTGCCGTTCTCGCGCGAGCTGTGGATCGAGCGGGACGATTTCGCCGAAGTCCCGCCCAAGGGCTGGAAGCGGCTCGTCCCCGGCGGCGAAGTGCGCCTGCGCGGCGCCGGCATCGTCAAGTGCGACGAGGTGGTGAAGAACGACGCCGGCGAGATCATCGAACTGCGCGGCACGCTCGATCCCGAATCGCGCCCCGGCATGGCCGGCGCCGATCGCAAGATCAAGGGCACGATCCACTGGGTCAGCGCGGCGCACGCGGTCGCCGCGGAAGTGCGGCTGTACGACCGGCTCTTCACCGTGCCGAACCCGGACACCGACGAAGGCGGCAAGACCTACCGCGACTACCTCAACCCGGACTCGCGCCGCAGCGTGCGTGGCTACGTCGAACCCGCCGCCATCGCCGCACCCGAGCAGGGCTTCCAGTTCGAACGTCTGGGCTATTTCGTCGCCGACCGCTTCGACCACACGCCCGCCGCACCGGTGTTCAACCGCAGCGTCACGCTGCGGGACACGTGGGCGGCGGGGAGCTGATCCCGCGTCCGCAGGTTCCAATCGCGCCCCCGCTACCACGATCGAAGGAGACCGCCATGCGCCTGCCGCTCCCGCTCGCCGCACTGCTCGTCGCGCTGTCGCTGACCGCGTGCAGCGCCCCGGCGCCTTCGCCCGAAACGCCACAGGCCGCGACGACCACCCCTGCGCCGCCCGCACCGGCGCCGCCCGCCGCGCCGCAGCCGCCGAAGGCGGCACCCGTCGCGCCGACAACGGCGCCAGTCGAACAGGCCGGCAACGCGGCTCCGATGTCGCCCGACCGTGCCTGCCGTACCGACGCCGACTGCGCGGTGAAGGACGTCGGCAACTGCTGCGGCCGCTTCCCGCTGTGCGTGAACAAGGACGCGAAGGTCGATCCCGCCGCCGTGCGCGCGCAGTGCGCGAAGGACGGCATGGCCTCGATCTGCGGCTTCCAGCCGGTCAGCGGCTGCACCTGCACGCAAGGCCGCTGCGAGAACGTCGCCGGTGGCGCGCAGGTGATGTGATGCTGCTCGCCCAGGTCCACCTCACCCTGCCGGTCTGGGTCCACGACGCCGTCGACGCCTCGCGCACGTACGCGAGCGACGCCGACAAGGTCGCGCTGGCGATCGCGCTTTCGCGCGGCAACGTCGAACACGGCAGCGGCGGCCCGTTCGGCGCGGTCGTCTTCGGTGCGGACGATCGCATCATCGCCATCGGCGTGAACCGCGTGCTGCCGCAGACGTGCTCGGTCGCGCACGCCGAAATGATGGCGTACATGCTCGCCCAGCAGCGCACCCAGCGCGCGCGCCTCAACCTCGACGACGCCGGCCGCGCCGTCGGCCCGATCACGCTCGCGACGTCGTCGCAGCCCTGCTGCCAGTGCTACGGCGCCACGATCTGGGCCGGCATCGACCGCCTGCTGATCGGCGCCCGCGCCGAAGACGTGATGGCGCTGACCCCGTTCGACGAAGGCCCGCTGCCCGCGGACTGGATCGGCGAACTGGAACAGCGCGGCATCGCCGTGACCCGCGACATCGAGCGCGCCGCCGCCTGCGACGTGCTGCGGGCGTACGGCAGCGGTGGCGGCGGCAAATACTGACACCACCCGTCGTCATCCTCGCGCAAGCGAGGACCCAACCTTGTCGTCGCGGAAACGTGGGTCCCCGCTTGCGCGGGGATGACGGCGACTTCGCGGAGCGCGCTGCCACCTTTCACCGCCACCGGCCCGCCATCGCGGCGTTTCCGATGGCGTCGAACGATGATCGAAACAGCCTCGATCGCTCCCACCTCGCCCCGAGAGGTCACGACGGCGGGCCGGGCCTGTCCCGGCGCAAGCCGGGAGCCCACCCTACAATGCCGGCATGACCCCAGGCCTCCTCTGCTACTGCCGCGCCGGTTTCGAGCCCGAGCTCGCCGGCGAACTCACCGATCGCGCCGCGGAGGCGGGGCTCGCGGGCTATGCGCGCACCGAGCGAAACACCGGCTACGCGCTGTTCCTGACCGGCGATGATCCGGGCGACGACGGCGATGCGCTGTCGCAGGCGCTGCCCTTCGCCGACCTGATCTTCGCGCGGCAGAAGCTGGTGCTGATCGCCGAACTGCGCGACCTCGATCCGAAGGACCGCATCGCGCCGATGCTGGAGGCGCTGACTGCTTTTGGTAGGAGCGACGTGAGTCGCGACCCCGGCACGGGTCCGACGCACGCGGGGTCGCGACTCGCGTCGCTCCTACAGAAAGGGCGTTTCGGTACGCTCGTCGTCGAACATCCCGATTCCGACGACGCCAAGCCGCTCGCCGGGCTGGCCCGCAGCTTCGGCAACGCGCTGCGGCCGGCGCTGCGCAAGGCCGGGCTGCTGGCCGCGCAGGACGACGACCGCCTGCCACGCCTGCACGTCTGCTTCGTCGCCGGCGACCACGCCTTCCTCGCCGCCGGCGACCCGCGCGACAGCGCGCCGTGGCCGATGGGCGTGCCGCGACTGCGGATGCACGCGGACGCGCCGTCGCGTTCGGCGCTCAAGCTCGAAGAAGCGCTGTTGACCCTGCTCACCGCCGACGAGCGCACGCGCCTGCTGCGCGAGGGCATGCGCGCGGCCGACCTCGGCGCCGCGCCCGGCGGCTGGACCTGGGTGCTGACCCGGCACAACGTCCACGTCACCGCCATCGACAACGGCCCGCTGCGCCCGCACGTGATGGAGACCGGCCTCGTCCAGCACCTGCGCGCCGATGGCTTCGCCTGGCATCCGGCGAAACCGCTGGACTGGATGGTCTGCGACATGGTCGAACAGCCCTCGCGCGTCGCCGCGCGCATGGCCGAGTGGTTCCGCGAAGGCTGGTGCCGGCACGCGGTGTTCAACCTCAAGCTGCCGATGAAGAAGCGCTGGCACGAGACCCGCCTCTGCCTCGACCGCTTCGCCGCGGAGGCCGGAAAGCCGCTGACGATCCGCGCGAAACAGCTGTACCACGACCGCGAGGAAATCACGGTGTTCGCGACGCCGGCAAGGAATTCCCCGACATGACGACCGAGTTCCCGCCCCACCCCGCCATCCCCGCCGACGTGCATGCCGAGATCATGCGCCGCCTGCAGCGCACGGAAGCCGAGCACGGCGTCCGCATCCTGCTGGCGGTGGAATCCGGCAGCCGTGCCTGGGGCTTCGCCTCGCCCGACTCCGACTACGACGTGCGCTTCATCTACGCGCATCCGCCGCGCTGGTACCAGGCGGTCGACCTGGAGGAAAAGCGCGACGTCATCGAGTACCCGATCGTCGACGACATCGACCTCAACGGCTGGGACGTGCGCAAGGCGCTGCGACTGCTGCGCAAGTCCAACCCGGCGTTCGTCGAATGGATCCAGTCGCCGATCCGCTACCTCGAACGCGGTGCCTTCGCCGCCGAGGCGCGCCGGCTGCTGCCGGAGGTTTATTCGGTGACGAACGGCCTGTACCACTACCGCAGCATGGCCAAGACCAATTACCGCGGCTACCTGCGCGAGGACCAGGTGCGGCTGAAGAAGTACTTCTACGCGCTGCGCCCGCTGCTGGCGACGCTGTGGCTGGAGCGTTACGCGACCCCGGCGCCGATCGAGTTCGACGCGCTGCTGCACCTGATCGACGATCGACCCGCGCTATTGGCCGACATCCGTGATCTGCAGGCACGCAAGCGCGTCGCGCCGGAAACCTGGGTCGGCGACGCGGTGCCGTCGCTCAACGCTTTCATCGAACAGGAACTGGCGCGGCTGGACGGCCTGCAGCCCGACGCGGAAGGACGCAGCACGACCCTGCCCGCCTTGAACGCGCTCTTCCATCGCGTACTGGACGAAAACGGCGACTGAGCACGCCTCCCGCTTCCGGCCCGTCGCATCCGTCTGCTAAGTTGACGGCATGGCCGTCGGCATTCTCCTCGTGACCCACCCCGGCGTCGGGACCGCGCTCGTCGCGGTCGCGACCCGGTTGCTGCGCCAGCTGCCGCTGAAGACCGAGGCGTTCGAGGTGGCGTTCGACGCCGATCTCGACGTCACCCTGCCGCAGGCCAGCGCCGCGCTGCGCCGGGTGGACGGGGGCGACGGGGTGCTGGTGCTGACCGACCTCTACGGCGCCTCGCCCAGCAACCTGGCGGCGAAGCTGGCGCGGCTGGGCACGCCGGTGCGACGGGTCGCCTCGCTGAACCTGCCGATGCTGCTGCGGGTGATGAACTACGCCGAGCTGCCGCTCGACGAACTGCCTGCGGTCGCGGCCGC
>JAEWNA010000112.1 GCA_023392975.1 Pseudomonadota bacterium | reverse complement strand
CCACCCAGGCGGCGCCGGTGGGCCCGGCCGCTGCGCCGGAGCTGCTCAAGCAGGCGCAGGCGCTGTTCCAGCCGATCCCCGACCGGGCGCCGGACCCCGCCGGCAACCCGGTGACGCCCGAGAAGATCGCGCTTGGCAAGATGCTCTACTTCGACGGCCGCCTGTCCTCCAGCGGGGTCATCAGCTGCAACGCCTGCCACAACGTCGGCATGGGCGGCATCGACGGCGTCCCGACCTCGATCGGCCACGGCTTCCAGAAGGGCCCGCGCAATGCGCCGACGGTCTACAACGCGGTGTTCAACGTCGCCCAGTTCTGGGATGGCCGCGCCGAGGACCTCAAGGCCCAGGCCAAGGGCCCGGTGCAGGCGGGCGTGGAGATGAACAACAAGCCCGAGGTCGTCGAGGCGACGCTGAAGTCGATGCCCGGGTACGTCAGCGCGTTCCAGAGCGCGTTCCCGGGCGAGTCGTCGCCGGTCAGCTTCGACAACATGGCGAAGGCGATCGAGGCGTTCGAGACCACGCTGATCACGCCCGGCGCGCCGTTCGACGCCTTCCTCAAGGGCGACGCGCACGCGCTCACCGCCGACCAGCAGGCGGGCCTCAAGCTGTTCATGGACAAGGGCTGTTCGAGCTGCCACAACGGCATCAACCTCGGCGGCCAGGCCTACTTCCCGTTCGGCGTGGTGCATGCGCCGGCCGATGCGGTGCGCCCGGCGGGCGACCACGGCCGCTTCGCGGTGACCAAGTCGCAGGGCGACGACTACGTGTTCCGCGCCGCGCCGTTGCGCAACATCGCCGCGACCGCGCCGTACTTCCACTCCGGCAACGTGTGGAAGCTGCAGGAGGCGGTGACGATCATGGGCGACGCCCAGCTCGGCGCCACGCTGACGCCGGACGAGGCGGAGAAGATCCACCTGTTCCTGCATGCGCTGACCGCGCCGATCCCGAAGATCGACTATCCGGAGCTGCCCGAGCGCGACGACACCACGCCGAAGCCGTCGGGCGTCTGATCCTGCACGCTCCCCCTGCACGCACGGCGCGACCCGCGAACGCCCGCCTCGGCGGGCGTTCGCGCATGCGGATGCGCGGCCGCCTGCATCTGCAGGCATTCGCACGATGCATAAGTCCCGCTTAATTCACGGGGCGCATCGTGTCGGCAACGAATCGATGTGAGGGTTTCGACATGCGACACACGATCCTCCGCGGAATGGCGCGGAGTCTCGGCACCGCGACGTTGCTGGCGACGTTCGCGTCGTGGGCGGCGACGCCGGCGGAGCTGCAGCGCGGCTACGCCGCCGAGGCGGCGCGCCTGTCGCCCGGGTTCGGCGGCTTCTCGGCCGAGCGCGGCCGCCGCTTCTTCACCACGACCCACGGCAACGACTGGCGCTGTGCGAGCTGCCACACCGACACGCCGACGGCGGAAGGCCGCCATGCCGTGACCGGCCGCGCGCTGCGCCCGCTGGCGCCGGCGGCGAATCCCGCGCGCTTCACCGATGCGGCGAAGGTGGAGAAATGGTTCCGCCGCAACTGCCGCGACGTGGTCGGGCGCGAATGCAGCGCGGTCGAGAAAGGCGACGTGCTCGCCTGGCTGTCCTCGCTGCGCACGGGCGGTGCGCGATGAGCCGCCGTTCGTGCATCGCCTCCGCGATCGCCCTGCCGGCGCTGCCGCTCGCGCTGATGCTCGCACTGGCCTCCGCGCCGGTCCGTGCGGATGACGACGACGATGGCGACGAGCGTCGCCCGACGCGCAGGCCCATGCCTTCGCTCTACGTCGAGGAATGCGGCAGCTGCCACGTGCCGTATCCCGCGCGTGGTCTGCCGGCGTCGTCGTGGCGCGCGCTGATGGCCGGGCTCGACCGTCATTTCGGCAACGACGCGTCGTTGACCCTCGCGCAGACCGACACGATCCGCAATTGGCTGGTCGCGGGTGCCGGCTCGCAGCCGGCCGATCCGGCGGCGCCGTTGCGCCTCACCCGCGCGCCGTGGTTCGTGCGCGAACACCGCGAAGTGCCGGCGCCGCTGTGGCGCTCGCCGGCGGTGAAGTCCGCCGCGAACTGCGCTGCCTGCCATCGCGGCGCCGAGCGCGGCGTCTTTTCCGAACACGACGTGCGCCTGCCGCGCGCGTCGCCACGATCTCCTGCAGGAGCCAAGCCATGATGATGACCGCCGTCCACGACGCGCCGCCCACGGGCGATGCCGTCGAACGCGCCCGCCCGGTGCTGGTGTGGGATCTGCCCACCCGCGTCTTCCACTGGAGCCTCGCCGTCTGCTTCGCCGGCGCCTGGCTCACCTCCGACAGCGAGCGCCAGCACCTGCTGCACCTGCTGTTCGGCTACAGCCTGTTCGGGCTCGTGCTGTTCCGGCTGGCGTGGGGCCTCGTCGGCAGCCGCTACGCGCGCTTCTCGGAATTCCTGCGCGGCCCGGGCGCGACGTGGCGCTACGTGAAGTCGATGGCGCAGGGCAATCCCGCGCACTACGTCGGCCACAACCCGGCGGGCGCGGTCGCGATCTGGCTGCTGCTCGGCCTGGGGCTGGCGACCGCCGGCGTCGGCGTGGCGATGGTGGCCGGCGGCGGCGAGGCGCTGGAGGAGGTGCACGAGGCGCTGGCGACCGCGATGCTGGTCGTCGTCGGCCTGCACCTGCTGGGCGTGGTCGCGGGCAGCGTCCTGCATCGCGAGAACCTGCCGCGGGCGATGGTGACCGGGCGCAAGGCCGGGCTGCGGCCGGAGGACGGCATCGCGCGACCGTCGCTGCTGGCCGGCGGCGTGTTGCTGCTGGCGCTGGCGGCGTTCTGGACGTTGGGGCTGTCGCAGCAGCGGCTGCCGTTCGGCCTGCCCGGCGGCGGCGCCGAGGCGGGCGAGGGCCATGACCGTGGGCACGCCGCGCGTGGCGCGGCCGGCGCGGACGGTGACGAGGACGGCGATGGAGATGGAGACGACGATTGATGCCGCCGTCGTCGCCGACGACAATGATGCTTCGGGACGGAGAGCGATGATGCGCCTGCTCGTGGTGGAAGACGATCCGCTGCTCGGCGAAGCGCTGAGCGTGGGCATGCGCCAGCGGGGCTTCGCCGCGGACTGGGTGCGCGACGGTATCGCCGCCGAGACCGCGCTGAGGACGGAGACGTTCTCGGCCGTGGTGCTCGACCTCGGCCTGCCGCGCCTGTCCGGCCTGCAGCTGCTGCGCCAGCGCCGTGACGCGCATGACCGCACGCCGGTGGTCATCCTCACCGCTCGCGATGCGGTGGACGAGCGCATCCGCGGCCTCGACGCCGGCGCGGACGACTACGTGATCAAGCCGGTGGACCTGGACGAACTCGCGGCCCGGCTGCGCGCGGTGGTCCGCCGCAGCGACGGCGATCCGCGCCCGCAGCTGGAACTCGGCGCGCTGTGCATCGATCCCGCGGCGCGCACCACGCGCTGGCACGGCAAGGCCGTGGAGCTGTCGCCGCGCGAGTTCGACCTGCTGCTGGAGTTCGCCCGTTCCGCCGGCCGCTGGCTGAGCAAGGAACAGCTGTCCGAGCGGCTGTACGGCTGGGACGACGGCGTGGAGTCGAACGCGCTGGAAGTGCACGTGCACCACCTGCGACGCAAGCTCGATCCGACGCTGATCGTCACCCAGCGCGGGGTCGGCTACATGCTGCGGGTGCAGGCGCCGGCATGAGCGCGAGCGCATGAGCGGCCCGTCGTGAACCGGCCCTTCTCGCTGCGTGCCCGGTTGCTCGCGGCGACGCTGGCCGCGGTGACGGGCGTATGGCTGGCCGCGTCGCTCGCCAGCTACGCGCAGGCCCGGCACGAGCTCGACGAACTGCTCGACGCCCACCTGGCGACCTCCGCCGCGTTGCTGGTCGCGCAGGCCTCGGAAGAGCTGGACGAGATCCGGCTGGAGCACCTGCCGGATCTCGGCGACGAACACCAGCGCCTCGCGCTGCAGGTGTGGAGCCACGGCCGCCTCGGCGTGCATAGCGCCAACGCGCCGAACGTGCCGCTGGCGCCGTTCCGCCAGGGCTTCGCCGAGGTGCGCGTCGACGGGAAGGCCTGGCGGGTCTACGTCACCCGCAGCCACGAGGGCGTCTGGGTGCAGGTGGGCGAACCGCAGTCGGCGCGCGCGGACATCCTCGACGAGGCGCTCGGACGCCAGGCCCTGCCGATGCTGCTGGCATTGCCGCTGCTCGGCCTCGGGCTGTGGATCGTGGTCGGACGCGGGCTCGCGCCGCTGCAGCGCATCGCGCAGGCGGTGGAAGCGCGCGCCGCGCTGGACACCGCGCCGATCGCCGAGGACGCCGTGCCCACCGAAGTGCGGCCGCTGCTGGATCGGCTCAATGCGCTGTTCGCCCGCACCGGCGACAGCATCGCCCGCGAGCGCCGCTTCATCGGCGACGCCTCGCACGAGCTGCGCACGCCGGTGGCCGCGATCCGCGCGCAGGCACAGGTCGCGCAGGGTGCGCGCGACGAGGTGGAGCGCCAGCGCGCGCTGGCCGGCGTGATCGCCGGCTGCGACCGCATGACCGCGCTGACCGAACAGTTGCTGACGCTGTCGCGGCTGGAGGCCGGCGTGCCCGATGGCATGTCGATCGATGCGCCGCTGCGGGCCTGCGTCGAGGACGTGCTGGCCGAACTCGCGCCGGCGATCCGTCGCACCCGCGCCGTGGTGGACACCGACATCCCCGCGGACCTGCGCATCGGCTGCGGTCCGCAGCTGGCGCAGAGCGTGCTGCGCAACCTGGTCGGCAACGCGCTGCGCCACGGTGGCGACGGCGTGCGCGTGCGCATCGCGGCACGCCGCGACGGCGACGCGACGGTGCTGGACGTCGTCGACGACGGCCCGGGGATTCCGCCCGAACGCCGCGCCGACGCCCTGCAGCGATTCCACCGCCTCGACGCCGCCACCGGCGACGGCGCGGGGCTCGGACTGGCGATCGTCGGCCGCATCGCCGAGGTCTGCGGCGGCACGATGACGCTGGGCGACGGGCTCGACGGGCGCGGCCTGGGCGTGCGCCTGCGGTTGCCCGACCGGCGTTGACGACGACGCGGAGGACGCGCCGTCGTCGCAGATCACGAAGCCCGCGGCCTCACCACGCTCATGCGTTCTGGCGGCACCAGGCCACGAGCTTGCCGAGGTTCGGATGGCAGGCCGCGAATCCCGAGTCGGTGTCGGTCGCGCCTTCCTGCGACAGCACGCCCGCCACCATCACCGCGTTGTCGACGATGTTGAACAGCGCGCCGCCGGACTGGCCGCCCTCGCAGTCGGCGGTGGTGAAGAACTTGGTGCAGGCGAGATGGAGCTTCTCGGGATTGACGTAGTCGTAGTCGACGATGTCCTTGATCGCGATGTCCATCTCGAACGACGGGCGTCCGTTCTTGTGGTCCTTCAACCCGTAATGGTTGTTGACCGGATAGCCGACGTGGTACCACATCTTGCGGCCGAGCCAGCCACGGTCGACCTGTCCATGGGTGCCCGCCCAGCCGACGTTCGGTTCGCCCGCGAGCTTCAGCACGGCGTAATCGGCCGCGCCCTCGTCGCTGTGGTGGGTGTTGCCGATGTCCATCCAGCGGTAGTAGTTCACCACCTCGAAGCGGCCGAACGGCTCGGCCTGGTTGCCCGCCGGCGGGTCGACGTAGCACGCGGGCACGAAGAACTGCTTGCCGCCGCTGCGATCGACGCAGTGCAGCGCGGTCAGCACGAGGTTCTTGCCGATCATGATGCCGCTGCCTTCGCCGCCGCCGACGGTGTAGATCTTGCCGTTGAGCGCCCAGGGATAGCCCTGGTTGTGGAAGATGCGCCGGCTTTCGCCGCCGATCAGCGATGCGCTCGAGACGTCGGGCATGCCGCCCGGTGCGTTGTCGCCTGCGTGCAATGCGGCCTCGTCCACCGGGATGAGGCCGTCCTTCATCGAATGAATCTGCATGTGGGTCCCCTGTCGTCGTCATTGACCGCGGGCGTCTGGCGCCCGGATTCCGGAGCCGACGGCTGTCCGGCCGTCGGTCCAACACAGAACGGAATCCACGGGGGTGCCCGGTCAGGCCGGCGGTTCAGTCCGGCTCGCGTGTCGACAGGTCCAGGCGCAGCCATCGCCCGTCGGCGCGCAGGCGTTCGGCGCGGAGATAGTGGTGCCGGCGCACGGTCTCGGGATGCACGTCGGCATTCACCGGGTCGCCCCACAGCGACAGGCGGAAGCCGAGCCGCACGAGCGCCTGCAGCAATGCGCGGAAGCGTTCCGGATCGCCGGTGACGTGTGCGTCGATGTCCCCGGGGAGCCGGGTCGCCGGATCGGGATCGCCGTCCAGCCACGGCAGGAAGCTGCCGTGCACGTGCAGATCGTGGCCGTCGTCGCGGAGGTGTCGCAGCAGCGCACGGGCGCCATCGATGTCGAGCGCTCGACGCCGTTTGCGGAAGACCAGTGCGTACTCGTGGCTGCGGTCGGTGCGCGACGGGTCGTCCTCGGTCGAGAGCGTTGTTTCCCTCGCGGGATAGAGCAGCACCTGCTCCTCGCAGGGCTCGAACAGGCTGCCGAGGAGCCGCGCCAGTTCCCACGCCTGCGGCACCATGCGCTCGCCGACGCGGGCGTTCTCGACCGTCGCGATGCAGTAGGCATCGTCCGGCAGGGTGTCGCGCACGGCATGGAAGATCGCGCGCATCGTCGAGAGATACGTCGCGAAATCCGGCGCCCGATACAACTGGCCGACGCGCGCATCGCCGCGCCAGCCGCAGCCGAAATAGGGCACGTTGGTCAGGCACAGGTCGATGCGTGGAGAGAGCTTCGTGTCCGGCAACGTCCCGCACACGACCTCCGCATCGACGTCGTGCCGGCGCAGCCGCTCGCGGGCGATCGCGGCACGGTCCGGGTCGATCTCCAGGCCGAGACCGCGCCGGCCTTCGAGCGCCGCGGCCAGCAGCGTCGTGCCGAAGCCGCAGAACGGGTCGAACACCACGTCGCCCGGCTGCGAGAACGCGCGCACGAACGGTCGCATCTGCGACACCCAGCCGCAGTCGCGGCCGTGCAGCGGGTCGCGGTCGCGCAGGTCGTCCGGCAGCGCCAGTCCGGGGGGATCGGGATCGAGCATCCGCCAGCTGCGCGCGCTCATGTCGATGGCGCCTCCCACAGCACGTCGCGATCCGGCGACCAGCCGCCGCACAGGCGGCCGTTCGCATGGAATACGAGCTTGTACAGCGCGCCGGAGGCGTGGCGCGCATGCATCCGCCCGTAGTCGGACGCCTCGAAGACCACGTCGAAGCCGTCGCGATGCCGCAGGCGCAGGTTGTCGAAGTAGTAGCCGGCGGTGCGTTCGAGCGGCGTCAGCAGCGCGCGCAGCGGCGAGGCGAGCACGGCGTCGACCAGCGCTGGCATCGGCACGCGCGCGGCGTCGAGATACCGTCGCGTCGCGTTGTCGCGATAGCCGTCGTCCAGTCGCGAGAACTCGCGGAAGATGACGGTGTCGGCGCCCAGCGTCGCCGCCCAGCGCAGGTACGCGGTGACGCCATCGGCATCGTCGATGCCGCCGCGCTGCACGAGGCACACCAGTCGCAGCGGGACGCGGTCGCGCAGGCGACGCGCGACCGCGGCGAAGACCTCGTCGTCCGCGATCGGCTCACCCGGCCGGAAACGCATGATCGCCTGGTTGCGCGCGGCATCGGGATGATGGCGCGACAGTTCCACCCACGACAGACCGAAGCGAGCGAACGCGTCGACGAGCGCGTCGCCGTGCGCCTGCGCGAAGCCCGCGCCGTTGCTGTACAGCACGCGCTCGGCGACCGGCACGCCGTCGCGCGCGGCGGCGTCCAGCGTGTCGAGCATGCGCAGGCACCCGTCCGCGTCGTCGGTCGTTTCCAGCCCCGACAGCGAATACGACAGCGGCAGCCCGCGCAGCTGCGCCAGCGCGCCGCGCAACGCGTCGAAGTAATCGATGCGTGGTCGGAGCGTCGCCGCGGCGCGGCCCGCGCCGGTTTCGCGCAGGTTTTCCGAACAGAACCGGCAGCGCGCCGAGCATGGCCGCGCAGAGGCGTAGGGCGTGAAGGTGATCGGCTGGGCGACGCGATGGCGCCGGCTGCCGATGACGTGCGACACCCAGCGAGTCGCATCGTGATCGGGCGGCAGGCGCCGTCGCAGCGGCAGGCCTGCGACGGCGTCCACGGTGCTCGCGTCCACGCTCAGAGCCGTTCGGCGTCGGCGCGGGCGCGGATCTCCTCGAAGGTCCAGTCGCGCACCAGTCGGCCGTTCTCCCACACCGTCTCCATCGCATCGTCGAAGCCGGCGGGCTTCTCGACCTCGGCCAGCGACGCCGCGTCCGGCGACACCGGCACGGTGCGGAAGCTGCCGTACTCGCGATGACGCAGCAGCGTCATGCGCCCGCGCTTGCTCTGCTTGCCCTTGTCGGTGACCGGGTCCTTCCACACGTCGATCCACTGGCCGTCGACGCGCGCGGCCGAGCACTTCAGTGCGAATTTCTGGGTGTCGCGGTTGAGCTGCTGCAGCAGCGCGCCGCCCATGCCGAAGGCGACGTTGTCGGTGGCGTAGCCGGCGCTGGTCACGCGTTCGAGGATGGCGCGGATGCTGGTCGGGTTGATGCCGTCGCCCTGGATCACGCGGACGTGGTTCAGCACCTTGAAGCCCTTGCCGTTGACGGTGTGGCCGAAGGCCTCGTCGAGAAGTTCCAGGCACTCGTGCACCACGGCCACCGGATCGCCCGAGTCGGGGCGGATGACGACCGTCGCGCCGGACGCGATCACCTCGTCCTTCAGCGTCTTGCCCCAGTGTTCGCGGATGGCGTGGAAGATGTCGTAGCTGTCCGACACCACGGCGACGATGCCGCCGGGTTTCGCGAACTGGGTCAGCATGTTGCGGTAGGCATCGACCTCGCGCTCGCGGCCCCAGCTGGTGATGGTGCTGTGCTCGGCGGCGGGGATCGAGAAGCCGGCCATCGGCGCGTGGTAGAACGCGCGCGCCGCCAGCAGGCCCGACACGGTGTCGGTGCCGAGGAAGTTGACGAGGTGCGCGCAGCCGCCGATCGCCGCCGATTCCGCGCTGGACACGCCGCGCGCGCCGAAGTCGTGCAGCTTGAACGGCAGCTGCCCGGCCGGGTCGTCGCTGGTGCGTTCGAGGAACTGGCGGATCGTCTGCTTCGCGTGCCAGCTGATCGTCGCGACCGTCACCGGATACCATACCCGCAGCAGTAGCGTTTCGAGGTACGACGGCACCCAGTACGCCTGCGGGTCGGTGGATTCGATCGTCACCAGCGCCTGGTGCGTCGGCACCACGGTGCCTTCGGGCACGGCGCGGATGCGCACCGGCAGGTGGCCGCCGAGGCGGTCGACGATGTCGCGCCAGCCGGCCTCGTTGAACGGCTCGCCGTGCGCGGCGTAGAGCTCGCGCGCTTCGTCGATGTCGGCGTGGGTGATCGGCCGGCCGAGGTGCTGCTTGAGGATGGCCTGCAGGCCGAAGAACACCGTGCGGTCGTACACGCCACCGCGCGATTCGACATAGAAGAACGCGGCATCGGTGCCGGGCGGGTACTGCAGCCAGTGGCTGGCCTTGTAGCTGTCCGTGTTGAGCAGGACGTTGTCGAGGCCGGGGATGTGGGAAGCATGCATGACGGGAAGCTCCTTCGCGTCGAGGGGAACCGGCGGTCTGTCCGCCGGCGGGGCGGTCGCGGGATCGGTAGGGCGATCAGCCGCGGCCGAGGAAGAATTCGAGGATGTGGAGATGGTCCTCGAACAACTGCGGACCCATCTCCAGCGCCTGGCTCACCGGCACCCAGCGTGCCTTGTCGGCGTCGTCGCCGCCGCGCACGTCGGGCAGGTCGCCGGACGGGAAATCGAAGTGGAAGGCGTGGGTGATCGTGCGCCCGCGCAGGCTGCGCTCGGGATGGTCGAACACGTGCGCGTGGCGCAGCGAACCCTTGAGCACGCGCTCCGGCAGCTTCAGCCGGGTTTCCTCGCGCAGCTCGCGCAGGCAGGCGTGCAGCAGCGTTTCGTCCTGGCCGGCGAAGCCGCCCGGCAGCGCCCACAGGCCCTTGCCGGGCGCGGCGCGGCGACGTACCAGCAGCACGTGGCCGGAATGTACGACGACCGCGTCGACGGTGACGAACGTCGGCGCGTATGGCGCGTCGGCCCACGCGGCGCGGTACTGCTCGATGAAGCGGTATTCCTCGACCAGCTGCGCGAACGCGGGCGAGCTCTTGCGGAAGGCGTCGAGCATGTCGAACACCGGACCGGGCACGTTCGCGCGCACCAGCATCAGGCCGCCGTGGCTGTCGAGCCGGTTGGCCTCGAACAGGTAGCGGCGCAGTTCGGTGGCCGAGAGGGTTTCGGTCTGGGCGACGTCGATCAGCGGCCACTGCGGGAATTCGCGCAGGTAGTAGCTGCTCGCGTCCTTGTCCTGGCCGATCAGGCCGATGCGGGCGTCGTCGCTGCCGCCGTCGGCCTTCACCGCTGCGGCGACGGTGCGCTGCACCGCGGCGATCCACTGGCTCTCGTTGTAGAGGTGGTCGCGGAGCGGGCGCACGATCAGCCGGTCCGCGGCATCGGGCAGCGCAGCCTGGATCATCACCGTGCGTTCGGCGACGGTCCACGGATTCTTGATGGTGCGGGGGGTGTCGGCGGAGCCGACGAGGAACATGAGCTTGCGCGCGCGGGTCAGAGCGTGGCGGGCGACGGCGGCATGGCCGTTGTGGAACGGCTCGAAGCGGCCGATGAAGACGAGATAGTCGAGCGCGTCGCGCTCGCGGGTGTCGCTGCGTTCCATGAGGCTCCCTCACGGTGATGGTGGTCGGCGCCGGGTCTGTCCCGTTGCCTGCATGGAATGCTACGCCGATGGCCGGCGGCGTCAAGCGACGCCGGCCATCGGCGATGACCCGCTGCGATCGGTCAGGGCGTCGCCGCCTTGCCCGTGCAGCCGGCGGTGAAGTCCAGCGGCGGTTTGCGCAGGGCGGTCTCGACGTCGGCGAGGCCCAGCACGCTGTGGAAGAAGTTGTCGTGCGACATCGGCTGGCCGGCGCGAGCGCGGAGGCAGGCCAGGTCGAGGCCGCGGCGGGCCGCGAAGCGATCGGAGATCCACAGCTGCATCGGCACCCGGGTCTGTTCGGCCGGGGCGATGGCGTACGGCGCGCCGTGCAGGTAGAGGCCGTGTTCGCCCAGCGATTCGCCGTGGTCGGAGACGTACAGCACCGCCGGGTCGATCGCCGTGTCGTCGCGCAGCATCGCGGTGGCGCTGCCGACGATGTGGTCGGCGTAATGGATGGTGTTGTCGTAGGTGTTATGCAGCTGCTGGTCGTCGCACTGCTGCAGCTGGTTGCTGCGGCATTCGGGCTTGAAGGTCGCGAACTCGGCCGGGTAGCGGGCGTAGTAGGCCGGGCCGTGGCTGCCGAGCAGGTGGATCACGAACACGGTGTCGCGCTTGACCGCCGGCAGGTCCTGCTTGAGCTGGCGCAGCAGCACCTCGTCGTAGCAGCCCTCCGGATTGCACAGCGCCGGATCCTTGCCGTCGCCGAGGAACTTCTCGGTGGCGCGTATGGCGAGGCGCTTGCTGCCGGTGTTGTTGTCGATCCAGACGACGTCGTAGCCGGCGCGCATCAGCAGATCGAGCAGGTTCTCGCGGTATTTCGCCATGCCGTCCTTGTACTCGGTGCGGCCGACGCCGCTGAACATGCACGGCAGCGAGGTCGCGGTGTTGGTGCCGCAGCTGTGCACGTCGCGGAAGTTCACGGTCGCCAGCGCACGCATCTGCGGATCCGTGTCGCGGCCGTAACCGAGGCTGCCGTAGCTGGCGGCGCGGGCGGATTCGCCGATCGCCAACAGCAGCACGGCCGGGCGCTGGCCGGGCGCCAGCGCGCCGCCGCGCTTCGCGTCGAGGCCGATCTTCTCCAGCGGGCGGTTGTCGTTGCGGGCGTGGTCCATGTACGACAGCTGCGCCGCGAGCAGCGCGAAGGGATTGGCCAGGTGGCGCAGCTCCATGTGGTTGCGCACCAGCGAGGCGATGTCCTTGCCGAAGGACAGCGCCGAGACGCCGAGCAGCGCGCACACCAGCAGCGCCAGCTTGATCCGCGACCACAGCTCGCGCAGCGGGCCCTGCCAGTCGATCCGCACCCACCACAGCCCGATCGCCGGCAGCACGCCGAGCAGGCCGAGGGTGAGCAGCATGCGCGCGCTGACCCATTCGGTGGCTTCGCGGGCGTCGGTCTCGTACACGCTGGCGAGCGCGTGGCGGTCGATCACCGCGCCGAAGTCGCTCATGAAGAACGCGGCGCCGGCGGCCAGCAGCAACACCACCGTGAGGCCGGGCTTGAGCGTCCAGCGGAAGCTCAGCGGCAGCAGCATGATCGTGGTCAGCGCGAACAGCGCGGCGGCGACCGCGGCGGCGACGCCGACGCCGTGCAGGCCGGCGAAATCATGGGCCGAGAACACCACCCGCCAGAAGCGGGTGTTGAGCGCGGCCACGAGGAAGGCGACGACCAGCAGGAGGACGGTGTTGGCGCGCAGCTGCGGGCGCCGGGCGGAGCGGAGGCGGGATGCGGACATCGGGACAGGTTCGGACGGTTGGCTTAGGCCAGCATGAAGGAAACCC
>JAEWNA010000109.1 GCA_023392975.1 Pseudomonadota bacterium | reverse complement strand
GCCTCGGCCTGTCGATCTGCCAGCGCATCGCCCGCATCCTCGGCCATCCGCTGCAGGTGGATTCGCGCGTCGGTCGCGGCAGCGTGTTCTCGATCCGCGTCCCGCCCGGACAAGCCGCTCCCGCCCGCGCGCCGCGCCCGCAGCCCGCGCCCGACGCCGTCGCCGGCCTGCGCGTGCTCTGCGTCGACAACGACCCAGAGATCCTCGACGGCATGCGCAGCCTGCTCGGTCGCTGGGGTGCCGTCGCGCTCACCGCCGCCACCGTCGACGAAGCGCTGGCGCAGATCGATCCGGGCGATCCGGACACGCTGCCCGACGTCGCGCTCGTCGACTACCACCTGCACGATCGCCTCGACGGCCTCGGCGTGATCGCCGAACTCCGTCGCCGCGCCAGGCGCGACCTGCCCGCCGCGCTGCTCACCGGCGACGGCAGCGACCCGCTGAAGAACGCCGCCCGCGAATACGGCTGCACCGTGCTGACCAAGCCGGTGAAACCGGCGTCGCTGCGCGCGTGGCTGGGGGCGTGGAGGTAGGGGCTGGTCGCGTCACCTGTCGCAGGCAGGCAATGACGATGTCCCGGAGGCATGCCGATGCAGTTCGCGATCATCCACAGGCCGCAGGGCGCCATCTCGATCGACGAGTGGGCGCGTCTCGTCGAGACCCACCCGGCATTGGTCGCGGCGCTCCCGCGCACCGGGATCAATCCGTTCACCGGGGCCGAGGTGCGTTTCGAGCATGTCGGCGTCGCCCACCTGATGCTGGAAGGGTCGGTCATCGGGAATGCCGTCCTCGAGCACGGCCGGATCCTGACGACAGGCGTTCCCGTCGCGATCTGCGGAGAGATCGCGCGACGGCTGCAAGCGGTGGTCGTCGAGGACGACAGGAGCTGACGATGGACGCCGCGAACGCTCGTGTCAGGCGCGCGGAGAAGCGCGCCGCGAGGCACGACACGCGAGGCCGGGCCGGAACCACGCACCAGACCATGACCGGACCGCCGTCCGGCCGCGGCGGCGTGGACCGAAGCGGCCACCTTCCTGCGAAACACCCGACCGATGTCGTGCGCGATGCACGACGCGGGGGCGTGCGGCGTGCGAAACGCCCGGCCGCGAGGCGGCGATCGCACGATTTTCAGGGGTTTACCGGCTGGCATGCCTCTTGCACGACACAGGCATCCGCCGCGCGAACGGTCGCCCGGCGCATCCGAGGATTCCACATGGCCGCCGTCGTCACGCCCACCCGCCCGCTTCCCATGTCGCCCGTGGCGATCCTCGGCAGCAGCCTGCCGCCGATGAACGGGCCCGATATAGTGGGCAACGCCTCGTCCGACCCAGACGCCCGCCCCGTGCCGAAGTCCGAATCGAAAGCCGCCGGCCGCATCCTCGCGATCGACGACGACAGTCGCCAGTTGCAGAACTTCTCGCTCGCCCTGAGCCGCCACGGCTACAGCGTCGAGACCGCCGACACGCTGGCCGAGGGCCTGCGCCTGGCCGCGACCCGGCCGTTCCAGGTCTGCCTGCTCGACCACAACATCGGCTACGACTCGGGTATCGACGCGCTGCCGCGGCTGGCCGAGCTGGCGCCGCAGATGCGGGTGGTGATGGTCACCGCCAACGCCGGGGTCGAGGACGCGGTCCGCGCGATCTCGCTGGGCGCCGCGGATTACCTGGTGAAACCCTGCTCGCCCGAGCAGCTGCGGATCGCGGTGGCGCGCCAGATCGAGACCCGGCGCATGCTCGACCGCATCGACACGCTGGAGCGCGAAGTCGGCCGCACCGTGCCCTCGGACTTCACCAGCCGCAACCCGGCGATGCAGGCGGCGATCGACATGGCGCTGCAGGTGGCCCGCACCGACGCCAACGTGCTGATCCTCGGCGAGAGCGGCACGGGCAAGGGCGTGCTCGCCCGCGCCGTGCACCGCGCCAGCCCGCGCGCCGTCGGCGAGTTCGTCACCGTCAACTGCCCGTCGCTGTCCGCCGAATTGATGGAGAGCGAGCTGTTCGGCCACTCCAAGGGTTCGTTCACCGGCGCCGTGCAGAACACGGTCGGCCGGATCAGCCACGCCGACGGCGGCACCGTGTTCCTGGACGAGATCGGCGATTTCCCGCTGTCGCTGCAGCCCAAGCTGCTGCGCTTCATCCAGGACAAGGAATACGAACGCGTCGGCGATCCGGCCACGCGCAAGGCCGACGTGCGCATCGTCGCCGCCACCAACCGCGACCTCGAGACGATGGTCCGCGACAACCAGTTCCGTCTCGACCTGCTGTACCGGCTCAACGTCATCGCGATCACCCTGCCGCCGCTGCGCGAGCGCCAGGAGGACCTCGAGGACCTCGCCAACGGCTTCATCCGCCGCTACGCCGCCGAATACGGCCTGCCGGCGCGCCGCCTGTCCGCGCCGGCGCTGTCCAAGCTGCGCACCTACGCCTGGCCGGGCAACGTGCGCGAACTGCAGAACATGATGGAGCGCGCGGTGATCCTCGCCCGCGGCGAGGAGATCGGCGCCGACCTGCTGTCGCTCAACAGTGCGCAGCGCGCCGACGTGCAGCCCGGCACGCTGATGTCGCTGCAGGAACTCGAGCGCCTGCACATCGAGCGCATCCTCGCCGTGAGCGAGAGCCTCGACGCCGCCGCGCGCACGCTCGGCATCGACGCCTCCACGCTGTACCGCAAGCGCAAGCTCTACGGTTTCTGATCCTCCGCACGGGCGTGCGCCGCCCGCAAGCCGCGTCCCCGCGACGCGGCGCGCCGCGACTCCGCTGTACGGAATACCCCGACATGACCGATCTGCACCAGGACCCCGTTTCCGGGGACTTCTCGACCACGCCGCTCGCCGATGGCCTGACCCTCGTCGCCTGGATCTTGCTGCTGGTCGCGCTCGGCGCCGGCGTGGGCATCCTGTTCGGCGCGGACGAGTGGTACGACGCATTGCTCAAGCCGACGTTCAATCCGCCGGCGTCGGTGTTCGGCCCCGTGTGGACGGCGCTGTACGCTCTGATGGCGATCGCGTTGTGGCTGGTGTGGCGCGATCGCGAAGACGCGTCGAAGATCCGTCGCACCGCGTTGCGGTTGTTCTGGGTGC
>JAEWNA010000040.1 GCA_023392975.1 Pseudomonadota bacterium | reverse complement strand
CGTTGACGATCATCGCGGTGCAGTCGGTCTCGGCGGTCGCGCCGTCGCCCAGCAGCAGCATGCCGGCGATCTGGCTGGCCGCACCGATCAGCAGGCCACCGATCAGGATCGGCGCCACGTCCGAGATGCGCTTGTGCGCGAAGGCGATCTGGTAACCGGCGATGATCACGGCGATGGTCACGATCGCGACCGACGCCATGTTCAGCAGACCGCGGATGTCGTCGAAGAAGCCGCAGACGCGCTGGTCGGCACCTTCGAAAGTCTGCGCGAACAGCACGTTCGGCACGGCGAGGACGGCGACGAACAGCGCGGCCATCAGGAACGAGGAAATGCGGCGGTTGTTGAGTTTCATCGGGTTGCTCTCCATGGGTTGACGGGGGTGGAACGATTGCTTGGGTGACGCATGTGCAGGCGTGTCCGTGGCCGGGACGCCGCGGGAAAAAATGGTTCAGAACACGAAAGCGTCGTCCTGGTTCTGGTCGCTCGCGACGAAGGCCTGGTCCGCCCCCCGCGCGCGCTTTTTCGGTTCGGATGCCGCTTCGGCGGGCGCCGGCTCGGCCTGGGCGACGACCGCACGGGCCACGACCGTCCCCGTGGGAACGGCCCGGCCGATCGGCGGGAAATTGTCCGCAGGCGCGGGCTGCGCGGCGGCGACCGGCGGCGGAACGGCCGGCTCGGCCATGGCGGGTGCGGGCGCAGGGGATGCGACGGCAGCGACCGTCTCGTAGCGGGAAGGGATGGTTTCGGCCCGGGAAGGACGGCCTGCCGCAGGATCGGCGGTCGCGACGGTCGCCGTGGCCGCCTGCGCCGATCCGGGCTCTCCGCCGTAGAGCGGATAGCGGCTCACCGGCACCGAGCGCCTGGCCGTACGGCCGACGACCTCGATGGCCTGGCCGTCGGCCGCGACCCCGGAGGCACGCCCCTCCCGCAGGGAGGCGTAGATCTTCTGGACGTACCCGTGGCGGAAGCCGGTCGAGAAATTGCCGGAGTAGTAGCAGCTGAAGGACTTGCCCCAGTCGCCGCCGGCACGGTGGTAGCACTCGGCGAGGATCTTGGAGCCGGCCGTGAGGTTCGCGCAGGGCTCGAACGCCTTCTCGTAGGACTCGAGGCCGTACTTGCTAAGGTTGTAGCGGTTGACCTGGGCCAGGCCGAGCGAGAAGTTGAAGCCGCGCCCCTCGAGCATGCGGACGGTGGCGAGGGCTTCGGGAAGGTTGCGGGGCTGGCGCACGAGGCGGCCGCCCACCACGCCGATGGCGTAGGGATTGAATGCCGATTCGACCTGCACCACGTGATGCATGACTTCGTTCGGCACGGACAGCCCTTGGCAGCCCATCAGCTCCATTCCCGGCAACAAGGCAGCCCCCTCCTCTCGGCGTCTGCGTCCATTCTGCAGCGATTGTGATCGATGAAACGGGGCATGCCCTGTTTCTCCCTACATCCCCGTGGCAATAGTCCACAGGCCCGAAGGCACTGTCAACGAAACTTGCGAGACAATCATACTTCAAACTAGGGACTGCGTCTCAGATTCCGCTTGTAGCGCACGGCGGCGTATGCATGGGCCGCCGCACCGTGCATCGCGGGCGGAAACGGTTGCGACCGCCCCCTGCGGATGGATTAAGATCGGACTCCGTCGACAGGGGATCGCGGCATGGGGTGCATGCTGGAAACGGTTGCAACTGAAACCATCGGAACCGCCACGCCACGCTGCATGCATCCTGCCCGTTTCCGGTCTCGCAGCCTGCGACGCCTCGACGCTTGGCGGCGTGCCCCGGCAGACCTGCTGGATCCCCGTCCCCCCTCCCCTTCCCGGACCCCTGGACCATCGCAGGACGCCGATTCGTGAGCAACCAGAATTCCAACACCAAGGCCAAACTGGCCTTCCTCAGCATCCTGCTGGTCGCCGCCGTGGCGATGGGCCTGTACCTGTCGGGGTACATCGTCCTGATGATGCTCAAGCTGCATGGGCACAAGCCGCATTGGGACACCTGGCTGACCTACTACAAGGCGATGCACACGCCGCAGGTCCTGCCCTACGCCAAGAAGATCAAGATGAGCGGCGCCATCGGCTTCGGCCTGCCGCTGGTCGGCTGGCTGGTGCTGACGATCATGGCGCTCATCCCCAAGCAGCGGACACTGCATGGCGACGCGCGCTTCGCCACCGGCGGCGACCTGTCGGCGAAGGACATGTTCAAGCCGCACAAGAACGGCATCGTGGTCGGCAAGTTCGGCGGCAAGCTGGTGCGGCTGGGCGGCCAGCAGTTCGTGATCCTCGCCGCGCCGACCCGCTCGGGCAAGGGCGTGGGCATCGTGATCCCGAACCTGCTCGACTACCAGGAATCGATGGTGGTGCTGGACATCAAGCAGGAGAACTTCGACCTGACCAGCGGCTGGCGCGCCAGCGTCGGCCACGAGATCTTCCTGTTCAACCCGTTCGCGGAAGACCGCCGCAGCCATCGCTGGAACCCGCTGACCTACGTGTCGAACGACCCCGCGTTCCGCGTCTCCGACCTGATGAGCATCGCGGCGATGCTCTACCCGGACGGCGCCGAGGACCAGAAGTTCTGGGTCAGCCAGGCCCGCAACGCGTTCATGGCCTTCGCCCTGTACCTGTTCGAGAAGTACGACGACGACCAGAAGATCGGCTTCCCGTTCTCGAAGCCGCCGACGATCGGCGCGATCTATCGCCTGTCCTCCGGCGACGGCAAGCAGGAGCTCAAGCCGTTCCTGAAGGACCTGTCGCAGCGCCCATTCCTGAGCAGCCACGCCAAGACCGCGTTCGCCGGCATGCTGTCGCAGGCGGACGAGACCTTCGCCTCGATCCTCGGCACCTTCAAGGAGCCGCTGAACGCCTGGATCAATCCGATCCTCGATGCGGTCACCAGCGCCGACGACTTCCGGCTGGACGAGGTGCGCAAGAAGAAGATGACGATCTACATCGGCATCCAGCCGAACAAGCTGGCGGAGAGCCGGCTGATCATCAACCTGTTCTTCAGCCAGCTCATCAACATCAACACCAAGGAACTGCCGCAGAACAACAAGGAGCTGAAGCACCAGTGCCTGCTGCTGATGGACGAATTCACCTCCATCGGCAAGGTCGACATCATCTCCACCGCGGTGTCGTACATGGCGGGCTACAACATCCGCCTGCTGCCGATCATCCAGAGCATGTCGCAGCTGGACGCGACCTACGGCAAGGACCTGTCGCGCACGATGATCACCAACCACGCGCTGCAGATCGTGTACGCGCCGCGCGAACAGCAGGACGCCAACGACTACTCCGAGATGCTCGGCTACACCACCGTGCGCAAGGACAGCTTCACCCGCGGCCGCGAATTCAGCCGCAGCGAGTCCGAGGAACGCCGCGCGCTGATGCTGCCGCAGGAGCTGAAGGCGATAGGCTTCGACAAGGAGATCTTCTTCTACGAAGGCATCCCGCACCCGGTGATGTGCGACAAGATCAAGTACTTCCAGGACAAGTACTTCACCGCGCGGCTGCTGCCGGCGGTCGAGGTCAAGCCGATGGACGTCAAGATCTGATCCGTCGGCCCTGATCTGTCGGTCCTGATCCGCCCGGCCGGCCGCGCCACCCGCGACCGGCTATGATCGCGGGACGTCCCCGGGGAGTCCCGCCATGCATCGTTCCGCCCTCGCCGCCGCGCTCGCGTTCGCCGCCTGTGCCCCTGCCGTCGCGTCCGCCGAGGACTTCAGCCTGCACTGCGGTCGGCTGTTCGACAGCCGGGCCGGGAAGCTGCTGGACGCGCGCACCGTGGTGGTGCGCGCAGGGAAGATCGCCGATGTCCTGCCGGGCGCGGTCGACGCCCCGGGTACGCGTGCGATCGACCTCTCCAGCCAGACCTGCACGCCCGGCTGGACCGACCTGCACGTGCATCTCAGCGACCAGTCGAGCCCCAAGTCCTACGAGGACGAGTTCCGTCTCGACGAGGTGGATTTCGCCTTGCGCGGCGTGGCCTACGCCCGGCGCACGCTGATGGCGGGCTTCACCAGCGTGCGCGACCTCGGCGGCACACCGGCGCTGCACATCCGCGACGCCGTGAACCAGGGGCTGATCCCCGGCCCGCGCATCTGGGCCGCGGGCACCGCCATCGCCACCACCGGCGGCCACGCCGACCCCACCAACGGCTACAACGCCACGCTGTCGCACCTGGTCGGCCCGCCCGGCCCCACCGAGGGTGTGAT
>JAEWNA010000360.1 GCA_023392975.1 Pseudomonadota bacterium | reverse complement strand
CGCCGCCGATGGCGACGAGGCCGCCGACGATCTGGATCGACAGGAAGGCGCTCATCGACTGGTCGGAATACAGTCGGATCCACGACAGCGGGAAGATCGTCACGATGTGGAACAGCGCGTAGCTGGCGAGTGCGGCGAACGCGCCGATCACGACATGCTGGCCCTTCTCCGCGACGAGCTCGCGGATCGGTGTCGGCTCGAGGTCCAGTTCGTGCATCCTGTCCTGGTATTCCTCGGCGACGACGATCCGCAGCCGTGCGAACAGCGCGACGACGTTGATCGCGAAGGCGACGTAGAAGGGATAGCGCCAGCCCCAGTCGAGGAAGTCGCGTTCGGTCAGGCTGGCGTGCAGGAAGGCGAACACCGCCGCCGCGACGATGAAACCGACCGGCGCGCCGAGCTGGCCGAGCATCGCGTACCAGCCGCGGCGTTCCTTCGGCGTGTTCAGGGCGAGCAGCGACGGCAGGCCGTCCCACGAGCCGCCGAGCGCGATGCCCTGCAGGATGCGCAGCAGCGCGAGCAGCACGATCGACGCGCCGCCCAGCGTGGCGTAGCCGGGCAGGAACGCCATGCCCGCGGTGGCCGTGCCCAGCAGGAACAGCGCAACGGTGAGTTTCACGCCGCGGCCCCAATGGGTCTGCACGGACATGAACAGGATGGTGCCGAACGGTCGCGCGACGAACGCCAGCGCGAAGATCGCGAACGCGTACAGGGTGCCGCGCAGGCCGTCCGCAAAGGGGAAGAACACCGACGGGAACGCCAGCGCCGAGGCGATGCCGTACACGAAGAAGTCGAAGTATTCGGAGGCGCGGCCGATGACCACGCCGACGGCGATCTCGCCCGGCGCCACGTCGGGATGGGCCTTGGTGCCGTGGTCGTGGGTGGAGGCGCTGGGGCCTGTGGCGATGTTCATCGGTCGCGGCGCGGGATCACGGGATCGGGTCAGTGCGGGGCAGGCGGCCGGAATCGCCGCAGGACACAGACTGGCAGAGCGCCGGTGCGCGGACCATAGGACAAAACGTCCAATCTTCTCGCCGATGCGGGATCCCTATATTGATCACGATCAATTCCGGTCGCGATTCCCCTCCCTTCCCATGCGTTACAGGCTCCGTCCGTCGCACCTCGCCGCCCTGGTGTCGTCCGCGCTGCTCTCCGGCTGCGGGCTGCAGGTGCTCGATCCCGCGGGCGACATCGCCAGCCGCCAGGCCGACCTGATCCTCGTCGCCACGGCCCTGATGCTGATCGTGATCGTGCCGGTGATCGCGCTCACATTCTGGTTCGCGTGGCGCTACCGCGCGTCCAACCGCGCCGCCACCTACACGCCGGACTGGGACCATTCCACGCAGCTGGAGCTGGTGATCTGGGGCGTGCCGCTGCTGATCATCATCGCACTCGGCGCGGTGACGTGGATCAGCACGCACCTGCTGGATCCCGCGCGCCCGCTCGACCGCATCGCCGCAGGCCGTCCGGTCCCCGCCGATACGAAGCCGCTGGAAGTGCAGGTGGTCGCGCTCGACTGGAAGTGGCTGTTCGTCTATCCCGAGCAGGGCGTGGCGACGGTGAACGAAGTCGCGGTGCCGGTCGATCGCCCGGTGCATTTCCGCATCACCGCGTCCTCGGTGATGAACACCTTCTACGTGCCGGCGATGGCCGGGATGATCTACGGCATGCCCGGCATGGAGTCGAACCTCAACGCGGTGATCAACGCGCCGGGTGACTACGACGGGTTCTCCGCCAACTACAGCGGCGCCGGCTTCTCGCACATGCGCTTCCGCTTCCGCGGCCTCGCCGATGCCGACTTCGATCGCTGGATCGACGCGCAGCGCGCCGCGGGCACGAAGCTCGACCGCGGCGCTTACCTCGAACTGGAGAAGCCGAGCCAGCGCGAGCCGGTGCGTCGCTACGGCGCGGTCGAACGCGGCCTGTTCGACGCGATCGTCAACCGCTGCGTCGACCCCGCGCGGCTGTGCGCGAACCAGATGATGGCGATCGACGCCGCCGGTGGCCTCGGCAAGGACGGGCTGGGCACGCTCGCGATGCCGCGCCGCGGCGATCCGCGGCTCGGCGCCTACGTCGCCTCGGGTGTCTGCGAGACGCCGCAGGCGCGACGTTCCCTCGTGCCCGCCGGCTACGGCGGCGCGCGGGCGCCCTGATCCCGCGTTGATCGACGCCACGCCACAACGCCTTCATTTCCGGAACGCCACGATGTCGCTGTCCACTGCCACCGCCGCCTATTCGCCCCTGACCGGGCGGATGTCGCTGGCGGACATCCCCATGCTGCACGAGCCCATCGTGCTCGCGACCTTCATCGGCACCGTGCTCGTCGGCCTCGCCGTCGCCGGCGCGATCACGAAATACCGCCTCTGGGGCACGCTCTGGAACGACTGGTTCACCAGCATCGACCACAAGAAGATCGGCATCATGTACATGGTGCTGGGCCTGGTGATGCTGCTGCGCGGCTTCGCCGACGCGCTGATGATGCGCCTGCAGCAGGCGATGGCCTTCGGCGACAACCTCGGCTACCTGCCGCCGCACCACTACGACCAGATCTTCACCGCCCACGGCGTGATCATGATCTTCTTCGTGGCGATGCCGCTGGTCACCGGCCTGATGAACTACCTCGTGCCGCTGCAGATCGGCGCGCGCGACGTCGCGTTCCCGTTCCTCAACAACTTCAGCTTCTGGATGACCGTCGGCGGCGCGGTACTGGTGATGATGTCGCTGTTCTTCGGCGAATTCGCCACCACCGGCTGGCTGGCGATGCCGCCGCTGTCGGGCATCGCATTCAGCCCCGGCGTCGGCGTGGACTACTACCTGTGGTCGCTGCAGGTGGCCGGCGTGGGCACGTTGCTGTCCGGCGTGAACCTGCTGGTGACGATCATCAAGATGCGTGCGCCGGGCATGACGATGATGAAGATGCCGGTGTTCACCTGGACGGCGCTGTGCACCAACGTGCTGATCGTGGTGTCGTTCCCGGTACTGACCGCGGCGCTGGGCCTGCTGACGCTGGACCGCTACGCTGGCACCAACTTCTTCACCAGTGACCTCGGCGGCAACGCCATGATGTACGTGAACCTGATCTGGATCTGGGGCCACCCGGAGGTCTACATCCTGATCCTGCCGCTGTTCGGCGTGTTCTCGGAAATCGTGTCGACCTACAGCGGCAAGCGCCTGTTCGGCTACTCGTCGATGGTCTACGCCACGGTCTGCATCACCGTGCTGTCGTACCTGGTGTGGCTGCACCACTTCTTCACGATGGGCTCGGGTGCCAGCGTCAACTCGTTCTTCGGCATCACCACGATGATCATCTCGATCCCGACCGGGGCGAAGATCTTCAATTGGCTGTTCACCATGTACCGCGGCCGCATCCGCTTCGAGGTGCCGATGCTGTGGACGATGGGCTTCATGGTGACGTTCGTCGTCGGCGGCATGACCGGCGTGCTGCTGGCGGTGCCGTCGGCGGATTTTGTGCTGCACAACAGCCTGTTCCTCATCGCGCACTTCCACAACGTCATCATCGGCGGCGTGGTATTCGGCCTGTTCGCGGCGATGACGCACTGGTTCCCCAAGGCCTTCGGCTACAAGCTCGATGCGTTCTGGGGCAAGGTCTCGTTCTGGTTCTGGCTGGCCGGCTACTGGTTCGCGTTCACGCCGCTGTACGTGCTCGGCCTGATGGGCGTGACCCGGCGCATGAGCCACTTCGACGATCCGTCGCTGCAGCCGTGGTTCGTGGTCGCCGCGTTCGGCGCGGTGCTGATCGCGATCGGTATCGCCGCGTTCCTGGTCTGCCTGTTCGTCAGCTACCGCCGCCGCGAGCAACTGCGCGATGTCACCGGCGACCCGTGGGACGGGCGCACGCTGGAGTGGTCGACCTCGTCGCCGCCGCCGGACTACAACTTCGCGTTCACGCCGGTGGTGCACGACACCGACGCCTGGTGGGACATGAAGCGCCGCGGTTTCGTACGCCCGACCGGCGGCTTCCTGCCCATCCACATGCCGCGCAACACCTCGGCCGGCGTGGTCCTCGCGGCGACCAGCACGCTGGTCGGCTTCGCGATGATCTGGCACGTCTGGTGGCTGGCGATCGCGGGCCTGCTCGCCACTGTGGCGTGGGCCATCCGCAACAGCTTCGACCTCGACCGCGAATACCACATCCCCGCGGACGAGGTCGACGCCACCGAACGCGCGCGCACCGCGAAGTTGGAGGCCGTCCGTGTCTGACGCCATTGCCCTGCACCGCGAGGGCGGTGCGCCCGCAGCTTTCAACAGCGTGTTCCTCGACACCGCCGGCCATCACCATCCGCAGAACGGGTCGCTGTTCGGGTTCTGGCTGTACCTGCTCAGCGACCTGATGATCTTCGCCTGCCTGTTCGCCGCCTACGGCGTGCTGGGGCGCAACTACGCCGCGGGCCCGTCCGGCGCCGACCTGTTCGACCTGCGCCTGGTCGCGGCCAACACCGCGGTGCTGCTGCTGTCGTCGATCACCTACGGCTTCGCGATGATCGCGATGCAGAAGCGCAGCCGCGGCGGCACGATCGGCTGGCTGCTCGCGACCGGCGCGCTGGGCCTGGCGTTCCTCGGCATCGAGCTGTACGAGTTCGCCCACCTGATCCACGAGGGCGCCGGTCCGCAGCGCAGCGCGTTCCTGTCGTCGTTCTTCGCGCTGGTCGGCACCCACGGTCTGCACGTATTCTTCGGCATCGTCTGGCTGCTCACGCTGTGCGTGCAGGTCGCACAGCGCGGCCTGACCCGCGAGACCATGCGCCGCATCGCCTGCCTGTCGATGTTCTGGCATTTCCTCGACGTCGTCTGGATCGGCGTGTTCACCTTCGTCTACCTGATGGGCGTGTTGCCATGAGCCAGCTGTCTTCCGATGCCGCGCATGCCGCGCACCACGACGACCACGATCACGACGACGGCATCCCGCACGTCTCGGCGCGCGAATACCTCACCGGCTTCGTGCTGTCGCTGGTGCTGACGGCGATCCCGTTCGCGCTGGTGATGGGCAAGGGCGTGCAGAACTCCACCGCGCTGGCGGTGGTGCTGCTGGCGTTCGCGGCGGTGCAGATCATGGTCCACATGGTCTACTTCCTGCACATGAATGCGCGTTCCGAAGGCGGGTGGAACCTGTTGGCGCTGGTGTTCACCGCGGTGCTGGTGGTCATCGTGCTCAGCGGTTCGCTGTGGGTGATGCACCATCTCAACAGCAACATGATGCCGGGCGTTCACGAGATGCAGGGGATGCAGGGCGTGCCATGACGGTGTCGACGGCTGCCGCCCGACTGCCCGCCGCGACTGCGCGGACGGCGCCGCAGCGCCGCTGGCCGTCGGGCTGGACGGTGGCCATGTCCGCGCTGCTGGCGACGGCCTTCGCCGGCTTCGTCGCGCTTGGCGTGTGGCAACTGCAGCGCATGGCCTGGAAGCATGCGCTGATCGCGCGGGTCGAGGCGCGCATCCACGCAGTGCCGGTCACGCCGCCGCCGCGTGCGACGTGGCCGACGGTAAGCGAGGAACGCGATGGCTACCGGCGCGTCCGTCTCGTCGGCACGTTCCTGCCGGTCGCCGAAGCGCATGCGCAGGCCGTCACCGACTTCGGCATGGGCGCGTGGTCGCTGGCGCCGCTGCGCACGGAGGCCGGCGACATCGTCTTCGTCAATCGCGGCTTCGTGCCGCAGGGCGCGCGCGCCGCGGCTGCGCCCGCGGGGCGGGTGGAGATCGTCGGCCTGCTGCGCCTGTCGGAGCCGGATGGCGGCTTCCTGCGTCACAACGTCCCGGGCGAGGAGCGCTGGTACTCGCGCGACACCGCGGCCATCGCCCTCGCGCGCGGACTGCCCGTCGACGCGGTCGCCCCGTTCTTCGTCGATGCCGAAGCCCGCCCGCAGGCCGAGGGCGGGCCGCGCGGCGGCCTCACCGTCGTGCAGTTCCGCGATGCGCACCTCGGCTACGCCCTGACCTGGTTCGGCATGGCGCTGCTCACGGCGCTGGCGGGCGCGCGTCTGCTCGTGTCGCGACGCCGCATGGGGCAAGATGGGCGCTGACGAAGAGGGCCCGCCGATGCAGCCCATCCCGGCCGACCGGCCGACTGCCGAAACCGTCGCCAGCGGGCTGCGCAGGTCGACTGCGATGCCCGAGCCGGCCCACGCCGGCCTGCGCGGCATGCACCAGCTCATCCAGCTGCGCTGGATCGCGGTGGGCGGGCAGCTGCTGACGATCCTGATCGTCTACTTCGGGCTGCGCATCGCGCTGCCGCTGGGCTGGATGCTCGGCACGCTCGCGGCGCTGGCGCTGTTCAACCTGTTCAGCCAGTTCGTGTGGTGGCGCACGGGCCGCGTGTCGGAAGGGGCGCTGCTGGCCGCGTTGCTGGTCGACGTCGCTTCGCTCGCGTTCCAGCTGCACCTCGGCGGCGGCATCGCCAATCCGTTCGTGTTCCTGTTCCTGCTGCAGGTCGCGCTGGCGACGGTGCTGCTGCGGCCGCCCGGCAACTGGATCGTTGCCGCCGCCACCGCGCTGAGCGTGGCGCTGCTGATCGCGGTGCCGAGCCCGACCCGCATCGACGTCGACCTCTCGCAGGGCCTCGCCGACCTCTACGTGCAGGGCCTGCTGATCTGCTTCGTGCTGATCGCCGCGCTGCTGGTGGTGTTCATCACCCGCATCGGCCGCATCCTGCGCGAGCGCGACGCGCGCCTCGCCGAACTGCGCCAGCGCGCGGCCGAGGAAGAGCACATCGTGCGCATGGGACTGCTGGCATCGGGCGCCGCGCACGAGCTCGGCACGCCGCTTTCCACGCTGTCGGTGATCCTCGGCGACTGGCAGCACCTGCCGTCGATGTCGTCGGAGGCCGAGATCTACCACGACCTGGTCGAGATGCAGGCGCAGGTCGCGCGCTGCAAGTCGATCGTCACCAACATCCTGCTGGCCGCCGGCGAGACGCGTGGCGAGGCGCCGGTGCAGACCACCCTGCACGCCTTCCTCGACGAACTCGCCGCGCAGTGGCGCGCGCTGAGCAGTCCCGCCGATTTCCGCTACGCGCGTCGCGTGGCGCCGAATCCGTGGATCGTGGCCGATGCCGGCCTGCGGCAGATGGTGTTCAACGTGCTCGACAACGCGCTGGAAGTGTCGCCGACCCGGGTCGAACTGGAGGTCTCCGGTCGCGATGACGATCTGGTGATCGAGGTCCGCGACGCCGGCCCAGGCTTCGACGCCGACGTGCTGGCGCGGCTGGGCACGCCCTACAACTCCACCAAGGACCGCGCCGGCGGCGGCCTGGGGCTGTTCCTGTCGGTGAACGTGGCGCGCACGCTGGGCGGGCGGCTGGCGGTGCGCAACCTGCCGCAGGGCGGCGCCGCGGTGACGGTGACGCTGCCGCTCGCCGCGATCGAGATCGAGATCGAGATCGACGCCGGCGATGCATCGCGCGACGACGACATGCACCATGACGGCATGCACGAGGGCCGCGACGATGACCGATGAGCGCAGACTGCTGATCGTGGAGGACGACGTGGCGTTCGCGCGCACGCTGGCGCGGTCGTTCGAGCGCCGCGGCTACGCGGTGCGCGGCGCGACTGGGCAGGAGCCGCTGGCGAGCGTGCTCGATGGCTTCGCGCCCACGCATGCGGTGGTCGACCTCAAGCTCGCCGGGAATGCCTCCGGGCTGTCGTGGGTGAAGGACCTGCATGCGCACGATCCGGACATGCTGATCGTCGTGCTGACCGGCTTCGCGAGCATCGCCACCGCGGTGGAGGCGATCAAGCTCGGCGCGATGCACTACCTCGCCAAGCCGTCCAACACCGACGACATCGAGGCCGCGTTCAAGCGCGCCGCCGGCGACGACGAGGTCGAGGTCGGCGCGCGCAAGACCTCGTCGATCAAGACGCTGGAGTGGGAGCGCATCCACGAGACGCTGGTGGAAACCGGCTTCAACATCTCCGAGACCGCGCGCCGGCTCGGGCTGCACCGCCGTACTCTGGCGCGCAAGCTGGAGAAGCGGCGGGTGAAGTGAGCCGCGGGCGCGGACCGGCGATGCATGCCGCGGCCCGCGCCCCGAAGCGCATCGGACGCGGGATCAGAAGAAGTCCGCGCCGGCCGTCGTGATCAGCACCGTGCCTTCCGGATCCACCGGCGGCGACGAGACGGTGAGCGCGACCGGGACCATCTTGAAGGCGATGGACATGCCCCACAGCACCTCGTGGTCCGCCGGCAGGGTGATGGTGTTGTTGCCGTCGATGCCGGTCGAGTGGTTGCCCGTGCGGCGGAACGGGCTGGGGCCGTTGCCGTTGATGAAGTCCTCGGTATGGATGCGGTTCGGGCCGTCGAAGATGTGGATGCTGTCGATCGCGGCATGCTGTCCGGTCTTGAACAGCAGGAACAGCTTGCGCACTTTCGCGCGCACGTCGTCGATGATCACCGGCGTCGGGATCGGGATGTGGGCCCACGCCGCCGGCGGCGACTGCCCGGCGTTGAAAGTGAACTGCATTTCGGTGCCCCCGCCCCAGTGGCGGACCAGCAGGCCGCTCGGCAGTTCCGTCACCACGGCGTTGCCGTGGGCCCACGATGCGAGTTTCGTCATTCCCTGTCTCCGAAGTGCGTTGCCCACCCGCTTCGCGGGCAGGGAGCCGGCGGCGCCGGACACTTGGACAACGGGAATCGTGGCAGGCGAAGGCCAGCGCGCGGAAGCTTTGGCCTTGTAGGAGCGACGTGAGTCGCGACCCGACGCGCCTGAGGTCGCGACTCACGTCGCTCCTACGAAAAGCGGAAGGGGCGTAAACGACGACGGGCGCCGAAGCGCCCGTCGTGGTGGAGCATCGCGGAGGAAAACCCGCGATCAGTAGCGGTAGTGCTCCGGCTTGAACGGGCCGTGCACCGGCACGCCGAGGTACTCGGCCTGCTGCGCGGTGAGCGTGGTCAGCTTCACGCCGATCTTCTCCAGGTGCAGGCGCGCCACTTCCTCGTCCAGCTTCTTCGGCAGGATGTAGACCTTTGCCTCGTACTCGTCCTTCTTCGCCCACAGGTCGATCTGCGCGAGCGTCTGGTTCGAGAACGAGTTCGACATCACGAAGCTCGGGTGGCCGGTGGCGCAGCCGAGGTTCACGAGGCGGCCTTCGGCCAGCAGGAACATCTCGCGGCCGTTCGAGAGCCTGTACTTGTCGACCTGCGGCTTGATGTTGATCTTCTCGGCGCCCGAGGCGTTGAGGCGGTCGACCTGGATCTCGTTGTCGAAGTGGCCGATGTTGCAGACGATCGCCTGGTCCTTCATGCCGAGCATGTGGTCGTAGGTGATCACGTCCTTGTTGCCGGTGGTGGTGACGTAGATGTCGGCCATGCCGAGGGTGTCCTCGACGGTCTTCACCTCGTAGCCTTCCATCGCCGCCTGCAGCGCGCAGATCGGGTCGATCTCGGTGACGATGACGCGGGCGCCGTAGGCGCGCAGCGAGTGGGCCGAGCCCTTGCCGACGTCGCCGTAGCCGCAGACCACGGCGACCTTGCCGGCCAGCATCACGTCCATCGCGCGCTTGAGGCCGTCGGCCAGCGACTCGCGGCAGCCGTAGAGGTTGTCGAACTTCGACTTGGTGACCGAGTCGTTGACGTTGATCGCCGGGACCAGCAGCTTGCCGGCTTCGGCCAGCTGGTAGAGGCGGTGCACGCCGGTGGTGGTTTCCTCGGACACGCCCTTCCAGTCCTTGACCACGGTGGTCCAGAAGCCGGGACGCTCCCTGGCGACGCGCTTGAGCAGGTTCTTGATGATCTGCTCCTCGTGCGAGTCCGACGGGGTGTTGACCCAGTCGCTGCCGTTTTCCAGCTCGTAGCCCTTGTGGATCAGCAGGGTGACGTCGCCGCCGTCGTCGACGACCAGTTCCGGACCGAGATACTTGTTGGAGCCGCCGCCCGGGAAGGTCACGGCGTCGAGGGTGCAGTCCCAGTATTCCTCCAGCGTCTCGCCCTTCCACGCGAACACCGGCGTGCCGGTGGCGGCGATGGCGGCGGCAGCGTGGTCCTGGGTCGAGAAGATGTTGCAGGACGCCCAGCGCACGTTGGCGCCGACGTCCTTCAGGGTCTCGATCAGCACCGCGGTCTGGATGGTCATGTGCAGCGAACCGGTCACGCGCACGCCCTTCAGCGGCTTGGACTCGGCGTATTTGCGGCGGATCGACATCAGGCCGGGCATCTCGTGCTCGGCGATGTCGATTTCCTTGCGGCCCCAGTCGGCCAGTGAAAGGTCGGCGACCTTGTAGTCCTGGGCGGGTTTGACTTGTGCGTTCATGGCGATACTCCGTCGTGTGCCCTGGCGGGGCAGTGAACGGGCGCCGTTGATGCGTGGAACCTCCGCCGAGCCTGATCCCGGGGACGGGGGCGTCCGGCGGGCTTGCAGCGCCCCTCGGCGGGGGCAGGGGCGGCATTCTATCGCTATCTCGCGATGGAACGATGAATCGAACCGCCGGCATGACCTGTGGCGCATGGCGGGCCAGCGGTCTAGGGCGACCATGGTGGTCTTCAGGTCGATTCCGGGGAGTTTCAGCCGCCATGTCCATCCGTTCCGTCTTTCCGCGCCGCCTGGCCCTGCCGGTGCTGCTCGCCGCCGCGCTGGCCATCCCGGTCGTGCTCGCCCAGTCCGCGTCGCCTGCGTCGCCTGCGCCGCCCGCGTCGGCGCAGCCCGCCGGTGGCTACCGCGAGCCGGTGCCCGAGCTGAAAGCCATCGTCGATGCCCCGCGGCCGCCGCAGCTGTCGCTCAGCCCGCGCCGCGACCTCATCGCGCTGCAGCAGGTGCCGCCGCTGCCATCGATCGCGCTGGTCGCGCAGCCGGAGCTGCGCCTGGCCGGCATGCGGATCAATCCGCGGACCTACGCACCCAGCCGCTTCTCGTTCGCGTCGGACCTGTGGCTGATGGACGTGGACTCGGGGCGCGAGATCCGCATCGAGGGCCTGCCGCAGCCGCTGTCGCTGGCGTCGGTGTCGTGGTCGCCGGACCAGAAATACCTCGCGCTGAACCAGCAGGACCCGTACTCCGGCGCGAACACGTTGTGGCTGGTCGACGTGGCCGCGCACAAGGCGCGCCAGCTGCTGGATCGCTCGCTGAACACGGTGCGCGGCGACGTGCGCTGGATGCCCGACAGCCGCCGCCTGCTGGTGAAGCTGCGCGTCGGCCAGGGCGGGCCGCCGCCGGCGAGCGTGGTGCCGGCCGGCCCGACCCTGCAGGAAACCCGCGGCAAGGGCGCGGTGCGGCAGATCCGCACCTACCAGGACATGCTGGGCGACGAGCACGACGCGCAAACCTTCGAGCACTACCTGCGGGTGCAGCCGGCGCTGGTGGATGTGGATGGCGGTGTGCGCGAAGTCGGGGCGCCCGGCCTGTACGTCGGCCTGACGCCGTCGCCCGACGGCAGGCACCTGCTGTCGGAGAAGATCGAGCGGCCGTTCTCCTACGTCGTGCCGTGGTCGTACTTCCCGCGCCGGATCGAGGTGCTCGACCTCGACGGCAAGCCGGAGCACACGGTCGCCACGCTGCCGCTGTTCGAAGGCCTGCCCAGCGGCAACGACGCCGTGCCCACCGGCGTGCGCGACATCGAGTGGCGCAGCGACGCGCCGGCGACGCTGGTGTGGACCGAGGCCCGCGACGGCGGCGATCCGGCGAAGCCGGCAGAGGTGCGCGACGAAGTGCTGATGCAGGCCGTGCCGTTCGACGCGCCGCCGGTGTCGCTGGCGAAGGTCGGCAGCCGCGTCGCCAGCATCGCCTGGGGCCGCGGCGACGTGGCGCTGCTTAGCGAGTTCTGGTGGAAGACGCGCAAGGTGAAGACCTGGCGGCTGGCGCCCGACGCGCCGGCGACCGCGCCGGCGCTGCTGTTCGAGGGCTCCAGCGAGGATCGGTATGCGGATCCCGGCACGCCGGTGGCCGAGCGCGACGAAAACGGCTTCCCGCGCCTGCGCTTCTCGCCGGACGGCAAGCATCTGTACCTGATCGGCGACGGCGCCTCGCCCGAAGGCGACCGGCCGTTCCTCGATCGCTGGAGTCTCGACGACAACACCAAGCAGCGGCTGTATCGCTCCGCCGCGCCGACCTACAGCGACGTGGTGGCGCTGCTCGACGACGACGCGAAGCGCGTGCTGATCACCCGCGAATCGCCGACCGAGCCGGTGAACTTCTATCGCCTCGACCTTGCCACGAAGGGCAAGCCGGTGGCGCTGACCCGGTTCACCCATCCCACGCCGCAGCTGAAGGACGTGAAGAAGGAGCAGATCCGCTACAAGCGCAAGGACGGCGTCGAGCTCACCGCCAACCTCTACCTGCCGCCGGGCTTCAAGCCGGGCCGCGACAAGCCGCTGCCGATGCTGATGTGGGCCTATCCGGCCGAGTTCAAATCCGCGGAGGCGGCGTCGCAGGTCACCGGTTCGCCGTATCGCTTCAACGCGATCAGCTACTGGGGGCCGTTGCCGTTCCTGGCGCGCGGCTACGCCGTGCTCGACAACCCGTCGATGCCGATCGTCGGCGAAGGCGACAAGGAGCCGAACGACACCTACCTGCCGCAGCTGATCGCCGATGCCGAGGCCGCGGTGGACGAGGTCGTGCGCCGCGGCGTGGCCGACCGCGATCGCCTCGCCATCGGCGGGCACTCCTATGGCGCGTTCATGACCGCCAACCTGCTCGCGCACACCCGCCTGTTCAAGGCCGGCATCGCCCGCAGCGGCGCCTACAACCGCACGCTCACGCCGTTCGGCTTCCAGTCGGAAGAACGCAATTACTGGGACGCCCGCGAGACCTACCAGACGATGTCGCCGTTCAACTACGCCGGCGACATCAAGGACGCGCTGCTGATGATCCACGGCGAGGACGACAACAACAGCGGCACGTTCCCGATCCAGAGCGAGCGCATGTTCGCCGCGATCAAGGGCCTGGGCGGCACCGCGCGGCTGGTGATGCTGCCGAAGGAGGCGCACGGCTACCGCGCCCGCGAATCGATCCTGCACATGCTGGCCGAGAGCGACGCGTGGCTGGACGAGTTCGTGAAGAACGCGAAGCCGGCAACGACGGATGCGCCCGCGAAGGATGCGACGCCGGGCGTGGCGCACTGAGCTCGGCCCACGCCGCACTGGCGGCCACGCACGAAAAAACGGCGGGCAATGCCCGCCGTTTTCCGTGGTGCCGCGCCAGGATCACGACTTGGTGGGGATGTTCACCTTGTCGATGCCGTGGAGGATGCCGTTGCTCGAACCGATGTCGGCCGAGGTGACCTGCGCGCCGTCGATGCTGACCTTGCCGTCGGCGAGCTTGATCGGCGCCGACTGGCCGTTGACGGTGCGGGCGGAGTCCCACTTGCCGATGTCGGACACCAGCTTGCGGCCCTTCACGACGTGGTAATTCACCAGCGACGCGAGCTCTTCCTTGTTCTCGGGCTTCATCAGGCGATCCAGTTGACCCGCCGGCAGCTTCGCGAACGCGGCGTCGGTGGGGGCGAAGACGGTGAACGGACCGGTGCCGCGGAGGACGTCGTTCATGCCGGACTTCCGCAGCGCGTTGCCGAACGTCTTGAACGAATCGTTCGCGGCGACGGTGTCCACGAGGTTGAGGCTGCCCGCGGCGGCCGAAGCGCCGCCATTGGCGGACATGGCAGCATGCGCCGCGGCGGGTGCAGGCGTCGGCACGGTGGGTGTGCCGGGGGTGGTGGGCGTATTCATGGAGGATGGCCTTTCGTGTGCGATCCGCGATTGCGCGGGATCGAGGGCGACCGAAGCCGCGACCCGTCCGGGGGACGGGCATGAGGGCTCAGTGCGTGGGGCTTGGCGATGCGTCGCGGCTGAGTGGCCGTTACGACGTTGCGTCGTAATGCCAACGCAGGATGCGCTTCGCGTTGTTATCTGCGGGTTATTCGGACGCATCGGACGGAATGCGTTCATCCGGCGCGATGCCTGGCGTCGGTGTGGCGTCGGCTCGTCGCCATGCGAAGCACGCAGGCCATCCTTCGTTCTCCGCGCTCGCGAGCGCGAAGGTGGTGTCGTGGTCATGCCGAACCGCATGCGGACCCGAAGCGCTCACGTAGCGATGCCGCTTCTCCATTTTCATGCGCGGTGCTCCAGTGCAGGTCGCATGCGGCGGGCGATCACCCTACGCCGCCCCGCGGCACGGAACATGAACGACACGAAGGCCCGGTCGCACCGGTCCCGGATCGAGCGCATCATGCGTCGTCAGCGCGGTCCGTCCCCCGGGATGGATCGTGCACGATCGGTCCGAGGCCTGCGTCCCGCACCCGCAGTCGTTGCGTGGATTCGCCGGGCCGGCAGGTGCAGAGCGAGCGGGAGTGATCGATGAAAAAGAGTCGTGCGTGCGATGAGGTCGTTGCTGACCACAACGCAGTGGGAGCAGGCGGCGTCCGGAGCCCACCCGATGGCGTCGCGGACCGGATGGCCGCCGCTGTCCACGACGCCGTCGACGACGCGTCGCATGGGAAATGCGCCACCCTGGCGGCCGAAAGGGCCGCGCGACGACTGGAAGCGCTGACGCTTCGGGGAACGCGACCATCATGGCCATTCGCCGTGTCGGACGATGACGGCGTTTCCGCCGTGAATTCGCGCACGAAATCGATCGTGCGAGCGTTCCCCATTGACGCAACCTTTCCTGTCGCGCGCATTCGGCCCCTGCGCGGACATCGCGCACCGGGCATGCCTTGACGCGCTATCCGACAAGGGGTATCTGTCGAACAGGGATGTCGGAGCCGCGCCATCAACGCGGACGGACAGGGCAGGGCATGCGCAAGGAGCTTTCCCACAAGGGTGCGAACCCGGAAGCGCCGGACGAGACGGAAGCGGCTGCGGGCCCGGCGCCCGGCCGGAATGCGGGGCTGTATGCCCGCATCATCGCGGCGCAGAACGAGATCGTGCTGCTCGCGCACGATCCGAACCTGGTCGTCAATGCGGTGATCCGCCGCGCCTGCGAGCTCACGCGTTCGACCGGTGCCGTCGTCGAGATCCTCGACGACGACGATTTCGTCTACTGGGTCGCGAACGGTTCCGCCGCCGCGCAGGTCGGGCTGCGCGTGCCGGTGCAGGGCAGCCTCTCGGGGCTGTGCGTCGAGCGCAACGAAGTGCTGCGCTGCGACGATTGCGAGCAGGACCCGCGGGTGAACCGCGAGGCCTGCCGGCGCGTCGGCCTGCGCTCGATGCTGGTCACGCCGCTGGTGTACGAGGACAAGCCGTTCGGCGTGCTCAAGGTGCTGTCGCCGTATCCGCACGCCTATCGCGGGCCGGACGTGCGCACCATGCGCATGATGGCGGCGCTGATCGGTGCGGCGCTCGGCCATGCGCTCGGCTACTCCGACCTGCTCAGCGAATACCGCGGCCATCTCGCGGACGAACACAAGGCCGAGCAGATGAAATCCGATCTCGCCGGGCGCATCCGGGCGTTGATCCGCGAGCATGCGCTGAACGTCGTCTTCCAGCCGATCGTGTCGCTGTCCGACGGCCACGTGTTCGCCTACGAAGCGCTGTCGCGTTTCCCCGCGGGGACGCCGACGCCGGACGTGTGGTTCGTGCAGGCGGCGGAAGTCGGCCTGGGGTTGGCGCTGGAGCTGGAGGCCGCAAGCGCGGCGCTGAGCCGGCTGGACGACATCCCGCACCCGTGCCGGCTGTCGATCAACGCCTCGCCCGACACCATCGTGTCCGACGCCTTCCGCGCGCTGCTCGCGGGACACGACATGGCGCGGGTGATCATCGAGATCACCGAACACACCACGGTGGCCGACTATGAGCGGCTGTGCGCCTGCCTGCGCGACCTGCAGGCGCGCGGCGTGATGGTCGCCATCGACGACGCCGGCGCCGGCTTCGCGTCGCTGCGCCACATCCTCCACGTGTCGCCGGACATCATCAAGCTCGACATCTCGCTGACCCGCGGCATCGACCAGGACCTGCGCCGGCAGACGCTGGTGTCGGCGATCCAGACCTTCGCCAGCGGCACCAACGCGACCATCGTCGTCGAAGGCGTGGAAACCGAACGCGAGCTCAAGGCGCTGGCCGGGCTCGGCGTGCGATACGGCCAGGGCTATCACCTCGGGCGCCCGGTGGCGCTGGAGGCGGCGCTGTCGCCGACGGCCTGACCGCGCCCGTCCGGGTGTGCGCGTCGCACCTCAGGGC
>JAEWNA010000353.1 GCA_023392975.1 Pseudomonadota bacterium | reverse complement strand
GGCCGACCAGTACACCATCGACCATTCCGCCAGCGTGGTGCTGCTCGACCCGCAGGGCCGCATGGCCGGCATCATCCAGCCGCCGCTGAAGCCCAAGGCCATCGCCGAGGACCTGATCGCGCTCACCGCGGCGGCGCCGGCGAAGGCGGGCGGCTGATGGGCCCGGTCACCGCGCTGACCTACGTCCTGCCGCACCGGCTGCTGTCGTCGCTGGCCCGGCGCCTGGCCTATTCGCGCCGACGCGCGGTCAAGCAGTGGCTGATCGATACCGTGACCCGGAAATTCGGCGTCGACCTGTCCGAGGCCGCCGAACCCGACCCCACCGCCTACCCGACCTTCAACGCCTTCTTCACCCGGGCGCTGAAACCCGGCGCCCGCATCGCCGACGCCGATCCGCGCAGCCTGCTGATGCCGGCCGACGGCCACATCAGCCAGTGCGGCCCGATCGAACCCCTCGGGAACGGGGATGGCCGCATCTTCCAGGCCAAGGGCCAGTCGTTCACCGCGGCCGAACTACTGGGCGACGCCGAGGCCGCGAAACCGTTCGCCGACGGCCTGTTCGCCACCGTCTACCTGTCGCCGCGCGACTACCACCGCGTGCACATGCCGTGGGCCGGCACCCTGCGCGAAACCGTGCACGTGCCGGGTCGGCTGTTCAGCGTCGGCACCGATGCGGTGGCCTCGGTGCCGCGGCTGTTCGCGCGCAACGAGCGCCTGGTCTGCCATTTCGACACCGACTTCGGGCCGATGTGCCTGGTGATGGTGGGCGCGCTGCTGGTCTCTGGCGTCGAGACGGTGTGGAGCGGCGTGGAGATCCCGGCCTACGGCGACCGCATCGCGCGCAAGGACTGGCGCGGCCAGGGCATCTCGCTCGACCGCTTCGCCGAGATGGCGCGCTTCAACTACGGCTCGACCGTGATCGTGCTGCTGCCGCCGGGCGTGGCCGCGCTCGATCCCGGCCTGCGCGCCGAACAGCCGGTGCGGCTGGGGCAGTGCCTGGCGCGACGCGCCTGAAGCGGCGGCTCGCCCTGGCGCTCGCCGCCTGCCTGCCCGACCACGCAACGCGCCTCGGTGCGCGTCGAAGTCCGCGCCGAAGGCGCCGCGGCGCCGCTTTACCGTTCCACCTGGCGGCTGTGCCGGCTCGAACGCGCGGCGACCGCCGACACCACGCGCGACGATGCGGACACCTTCGATGCGGGTCGCATCGCGGACGGCGACGCCGTCGAGGCCTCCGTGTGGGAGGCCGGCATGGAACGCGATGGCGTCGTGCCCGGTTTCTCGTTGCAGACGACGAAACGCGTCGTGTCGCACGCCCTGTATCCGATCCGCGTCACGGAACGCGAACACCACGATCTCGGCGACGGCCTGGAACTCCGCGTCGCGCCCGCGAATTGAGTGCGAAAACCTGTCAATTCTGACAGCGCCGACGGGATTGATCGCGATGGGAGGTCTCGCGTAAGTTGGTCGCGAGCGCGGAGGATGCCGCGCACGGAAACCGCGCCACGCACGGCGCAGACGACAGGGAGCGTACGCATGAGCCGACAGGGGACCATCGCCGTCATCGACCGGGAGCAGGCCGCCATCGCCATCCGCACCGGCGACGGCGAATACACGATCGTCGAAGTCCCGGACGAATGGGCGCTGGACGTGGGCGACACCATCGTGTGGGACGAGGACGAGGGCCTCGGTTTCGACACCTACCGCAATGCCGGCAAGGGCACCGAGGGCGACGTGTTCGTGCAGAACCACTACGTCGACGAGCAGGCGATGCGCCTGCAGTTCCCGGGCTGAGCGCGCCGGCGACGACGCGGGGCCGCGGCGTCAGTCCGTCGCGTGCGCCGTCGCCACCTCGCGGCGCGGCGGCGCACCGAACAGGCGCCGGTATTCGCGGCTGAAGTGCGACGGGCTCTCGTAGCCGACCCGGTGCCCCGCGGCGGCGGCGTCGAGGCCGTCGCTGAGCATCAGCCGGCGCGCTTCCTGCAGGCGCAGTCGCTTCTGGAACTGCAGCGGCGACAGGCCGGTGACCTTCTGGAAGTGCGCATACAGCGCCGACGGGCTCATGTGCGCGGCTTCGGCCAGCGTCTCGACCGGCAGCGGCTCGGCGTAGCGCTCGCGCAGCAGCGCCAGCGCGCCGCCGACGCGGCGCAGCGGGCCGTCGATCTCGCACACGGGGCGCGCAGCCGCGGCCCCAGGTCGCCGGTCAGCAGCCGCACGTGGATCTCGCGCACGATCAGCGGCGCCAGCAGCGGTGCGGTCGCCGGCTCGTCGCGCAGGCGCAGCAGCCGCAACGCGGCATCGAGCAGTGCCGGCGAGGTGCGCACCAGCATCAGCCGCTGCGGGTCGTCGGCCTCGCGCGCCGGGGCCCCCGCGCCGAGCTGCGGCAAGGCCTCGTCGACGATCCGCGGGTCGAGGTCGATCCGCAGGCAGAGGTAGGGCCGTTCCGGCGAGGCTTCGAGGATGCGGCCGCCGATCGGCAGGCTGGTCGACACCAGCAGGCAGTGCAGCGGGTCGTAGAGATAGGTCTCGCCGCCGAACAGCGCCTGCTTGCGGCCCTGCACCACGATGCACAGCGAGGCGTGGTAGACCGCGGGGATCGTGCCCGAGGGCGTGCTCATCCGGATCCCCGCCACGCCGGGCAGGCCGGTGGCATGGACGCCATCTGCCGGCGACAATCCGGCAACCCGGGCCGCGAGCTCGGCGCGGAGCGCATCCTCATCGGCGGCAACGGCTGCGGCCTGCAAGCGACTGGATTCCATGGCATTCCCCGGGTTCGGCGACGTCCCGCATTATCCACCGGCGCCCCGCACCGCCAAGCGTCCGGGCACGCCGGCGGAGGATCGGGCAAGCATCGACGAGATTCCCGCTAACCGCCGTGGCCCTTCCGGGCGCAGGATGCGTCCACCCTCCCCCACGCGAGCACCCGCCATGACCGCTCCCTTCCCCCGCCGTACCCTGGGCCGCAACGGCCTCGTCGTCTCCGCCCTCGGCCTCGGCTGCATGGGCATGTCCGATTTCTACGGCCCCAGCGAGGAGGCGACCAACCTCGCCGTGCTGCATCACGCGCTGGACATCGGCGTGAACTTCCTCGATACCGCCGACATGTACGGCGTCGGCGAGAACGAGAAGCTGCTCGCCAAGATCCTGCGCGAACGCCGCGACGAGATCGTGCTGGCGACCAAGTTCGGCAACGTGCGCGGCCCCGACGGTGCCTTCCTCGGCGTGAACGGCCGGCCGGAGTACGTGACCGCCGCCTGCGACGCCAGCCTGCAGCGCCTCGGCGTGGACTGCATCGACCTCTATTACCAGCACCGCGTCGATCGCACGGTGCCGATCGAGGACACCGTGGGCGCGATGGCGCGGCTGGTCGAGGCCGGCAAGGTGCGGCACCTCGGCCTGTCCGAGGCCGCGCCGGCGACGATCCGCCGCG
>JAEWNA010000327.1 GCA_023392975.1 Pseudomonadota bacterium | reverse complement strand
CCCCGCTGTCGCGAAGCCCCGGGCGCGTGCCGGGGCTTCGCGCTTCGGCGCCAGGCCGTCCCTGCGCCCGCACGCCGGGACATGCCGCTTGGGGCATGCCGCCCGGGACATGCACCCGGAATCGCGGCCATCGCTCCGGTTTTGACGCACGTTCGCGCGGGAAAAAAGCAGGAAATTCCGCCGGATGCTACGATGCGGGCATCAGGCCCCGCCTGCACGCGCGTTCCGCGCAGCCGCCCAGGCAGTTGCCCGCTCCGCTCCCTCTCATGCGTGACCCGTCCCGATGCGTTCCGGGCGGCCGCTCAACGGGAGCGTTTCATGCCCGGTTATTCCACGCGCAAGCAGGCGGTCACCATCAGTGGCCATCCCTATCTGTTGCGCATCCTCAGCGACAAGCAGCAGTTCAGCGACCCGGACGGTTATGGCGCGCGCCTGGGCATTTCCTCCGCGCAATGGTGCCTGTTCGGCCAGCTGTGGCCGGCCGGTCGCCTGCTCGCGCAGGCGATGTCCCGTTTCGACATCGAGGGCAAGCGCATCCTCGAACTGGGCTGCGGCATCGGGCTGGCCAGCCTGGTCCTGCAGCGACGCGGCGGCGACATCGTCGCGTCCGACATCCATCCGCTGGCCGAACCCTTCCTCGCCTACAACGCCGCCCTGAACGCGCTGCCGGCCGTGCATTACCGCCACCTGCGCTGGGACGTCGAGCTGCCCGCGCTGGGACGCTTCGACCTGATCATCGCCAGCGACGTGCTCTACGAATCGACGCATGCGACGCTGCTCGCCGGCGTCGTCGAGCGCCATGCGTCGCCCGAGGCCGAGGTCGTCATCACCGACCCCGGGCGCGGCGAGAGCGGGCGTTTCAGCCGCATGCTCGGTGCGGCCGGCTTCGAATGCACCGAACTGCGCTGTCCGATGGACGATGCCGACGCGCCGCCGTTCCGCGGCCGGCTGCTGCATTACGTCCGCCGCGTCGCCGGGGCGCCGGCATGAACCGCATGGCGCGCGAGGCGCGCAGCGCGATCCGCTGCACGGCCTGCGAGGCGGTCTGCTGTCGCCTGACGGTGGTGCTGGGCGAGGAAGACAGCGTGCCCGCCCACCTGACCACGCACCTGCCCGGCGGCCTGCACGTCATGGCGCGCGACCCGGAAGGCTGGTGCGTGGCGCTGGACGGGGTCCGGATGAATTGCCGGATCTACGACACCCGCCCCACCGTGTGCCGCAGCTTCGTCATGGGCGGCCCGTACTGCAGCGCGGTCCGCGACGAATACGCCGCCCGCGACATCGAAACCACCCTGGTCTGAGGAGGCGCCATGGCCGTCCGCCGCAAGGCCGATGCCGTCGACATCGCGAAGAGCGCTTCGGCCGTCGGCCCCTACATCCCGCCCCATGAACTGGCCCGCGAACGCATCGCCGAGGACATGGCCGCCTTCGAGCAGGCGGGGGGACAGATCGAAGTGCTCGGCAATACTCCCTTGCGGATCACCACCAAGTCCGCCAGATCGACGGCTTCCCGCGTGGGCGCCAAGCCCCGGGTCGAGCCCGCGGACCCCGCCCCCGACAAGACCTGACTTCCCCTCCCGACGAGACACGACATTGGCAAAGATCAATTATTCCTTCGAGAAGCGGCAGCGCGAACTGGCCAAGAAGAAGCAGAAGGAGCAGAAGCTCGCGAAGAAGCGTTCCGAGCGCGACGCGTCGTCGCCCGATGCCGGCGAGCGCCCCGCGCCTGCACCGTGATCGCGCCTGGCCGGGCGACACGCGCGTCCTGCCGCTGACGCTCGGCCCGCCCGCCCAAGACGCCGGGCGTCTCCCGGCGCCGCGCATCCGAGGCGTCCGCGGAGGTCGCGCGGCGTCTGCTGCGATGTCGCGCTCTTGCCGACATGCAGTGCCGCGGCCCGCGCTTCGCCGCGGTCCGGTCGCATGCGAAGATGCGTTCCCGTCACGAGAACGGAGCGCGACATGGCCACGCCACGGCACGAGGCATTGCTCGAGACCCTGAAGGGGCGCTTCGAACGGCACAAGGCGCGGCACGCCGATGTCGCGTGGCCCGCGGTGCTGGCGCGATTGACGTCCGCGCCGGGCGCGCTGAAGGCGCTCGCCGCGATGGAGGCCTCCGGTGGCGAACCGGATGTCGTCGACCACGATCCGGCGAGCGGCGAAGTCGTCTTCGTCGACTGTTCGGCGGAAAGCCCTTCGGGTCGCCGCAGCCTGTGCTACGACGCCGACGCCCTCGCGGCCCGCAAGGCGAACAAGCCGGCCGGCAGCGCGGTGGCGATGGCCGAGGCGATGGGCGTCCGGCTGCTGACCGAGGCCGAGTATCGCCGGCTGCAGACCCTGGGCCGCTTCGATCTCAAGACCTCGAGCTGGATCGCCACGCCCGCGGCCATCCGCACACTCGGCGGTGCGCTGTTCTGCGACCGCCGCTACGACCAGGTGTTCGTCTACCACAACGGCGCGGAGTCGTATTACGCCGCGCGCGGATTCCGCGGGCTGCTGCGGGTCTAGGCGCGACGCGCGGGCGCAGGCCGGGCATCGTCACGCCGGTGTCCCTGGCGGCCGCAGCCGCGGCAGCATGATCCGCACGGTGGTGCCGCGGCCGTTGTGCCCGGGCAGGGCTTCGACGCTGCCGCCGTGGGCGCCAATGAGTCCCTGGGTGATCGACAGCCCCAGGCCGGTGCCGTGCCGATTGCGGTCGCCGCGTTCCAGGGTGAAGAACATGTCGAAGATGCGCTGGCGTTCGTGCTCGGGGATGCCGGGGCCGCGGTCGCGCACGTCGATGCGCAGCGCGTCCCCCACGTCCCGGGCCTCGATCGCGATCGCCTCGCCGGGCGGCGAGAATTTCGCGGCGTTCTCGATCACGTTGAACAGCGCCTGCTCGACCAGGGCCGGATGCACCCACAGCGGCGCGAGGTCGCCGGTCGGCGACACTTCGAAGCGAACCTGCGGCTGGTAGCGCTGCAGGCGCGACACCGCCGAGCCGATCAGCTCGCCCACGCCGATCCAGTCGCGGTTGAGGGTGAGGCCGCCGTGGCCGAGACGGGTCATGTCCAGCAGGTTCTGGATGTAGCGGTCCAGGCGTTCGCCTTCCAGCCGCACGGTGTTGAGCAGGCTGTGGCGATCCTCCGCCGACATCGCGTCGCCGAAGCTGTCGAGGCTGCCGGCCGCGCCGAGGATGGCCGCCAGCGGCGAGCGCAGGTCGTGCGACACCGACGACAGCAGCGCCGAACGCAGGCGCTCGGTCTCGCCGTTGACGCGCGCGTCCTCCAGCGCCGACACCAGCCGCGCGCGCACGATCGCCTGGGCGATGTCCTCGGCCATGGCCTCGATCAGCCGCTGCCGCTC
>JAEWNA010000292.1 GCA_023392975.1 Pseudomonadota bacterium | reverse complement strand
GCTTCGGCGCGGGCGGCACCGGGGTCGGCCGCGTGGGGACGGCCGGTTTCGGGGCCGGGGCCGTCGGTGGCTTGGGTTGGGGCTGGGGCGGCGCCGGAGGGACCGGAGGCGCCGGTTTCGGCGGCTTCGGCGTCGGCGGTGCAGCCTCGGTGCGCGGCACGGGTTGCGGCACCGGCGGTGGAACGACGGCGATCGCGCGGACCTCCGGCGTCGGCGGCGTCACCACCTGGGCGGGGGTCGGCGGCGTCGGCGGCGGCAGGCGGAACGCGTTGTCGGGTTTTGGCGTCTGCGTGACCGCGAGCGGCTGTTCGACCTTCGCCGGAGGGGCCGGCGCCGGCTCGACGACGGGGGGCGGGGTCGGCTCCGGCGGGGGTGGCGGCGTCAGCGCGATCTCCGGCGCGCGCAGTTCGGGCAGCGGCACCTCCGACACCGGGACATCGGTCGGCGGCACCGCCGGGGTTGGTGGCGAGGCTTCCGTCCGGGCGCTCGTCTCAGGTTCCGCAGGCGGCGAGGCGGATTCGGGGGAGGCAGATTCAGTAGAGGTTGATGCCGGCGATGTCGTCGCCTGCGCGACATCGGTTCGCGATGCGGCAGAGGCGGTCGCATCGGACGCCGTCCTGTCCGTCGTCGCGGCGGCGGCCTCCGGGGCCGTGCCCTCTGCCGGCGCCCCACCGGTCTCGTCGTTCGGCGTGCCTTCGCCGATGAACTCCACCAGCATGGCTTCGTCCTCCTGCGGCGGTGGCGGCCGGTCGCCCAGCACATCACCCAGCCACAGCAGCAGGACCACGAACACCAGATGCAGGGCCCCGGAAAACGCCGCCGCGAAACGCCGCGTACGGCGCTGGTCCGGCGGTGGCGCTTCCCATTGCTGACGCCCCATCCGGCGCAGCGCCTGCCAGCGCGTCAGCGGCGCGGGCGCCTTCGGCCGGGGCCTGGGCGGACGCGCGCCGAGCAGCGTGACGAAGTCGGCGGACGGGGCGCCGACCACCGCGCCGGCGCGTTCGCGCATCGACAGGAACCAGGTGCGCCAGGTCGGCGGGAATTCGCCGAACGGCCGCTCGGACTGCAACGGAAACCGCCGCCGATGGCCGGCCTGGAGGGCGTCGATCAGTTCCGCGGCCGAGAACACGCGCGGGCCGGCGCGGTCAGGACGACGAACGTGCGATGTAGGGCGCCGTTCCGCTGGCGTGATCGGTCGCGTCCCGTACCGCGGTCACACCCGGCACCTTCTCCAGAAGGGTCTTCTCGATGCCCTGCTTGAGGGTCACGTCGGCCATGCCGCAGCCGTGGCAGCCGCCACCGAACCCGAGGATCACCACGCCCTCGGCCGTGACCTCGTGGACGCTGACATGGCCGCGATGCTGGGCGAGCTGGGGATTGATCTCCTGCTCCACCACCCACTGCACCCGCTCGACCAGCGAAGCCGCGGCATCCGGGGCGGCGCCCTTGATCTTCGGTGCGCGGATCTGCAGTTGTCCGCCCGTCGCCTGCTGGGCGTAGTCGATCTCCGCGCCGTCGAGGAAGCGCACGCTGCCGGCGTCGAGCCACAGCGTGAAGCCCTCGCAGTCCACCGCCCATTCGTCGCCCTGGAGGTCACCGGGTTCGGCGAACTCCAGGCGCACGTCGGCGCGCGGCGTGCCGGGATGGACCGCGCTGAGGCGCACCCCCAGTCCGGGCAGGGCCTCGCGTTCGATCAGACGGCGGAAGTGCGACTGCGCGGATTCGGAAATCTGGATCATCCGGCTATTCTAGCGGCCCACCCGGCGCGCGCTCGTCAGGCTTTCGTTACGCCGGCGGAACAGTGTTCAGCTTCCCCGCACCGCAAGGAGTCGCCCGTGTCCGACCTCGTCCCCCTCGCCCAGGCGCATTGCGTCCCCCGCCGCGGCCACGAACATCGCCTGCCGCCGGCGCAGATCGCCGAACTCATGCCGCAGCTCCCCGGCTGGGAACTCGCGGAGAACGGCCACGCGCTGGTCAAGACCTTCCCCTTCCCCGACTACCACCGGACGATGGCCTTCGTGAACGCGCTGGCCTTCATCGCCCACCGCGAGGACCACCACCCGGACCTCGGCGTGCACTACGACCGCTGCGTCGTCCGCTTCTCGACCCACGACGTCGGCGGCCTCAGCGAGAACGACTTCATCTGCGCGGCGAAAGTAGAGGCGTTGGCGGGATGAGCGCGATGGAGCGGTCCGGGCACGCCCTGCAAGAACACGTCCTGCAAGAGCAGGCCTCGCAGGCGCCCTCCGCTCAACCGCCCACCCTGCCCGGGCAGACCGTGCCGGATCGAAACGCGCCGGACCACGACGCGGCGCACCACGACCACCACGCCGGTCTCGAAGCGGCGCTCGCGCGCGCCCCGCGCGAGACCCTCGACACCCTGATCGCGTCGGGCAGCACCATGGCCGGCATCAGCCTGGCCCTGGTCGGCGTGATCGGCGCGAAGTCCTCGATCACCCGCACCGACACCATCACCGACGACCTGTGCCTGCTCTCCGCGCTGGGCTTCGTCATCGTCTGCTTCGGCGCCTACCTCGGCACCAAGACGCGCGCCGCGCAGCGGCTGGCGCGGACCCTGCGCTTCCTGGAGATCACGTTCGCCTGCTCGCTGGCGCTGCTGGTGGTCTGCGGGTTCCTGATCGTCTACACGGCATTGTGATCACACGACGGAACGGCACGCCGTCGTCCCAGTGTCGTCGACGGCCGCATGCTTGATGCGGGGACGGCAGTGTTGCCACACGTCTTCGCGGCACGGCTCAGCCATTCCCCCCCTGCAAGGACACGAAAATGACGAAAAAGAAGAATCGGCATTTTCTGGAGGCGTTTCTGGAAGGGTCGGAAGCGGCCATCGACCTTGCCACGGACAACGAGGCCGTGAAGGCGGTCCCGGTGATCGGCACTGCGCTGCGGATTCTCCACGGCGTCGACGACCTCCGGAGCCGTGCGTTCGCGGCGAAACTGCACAAGTTCATCCAGTCTCCGGAACTCCGGACGGACAAGGCACGGGCGAAATTGAAGGAGGGCATCGCCTCTTCACCGGAGGAAGCCGAAAGAATCGGGGAGACGCTCTTCCTCGTCCTCGAAAGGATGACCGACCTCGACAAGCCAGCCATGCTGGCGAAGGTCTTCGCCGCGTTTCTGGACGACAGGATCGATGCGACCACGTTGCGCCGAATCGCCCACGCCGTGGATTCGGCCTTTACAGATGACTTGGCGAAACTTTCCCGCTGGAATGCGGACATCCATCCGTCCTATGCCATCGAATGGATGCGCCCGCTGTCCGGCTCGGGAATCACGCATGCCATCGCTGGCAGGGTCTTCAACGACGTCGGCGAGACGGGTTATGAGCTGACGGAGATGGGAAAAACCCTCCACGCCATCCTCACCGATGCCTCCTCGGAGTGAGCCTCACCCCAACCGATCCAGCACCTCCACCAGCTCCGGCGCCAGCGGCGCAGTGAGCAGATAGTCCGTGCGGCCGCCATCCAGCGCGAATTCCAGCGACGCGGCATGCAGGAACAGGCGCTTGAGGCCTGCCTGTTCGCGCAGGCGCCTGTTGACCTCGGGGTCGCCGTACTTGTCGTCGCCGGCGACGGGGTGGCCGATGTGCTGGGCATGGACGCGGATCTGGTGGGTGCGGCCGGTCTCGATCCGCACCTCGCAGTAGGAATGGCCGCCGCGGCGCTCCAGCGTCCGGAAATGGCTGAGCGAAGGCTTGCCGGCCGAGTTCACCTGGACGTGGCGCTCGCCGCCCTGGCGCAGGCCGATGTGCAGCGGCGCGTCGACGGTCATCACCCCGTTCGGCATCCGGCCGGCCAGCAGCGCGAGGTAGCGCTTGGCGATACCGCGGCCGTCGTCGGTGTCGGGCTCGCGCATCAGCGCCTGCAGTTCGATCAGCGCCGAGCGCTTCTTGGCGATCACCATCAGCCCGGAGGTGTCGCGGTCCAGGCGATGCACCAGTTCCAGCGATTCGTTCGGGCGCAGCGCGCGCAGGGTCTCGATCACCCCGAAGCCGATCCCGGACCCGCCGTGGCTGGCGATCCCGGAGGGTTTGCTGATCGCCAGCAGCCGGGCGTCCTCGAACACGATGCTGGCGTCGAGCGCGGCCATCAGGCCCTTGGGCGGGACGCCCTTCTCCCCGGCCTCGCCGAGGCGGACCGGCGGGATGCGGACTTCGTCGCCCCCCTCCAGCCGGGTCTCGGGTTTGGCCCGGCCGCCGTTCACCCGGACCTGTCCGCTGCGCACGATCTTGTAGATCAACGACTTGGGCGCACCCTTCAGCTGGCCGAGCAGGAAATTGTCGAGCCGCTGGCCGCCGCGGTCGTCGGGAACGCGGACCATGCGGACCTGGGCGGACGAGGGGGCACTGGGGGCGTTTGCGGTCATCCGGGGTCCTGATCTGCTACACTCGCCGCGCGATATAAGGGTTTGATTTCGCAGGGAGTCCGGGGGCGACGGCAACGTCGGCACCCATCGGGCCGAAAGCCCAGCTCCCCCGCGATTCCGATGCAGTGCGCGGCCACCGCCCCCGGGGCGGCCATGTTAGCGGCTCGTCGGCAGGCCGGCGTATCGCCGGGCGCCTGGCGCCCGGGCAACGAACACGTCCCGCGCCGCCGAGACGACGCGCCACCAGGCGCCCGTCGCAAGCGGCCGGCCCGGCAACACACCAGAAAGAAGCGCTCCCGCGGCCCGCCGTGGTGTTGCAGCGCTGGAAACAACGAAGCGGCCCCGGCCGCGCGCCCGCCCCGCAAGGTTGTCTGCCAGCGGGGCGTCAGGCGCGCGATGCGACCGCAGGAGTCTCCAGAGGCGAAGACGCCCCGGCGTTCCGCGCGCCCGTCCCACGACGGGCAAGGCGCCAAGGAACGCAAGTCCATGAAACGCATGCTGATCAACGCGACGCAGGCAGAAGAACTGCGCGTCGCGATCGTCGATGGCCAGACGCTGTACGACATCGACATCGAAATCCCGGCCAAGGAACAGAAGAAGTCCAACATCTACAAGGGCCGCATCACCCGGCTCGAACCTTCGCTGGAAGCCGCCTTCGTCGAGTACGGCGCCGAACGCCATGGCTTCCTGCCGCTGAAGGAAATCTCCCGCGACTACTTCCAGTCCGGCGTGGATCACCACAAGGCCGGCATCAAGGAGCTCCTGCGCGAGGGCCAGGAAGTCGTGGTCCAGGTCGACAAGGAAGAGCGCGGCAACAAGGGCGCCGCCCTGACCACGTTCATCTCGCTGGCCGGCCGCTACATGGTGCTGATGCCGAACTCGCCCACCGCCGGCGGCGTCTCGCGCCGGATCGAGGGCGACGACCGCGCCGCGCTGAAGGAAGCGATGGACAAGCTGAACATCCCCGACGAGATGGGGGTGATCATCCGCACCGCCGGCGTCGGCCGCGATGCCGAAGAGCTGCAGTGGGACCTCGACTACCTGCTCAGCGTCTGGCGCGCGATCGCCGAAGCCGCGCTGAAGAAGACCTCGCCGTTCCTGATCTACCAGGAATCGCGCCTGATCATCCGCGCCCTGCGCGACTACATGCGCCCGGACATCGGCGAGATCCTGGTCGACACCGAGGAGATGTACGCGGAGGCCAAGGACTTCGTGCAGCAGGTGATGCCGCACAACGTGCGCAAGCTCAAGCACTACACGGACGATGTCCCGCTATTTAACCGCTACCAGATCGAGTCGCAGATCGAGAACGCCTACGAGCGCTCGGTGCGCCTGCCCTCCGGCGGCTCGATCGTGGTCGACCAGACCGAGGCGCTGACCGCCATTGACGTGAACTCCTCGCGCGCCACCAAGGGCAGCGACA
>JAEWNA010000289.1 GCA_023392975.1 Pseudomonadota bacterium | reverse complement strand
CGCAGTCAATTGCATCGCCAGGATCGAGTCGATCCCGTACTGCTCCAGCGATGCGCGCACGTCGATCCGCTGCGACGACAGCTTCAGCACCGACCCGAACCGGCGACGCAGCCAGTCCTGCAGGCGAGCGCGCAGCGTCTCCTCGTCCAGCATCGGCGTGGCCGCGCCGGTCGCTTCGGCCTTTACCACGGCAGCAGGCGCCGATGGCAGCGGCGCCACCGCGCCCAGCACGCCCGTCGACAACACCGACCGCAGCTTCCCCACCTCGCCCGCCAGCACCACGCTCCGCGGCCCGACCTGCGACAACGCGCGACGCAGCGCCTGCAGCCCCTCCGACGTCGTCATCGCGACCATGCCTGTCGTCCGCCGCAGCTCTGTGGCGAGTTCCGGCGACAGCGCCATCCCGCCCGTCGCCCACAACGGCCAGTTCACCGACACCACCCGGCCACCGGCCACGCCGTCCAGGAACCCGTTCGCCGCCGCGTAGTCCGCCTGGCCCACGTTCCCGAACGCACCCGCCACCGACGAGAACAGCGCCACGAAATCGACGTCCACGCCCTCCAGCGCCGACAGCAGATGCATCGTGCCGCGCACCTTCGGGCCCAGCACCTGCGCGAACGTCGCCGCGTCCTTCTTCACCACGAACGCGTCCGACACCATCCCCGCGCTGTGCAGCACGCCATCCAGAGCGCCGTTCGTCTCGCGCACCCATGCCACCAGAGACGCCACTGACGACGCATCCTCCAGGTCGACCGGGCGATACGACACGCGATCGCCGCCGAGTGCACGCAGCGTCTCCAGGCGCTCGGCGCGTTCGCCCGTCGCCTCGCCGCGACCCGACAGCACCACCCGACCCCGCGTCGTGCTCCGCAGGATCTCCTCCGCGAACACCACGCCCAGACCGCCGAGGCCGCCGGTGATCAGATAGACCCCGTGCTCCTTGAACACCGGTGGCGCATCCGCTTCCGGCATCACAGCCGGCACCTCTTCCCAGCCTTGTGCTTCCAGACCCGCGCCCGCGATCCGCACTACCGCCTCACTCACATGCGCCAGCGCCGACGCGACCTGCGTGACGGCCTCGTCCGCCGTCACGCCCAGCACCACCTGGCCCCGCACCTGCGGGTTCTCCAGCGACACCGTCTTCAGCAGGCCCGACAGGCCGGCGTACACCGGCGAAGTCTCGGCCTCGCCGACCACCACCTGGACAAACACCGCGCCCTCCGGCGCGCTGCGCAGCACCGCCTGCACGTGCTCGAAGCACGCGAGGGCCGCCAATGTGTAGCGCTCACCAAGGTCGCCCTCGACCGAAGGCAGCGCCTGCACCCGCGCCTGCGGCCACCGCGAACGCAGCGCCTCGACCGACGGCGACGGCAGGCCGATCGCCAGCACGTGGTGCTGCGACCACGCTGCGACCTCGCCCGCAGCGTCCAGCGAGTGCCACACGGGTGAAGCCATCAGGATGGCGTCGGTCTGCCCACTGGAATGTTTGAGCGCCATGACTCTCTCGAAGGCGTCTTGCCTCGAGAGGCGACCTGCGGAGAGATCGCGATACACCTTTTCCAATGCCTGCTTCGTCATGAAACGCTTCTCGATGGTCCGTAATGCCTGGGATACCGCTGCTAACGCTCGATCGCTGCCGCCGATACTTCAACTCAACGCCAACGCTTCCTCGACCGACATCCTGTTGTCCGCGACCGCGTCGACCAGTTGGCGGAAAAAAACCGCGGCGTCATCGTCACGGATGGACACCGGAGGGCCGTCGCGCGTGGAGGCCGGAGCATCGACGACCGTTGCCGCAGCCCCAGCCGCACGCAGGACGAACCCGCGCATTTCGACACAGATGACGCCGCCCTCGTCGCAGATGTCGAGATCGAACGTCCAGTTGCCTTGGCCGAAGCCATCGGGGCTCGTTTTGCGCAACCAGACCACGGCATGATCCGGACACGGCGCGATGATCCGAAGCGTATCCAGGGCGAACGGCACCGGTGGATCTGCCGACAACGCATCGGCCTGCATCATCAGCGCGACCACGGATTGCACCGCTCCATCCATCAGCGACGGGTGCAGGACATGCGATTCACGATGTGCGCGAGGCAACGTGTCAGGCAATTGCAGGTTCGCCAGTAATTGCCCCTCACCGACCCCGGCCGACACCAGCGCCTGATGCGCCGGGCCATAATGCAGGCCCATGGCGCCCAGCGAGCGGTACAACCCTTCGCTCTCTACGGTTCCGAGCTGTAGATGATTCCGGATGGCGTCGAAGTCGACCGATTTCGTCTGCACGCCGTCGATCCGCGCCACCCTGCCGCTGCAATGGATCGTCGTCCGATCTCCCTCCGTGCTCCTGATCGCGAAGTCGGCGAGATCCGGATTGGCGATGTCGCCGCGACCGGATTCGATCGCGATCTCCACCCGGCCGCGATGACCAGCGACGTAAGGCGCCGTCCAGAGCACATTGCGCAGTTCGATCGGAGCATCCGCGTTCATGTGCTCGGACGCATCGGAGAATGCCGCCCGCGCCATTTCCAGGTAGGCCACGCCCGGCAGCACTTTTTCGACATTCCCGGCAAGCACGACCTGGTGATCCGCAAGGAAGAATTCCGATCCCGTGAACCTGCTTTCGTACTTCAGACCAGACAGGTTCGACACGTTCCTGTGCAACAGCGGGTGCAGCATCGACGAGGCGTCGGAATCGACCGGAATCTCGCTGTCCGCCGGATCGAGCCAGTAGCGTTCACGGGCGAACGGATACGTCGGCAGCCGCATGCGGCGCGGCGTTCCGCCCGGGTACAACAGTCGCCACTGCATCGACAGGCCTTTCGACCACAGCTCGGCCAGCCTGTCGATGTCGCCCTGTGAAACGCAGCGCTCGATCAGCGACAGCCGCAACTGGTCGTCGTCGGCGAACAGCGCCAGCTCGTGACGGCTTCGCCCCATGTTTCCTGCATGCATGACGGCGCTGCCGGACACTCCGCCGAGATAGGCATCGAGCGTTTCGAGCACGGCTTGTCCACTGTTCACAACGAAGGCCAGCCGCTCCTCCATCGCTTCGCGGCCGACCTGCAGCGTGTACGCCAACGAGGCCAGATCCACGTCCGCACGCTCGCGCACGAACGCCACGAGGTCGCGCGCCTTCTGCCGCAGCTGCGCCTCCGTCCGCGCCGACAGCACCACCAGCACCGGGCCCGTCGCGGTGGGCACCGGCGTCGGCGCCGCAGACTCCGCCACCACCACATGCGCGTTCGTCCCCC
>JAEWNA010000270.1 GCA_023392975.1 Pseudomonadota bacterium | reverse complement strand
GGTGGCGGGCACCAAGTACCGCGGCGACTTCGAGAAGCGCCTGAAGTCGGTGCTGGCCGCGCTGAAGAAGATCCCGCATGCGGTCCTGTTCATCGACGAGATCCACACCATCATCGGTGCCGGCTCGGCGAGCGGCGGCACCATGGACGCGAGCAACCTGATCAAGCCGGCGCTGGCGTCGGGCGACCTGCGCTGCATCGGTTCGACGACGTTCCAGGAATATCGCGGCATCTTCGAGAAGGACCGGGCGCTGGCCCGCCGCTTCCAGAAGATCGACGTGGTCGAGCCGACGATCGGCGAGGCGGTGGAGATCCTGCGCGGGCTGCGGCCGCGCTACGAGGCCCACCACAACGTCACCTACGCCGATGACGCGATCCAGGCGGCGGTTGACCTGTCGGTCAAGCACCTCAACGATCGCCTGCTGCCCGACAAGGCCATCGACGTGATCGACGAGGCCGGCGCGCGCCAGCAGTTGCTGGCGCCGGAGTCCCGCAAGCAGCGGATCGACGTCGAGGAGGTCGAGCTGATCATCGCCAAGATGGCGCGGATCCCGCCCAAGCAGGTCAGCGCGTCCGACAAGGACGTGCTGCAGCACCTCGAGCGCAACCTGAAGATGGTGATCTTCGGCCAGGATCCGGCGATCGACACCCTGACCGCGGCGATCAAGCTCGCGCGCTCGGGGCTGGCGAACCCGGACAAGCCGATCGGCAGCTTCCTGTTCGCCGGCCCGACCGGCGTCGGCAAGACCGAAGTCACCCGGCAGCTGGCGCTGCAGCTCGGCATCGAGCTGGTCCGCTTCGACATGAGCGAGTACATGGAGCCGCATTCGGTCAGCCGCCTGATCGGCGCGCCTCCGGGCTACGTCGGCTTCGACCAGGGTGGCCTGCTGACCGAGAAGATCGTCAAGACCCCGCACTGCGTGCTGCTGCTGGACGAGGTGGAGAAGGCCCACCCGGACATCTTCAACATCCTGCTGCAGGTGATGGACCGCGGCATCCTGACCGACACCAACGGGCGCGAGGCGAATTTCCGCAACGTGATCGTGGTGATGACCACCAACGCGGGCGCCGTGCAGGCCGCGCGGCGGTCGATCGGCTTCACCAAGCAGGACCACAGCACCGATGCGATGGAAGTCATCCGCCGCAGCTTCAGCCCGGAATTCCGCAACCGCCTCGACGCGGTGGTGCAGTTCCAGGCGCTGGGCTTCGACCACATCCTGCGGGTCGTGGACAAGTTCCTGATCGAGCTGGAGACCCTGCTGCACGAGAAGGACGTGTCGCTGTCGGCGACCCCGGCGGCCCGCGACTGGCTGGCCGAGCATGGCTTCGACCCGCTCATGGGCGCCCGGCCGATGGCCCGGGTCATCCAGGACCGGATCAAGCGGCCGCTGGCGGACGAGCTGCTGTTCGGCAAGCTGTTGAACGGCGGCCGGGTGTCGATCGACGTGCGCGACGACGAACTGGTGGTCGAGGCCCAGGCCGAGCCGGAGAAGCTGTTGCCGGCGATCGTCGACTGAGGCGCGCGCTTCCCGAAAACGACAAAGGCGGCCATCGGCCGCCTTTGTTTTTGTCCTGATTTTTCAAGGGGCTGCGAGCATCACTTCATGCGATACGTGATGCGGCCCTTGGTCAGGTCGTAGGGGGTCATCTCGACCTTGACCTTGTCGCCGGTGAGGATGCGGATGTAGTTCTTGCGCATCCGCCCGGAGATGTGGGCAATGATCTCGTGCCCGTTCTCGAGCTTCACTCGGAACATGGTGTTCGGGAGCGTTTCGGACACGGTCCCTTCGAATTCGATGACGTCGTCTTTCGCCATGCGCCCTGCATCTGTGGTGGGGCCGGGCGATGGCCCGACGAAGCCGCGCATTCTGCCACGAACGGGCGGTTCGCGCAAAACGGCCCGGCTCAGACGATGGCGGACAGCGGTATCGCCCCGAAGTCGCCGGTCCAGCGGCCGACCCGTCCCGGCGCGGCGGTCAGCGTCGCGATCGCCTCCAGGAACCGCTCCCGCGGCCAGGCCTCGGCCCCGAGCCGGGCCAGGTGCGGATGCTCGACCTGGGCGTCGATCAGCGGCCAGCCCCACGCGTGCAGGCGATGGGCGAGGGCCGCCAGCGCGGCCTTCGAGCCGCCCGATGTCAGGCTGACCATGCTCTCGCCGAAGAACATCCGGCCGATGGCGACGCCGTAGATCCCGCCGGCCAGTCGGCCGTCGCCGTCGAAGACCTCGACGCTGTGGGCGTGCCCGAGCCGGTGCAGGTCGAGATACGCCGCCTGCATCGCCGCGGTGATCCAGGTGCCGTCCTGGCCCGGGCGCGGCATGCCGGCGCAGGCGCGGACGATGTCGGCGAACGCGGTGTCGGCGCGCGCGGTCCAGCCCGAGCCGCGCAGCATCCGCCGGTCGCGCCGCGACAAGTGCAGACCGTCGGTGCGGAACACGGCGCGGGGCGCGGGCGACCACCACAGGATCGGCTCGCCTTCCGAGAACCACGGGAAGATGCCGTGGCGGTAGGCATTGAGCAGCCGCGACGGATGCAGGTCGCCGCCGGCCGCGAGCAGCCCGTTCGGGTCCTCCAGCGCGGCGGTCGCCGGCGGAAACGGGGCGTCCGGGTCGGCCGGCAGCCAGGTCAGACGCAGCGTCACGGCGTCGATGTGTCGCGGAACGGCGAATGCATCGCCAGTTCGGCCGCCCAGCGCCGGGTCGCCTCGGCCTCCTCGTCGCACCAGCGGGCGAGGGCGTCGGCGAAGCCGGCCTCGGCGATCCAGTGCCGGCTGCGCACGAGGGTCGGCAGGAAACCGCGGTCGATCTTGTGCTCGCCCTGCGCGCCGGGCTCGAACCGGGTCAGGCCTTCGCGCAGGCAGTAGTCGATGCCCTGGTAGTAGCAGGTCTCGAAATGCAGGCCGGGCAGCGTCCGCGACGCGCCCCAGTAGCGGCCGTACAAGGTGTCGCCGCCGCGCAGGCAGAACGCGCCGGCGATCGGCGCGCCGTCCAGTTCGGCGAGGATCAGCACCAGCCCGCGCGGCAGCGTTTGCGCCAGATGCCGGAAGAACGGCAGCGTCAGCGCCGGCGAATTGCCGTAGTCGTCGAACGTGCGCCGGTAGAACCCGTGCATCGCGGCGAGGTCGGCTTCGGTCGCCTCGTCGCCGTGGACGATGCGGAACGTCACCCCGGCGCGCGCGACCTTCGCCCGCTCCTGGCGGATGTTCTTGCGGTGCTTGTGGTCCATCGCGGCGAGGAAGGCGTCGAAATCCGTCCAGCCGGCGTCGTTGCGCCAGTGGTACTGCAGGTCGATCCGCGACAGCCATGCGTCGTCGCAGGCGTCTGCGCCGAAGGCCGCTTCGTCGGCCTCCGCGTGGAAGTTCACGTGCGCCGACGAGCACCCGGCCGCCCGAACCAGCGCGGGCATCGCGCGCACCAGCGCCGCGCGCGCGTCCGCGTCGCGCGCGAGCAGGCGTGGCCCCGTCACCGGGGAGTAGGGCACGGCGCAGAGCCATTTCGGGTAGTAGTCCTGCCCGTAGTGGGCATAGGCCCGCGCCCAGGCATGGTCGAACACGAACTCGCCGTGGGAATTCGTCTTCACGTAGCCCGGCGCCGCGGCAATGAGCGAGTCATCGTCCCAGAGCGTGAGATGCAGCGGCGTCCAGCCCCAGTCCTCGCGCAGGCAGCCATGGGTTTCGAGGCCGGAGAGAAAGGCGTGCGACACGAACGGGTTGCGGCCGTCGTGGAGGGCGTCCCAGGCGGATGCCGGGATCGCATCGAGGCCGGGCGCGGCGCGGATCATCATGCAGCCCCGTCGCGGAGATAGACGTCCGGATCATGCTTCTGCATGTGCCGCTCCGGCTGCGACAACGGTTCGAAGCCCAGCTTCGCGTACAGCGGCTGCATGTCGCGGGTGACCAGGTGCCAGCGGCGCAGGCCCTGCAGTCGCGGGTCGGCCATCAGCGCCTCGACGATCGCGCGGCCGTATCCCCGCCCGCGATGCGCCTCGACGACGAACACGTCGGCGAGATAGGCGAAGGTCGCCTGATCGGTCACCGCCCGGGCGAACGCGACCTGTCGGTCGTCGACGAAGCCGCTGCAGCACAGCGAGTTGCGCAGCGCGCGTTCCAGCGTCTCCGCCGGGATCCCGCGGGCCCAGTACGACGCGCGGGACAGGGTGTCGTGGACC
>JAEWNA010000231.1 GCA_023392975.1 Pseudomonadota bacterium | reverse complement strand
ATCGTGCGCCGCATGCGCGCACCGGCGACGCGGCTGGGCTCGATCGGTTCGTCGCGTTCGCCCGCGGCCTCGAGCGCGCGGATCGGCGGTGGCGGCGGCGCGAAGCGCACCACGCGTCCGCCGACGCCCAGAGACTGCGACTGCGCGGCGGCGGCCGGCAGATGCAGGATGCGCCAGTTGCCGTAGTCGGGCTGCGCCATGTCGCCGAAGGCGGTGGCGAAATCCATGAACGGCAGCCAGTCCTCGTAGCCGTTGTTGGCGGGGTGGAAGTCGATCGGGTCGTTGTCGAACGCGACCCGCGTGTCCCACGGGTTGAGGATCTTCACCCGCGCGTCGTTGGCGTCGTCGAGGTTGCCGCGGATGCCGGCGACCACCACCGCGTGCGGCGCACCGACGATCACCACCCACAGCGGGCCGTAGGTGTTGAGCCATTCCGCCCACTGGCGCGGGGTGTGGTAGATGCTGGCGTTCGACGGCTGGTCGATGACCTCGAAGCCGTAATGGTTGCGCGCCGCGGTCAGCAGGTCCCAGCCGTACGACGTGGCCAGGCTGCCGCCGATCTCGTTGATGATCGACTCGGGCGAGCGCGACTGCTGCCGGCGATGGGCGATCAGCATCGCCATCGACGCCGCCCAGCAGGCGTTCTTGTCCGGCTGCGGGACCAGCGCGACCGGGTAGTCGGACGGACCGTCGTTGCCGAGCGCGCGCGCGGACACACCGAGCGAGAACGCAGCCGTCGACGAAGGCCGCCGATTGCCCACGCCGCCGGAGTGCAAGATCTGGAACTGCAGGTAGCCACCGGTGCTGGCGGTACGACCTTCGTACAGCCCCAGGAACTGCGCGAACGAGAGCTTGATCGGACCGCGCGCCGGATCATGCATGTACATGGTGGTGTCGGAACCGTCGGCGGCACCACCGCTGGTCATGCCGACCAGCACGCGGACATGGCCTGCGGCACGGCCGCTGGCGATGACCTGATCGATGTACAACGGGCCATTGTTCGCGAGTATGTCGCGCCAGGCTTCGACGGTGTACGAGGCCGGCTCCTCGGCGAACAGGTTCCACGCCATGGCGACGAAGCCACGTTCGCGCCCGAGCAGGCCGCTGTTGAAGGCATCGAACACCGGCACCTTCTCGGCGATGACGCTGTCGGGGATCGACTGCTGGTCGCGCCAGCCCACCACCATCGAGGCCGCCGCCGCCCAGCACGACATCGGGCTGGTCTGGTAGGTCATCGGCACGTCGGTCCAGTGGATGGAGAAGGCGTCGCCCAGCGGGCGCGCCACGGCGCGGCTCGCTGCGCCGAGCGAGAAGCTCGCCGCGCGGCCTTCGATCCAGTCGAGCTTGGCCGGGGTGAGGAAACAGGCGCGGTTGACGCTGGCGCCGCCGGTGCCCGGGTCGATCGGTCCGCGGGTGACGTGCACGCCGCACACGAATGCTTCCAGCCCGTTGCCGTCGTCGCGCACGGTGTACACCGGCGAGCCGCTGGCGCCGGCGACGGCCAGGATGTCGTAGTCGATGGTGTCGGGCGTGGCCTGGCCCTGGGCGTGGCCGCCGTGCAGGTGCTGCTTGTTGCGGTCGGCCACCGGCCCGAGTTCGCGATGCAGGTTGGACCCGGATGAATAGCCGCACACCGCCAGCGGCATGCTGCTGGCCGGCGTGGCCTGCAGGAAGCGGAAGTACGCGCCGTTGGGCGCCTCGATCGGCGCGTTGTCGATCACCGCGAGGTCGTTGTCCCAGTTGCCGCTGCCGGTGTAGCGCGGCGCCACGCGCCACTGGGTCGAATCGATGGTCGCCTCGCCGAACGGCGCGGTGCCGGCGCCGTTGCGCCCGGGCACGATCTGCACCGTGCTCATGCCGCTGAGGTTGTGCGCGCAGGTGAGGATGCGGTTGCGGCCGATGTAGAAGCCGGTGCCGGTGTACTGCTTGCCGTCGGGCGCGGTCATGCGCAGGAAGCAGATCGCCGAATGCGGGAACGACGAGGTGTCCTCCACGCCGACGTACCACTCCTCGCGCTGCTGGCTGAAGGCGTCGTTCGTGCACTGCAGCGCGCTGCCCGGGTTGGACGGGTCGTAGAACGGGGTCAGCAGCTCCTGCGCGCGCACGTAGCCACGCAGGCCCAGCCCCTGCGCCGCGGGCGCCGGCGCGCTCGCCGCGGCCAGCGCAGCGACCGCCGCGCCGACGTAGGTCATGTAGTGATCCCAGTCCCAGTAATCGGTCGGGCAGTCGTGGTTGTCGCCGGGCGAGATCTCGTTGTGGCCGCGGATGTGCTCGCGATCGGCCGGGATGCCGTGCTGCGCGCACAGCCAGGCGACGAGGTTCGCGGATTCCTCGTACTGGCGCTCGGTCGGCGGCAGGTCGCGGCGGTTGCGCCGGCTCGGCTTGTTGCCGTTGTGCTCGATGCCGATGCTGCGCGAGTTGGCGCTGCTGGCGTGGTAGGCGGTGTCGGCGTCGTGGACCATCTGCACCACTTCGCCGTCGCGGCCGACGATGTAGTGCGAACTGACCTTCGCGTCCGGGTTGCGGAACCACGACACCGTGCCGTCGAGGCTCGGTCCGCCGGCGGTGATGTGGATCACGATGCGGTCGATCACCGCGCCGCGGCGGCGACCGCGGCGGAAATTCCCCGTCGCCGCCGGCACGAAGCGGCTCGCGCCCGGATAGTCCGGCGCTTCCGCGGCCAGCCCGCGCGCGTAACGCAGGCCCTGCGCGGTCGCCGGCTCGTCCACCGGTTCGTCGCCGGTGATGCCGTAGGCGTCCGGGTCGTCCGCGTCGGCGTCGTCGGACAGGGCGCGCGTGCGTCCCAGCCCCAGCGCCAGCCCGGTGGTCGGCGTGATCGACGCCGGCTCGTAGCAGGTCCGGGTCCGGATCATGTCCATGTAGTACGCCCAATCCCACACCGCGTTCGGACAGGCCGTGTGCGTGGTG
>JAEWNA010000268.1 GCA_023392975.1 Pseudomonadota bacterium | reverse complement strand
GTCCTGATCGGCGCGATGGTGGTGCTCGGCCACGCCGAGACCCCGCTGGAGCAGGCGGTCGGCTTCGTCGCCGTGCTGCTGGGCGCCGGCAACGCCGCCGGCGGCTACGTCGTCACCGAACGCATGCTCGACATGTTCAAGTCCTCGAAGAAGGGGGACAAGGCATGAGCGCCGTCGAATTGCTGTCCCTGCTGGTGAAGGCCAGCTACTTCGTCGCCGCGACCCTCTTCCTGCTCGGCCTGCAGCGCATGGCCTCGCCGAAGACCGCGCGCAGCGGCATCCAGTGGGCGGGCGTCGGCATGGTGCTGGCCACCATCGCCACGTTCTTCCTGCCCGGCCTGCACAACCTGCCGCTGATCGCCGTCGCCATCGTGCTGGGCGTCGCGGTCAACTGGATCTGGGGCAAGAAGGTCGCCATCACCGACATGCCGCAGATGGTCGCGCTGTTCAACGGCATGGGCGGCGGCTCGGCCGCGGCCATCGGCGCGGTGGAACTGCTGAAGTTCTCAGCCGGCGGCGAATCGCCGAACAACGTGACGCTCGCGCTGGCCGTCATCGGCGCGCTGATCGGCGCCGTCTCGCTGACCGGCTCGATCATCGCCTGGGCCAAGCTCGACGGCCGCATGGACAAGCGCTACACCTTCCCCGGCCAGCAGGTGTTCAACGCCGTGGTCGCCATCGCCGCGGTCGTGCTGGGCGCGCTGGCGCTGCACACGCTGGAGGTGCCGTACATCATCGGCTTCTTCGCCGCCGCGCTGGCGCTGGGCGTGCTGATGACCTTGCCCATCGGCGGCGCCGACATGCCGGTGGTCATCTCGCTCTACAACGCCTTCACCGGCCTCGCGGTCGCGTTCGAAGGTTACGTGCTGGGCAACGAGGCCCTGATCATCGCCGGCATGATGGTGGGCGCCGCAGGCATCCTGCTGACCCGCCTGATGGCGAAGGCGATGAACCGCTCGATCAAGTCGGTGCTGTTCTCCAACTTCGGCGCCACCGGCGAGGCCCAGGCCATCACCGGCAGCCAGAAGCCCATCGACGCCAGCGACGTCGCCGCGATGATGGCCTTCGCCGAACGCGTGGTGATCGTGCCCGGCTACGGCCTGGCCGTCGCCCAGGCCCAGCACAAGATCTGGGAACTCACCCAGCGCCTGATCGAGCGCGGCGTGAAGGTGAAGTTCGCCATCCACCCCGTCGCCGGCCGCATGCCCGGCCACATGAACGTGCTGCTCGCCGAAGCCGGCGTGCCGTACGACCTCATCGCGGACATGGACGACATCAACCCCGAGTTCGCCAACACCGACGTGTCACTGGTCATCGGCGCCAACGACGTGGTCAACCCCGTCGCCAAGACCGACCCCGCCTCGCCGATCTACGGCATGCCCATCCTCGATGTCGTCAACAGCAAGAACACCATCGTCATCAAGCGCGGCAAGGGCACGGGCTTTGCGGGTATCGAGAATGCGCTGTTCTATGCCGACAACACGCGGATGCTGTATGGCGATGGTGCGGACATGGCGAATCAGCTCGTCAGCGAACTCAAGGCGTTGGACGGGGGGCATTGATCCCGCATTGTAGGGTGGCGGTGAGCGCAGCGAACCCCACCTTGGGCGTGATCTGGGACCTGTTCAAGGAACTCGCCGTCCGCTTCGACTTCCATTACTACCCGCCGATGGACTACTAGCTGGCAGGTAGGCTATCGCGGAGGCGAAGCGGGCGGACCGGTCTGGTCCAGGCGGCCCCGCACTTGCCCTGCTGTGTTCGGATGAGGGGCTGAGACTAGCTGCCCCCTTTTGTTTCAAATGTTTAGGCCGCTTAGGTGTCAACGGGGATCGGTGGCCCGCTGGATACTGGGTCTTGGATTTGCTGGGCAACTTCTGTCGACCCAATTGGATCGCGTTTATCCTTGTGATAAATAGATGGAATGACGCCCAAAGCCCCGGCCAAGAAGGCCACTACCAAAGCCAACAAGGCTCAAACTCGTGCTCCTTCCTCGCAACGATTCGAGGCGGCGAAGCTGGATCCCCTTTTCGTCGTGCTCGATGCTATCGCATGGATGGATTCGCCGGCGGCGGCCGAGATTGCCCAGTTCGCCAGTATTGATCGAGGTACGGCGGGAAAGCTGCTGAAGAACGCGACTCAGCTTGGTCTCGTCGATTCTGTGGGGAAGGGCTACGTCCTGCAGCTTCCTTATCCCTACAAGGGGTCGCAGGACCAAAAAAAGGCAGTTGTGAAAGAAGCGCTTGTGAGACTGCCGCTTCTGACCTCAGTCCGGCAGTTCATGCTGTTAGGTGACAAGGTCGATGTGGCGCTCAGGAAGGCTGCGACGCTCGCGGGTATTGTTCCTTTCAACGCCGTCGATCTTAACCCGCTGCTGGAATGGGCGCAGTCGATGGGGGCTCTGAAGCCAAATCTTCTGGCTGAAGACTTACTGGATGATGCGGAAGCAAAGAAGGAGGAGCGTCATCAGGCAGATAAGGAAAGGCGCATCGCTTTCCTTTCACACAGTTCCGCGGATAAGCCTTTCATCCGCCAACTTGCAGCAGACCTGACTGCCGCAGGTGTCGATGTGTGGCTCGACGAACAGCGCATTCGCGTGGGCGACTCAATCCCCGAGGCGATTGCCCAAGGCTTGGCCGAATCTGACTACTTCCTTATCGCAATCAGCAACAACTCTGTCGGCTCGCCTTGGGTGCAGAAGGAGCTTAATAACGCGCTGGTTACGGAGGTCCAGCGTCGCAACGTCCACATCCTGCCATTGAAGCTCGATGATACTGAGATGCCAAAGATCATCTCTGACAAGCTCTATGCTGACTTCTCTAAATCTTATAAAGCGGGGCTTGAGAAGCTCATTGCGGCCCTTAGGAAGAGCGTATGAACGAGCCAAAGAAGAAGGTAATGCCCAAAGGTGGGCGTAAAGGCGGGGTTGTGTTCCCTCGGATATCTCTGAAGGACGCGGTGGGATATGCCAATAAGCTTGTATCAAAGTCGCACACGACTTCGATTGGGCGCGACGTATTGTTCTCGGGGGTACTGGGAGCAAAAGGCGGGAAGGGAGATGTTAAGGCCTCGGCCGTCAAGCAATACGGTTTGATGGTAGGAGACCAGAAGAGTGGATTTTCGGCTAGCGAGCTTGCCAAAAAAATATCCGCTGCGCCGTCCGATGAGTTACCGGATCTTCTTCGTCAGGCAGCACTTTTACCTTTAGTATTTAAAGCCATATTTGACACTTTTCATGGTGATTCAGTAACTCGAGCGAAGCTAAAGCAAAGAGCTGCTGATCTAAAAGTTCATCCTGACCTTACTGAGGTTTGTGCAGATCTTTATGTAAAAACGATGGAGTTTGCGGGCCTTGTCGCCGTTGATGGGGACAAGATTGTTCACGTTTCTGGCAGCTCCTTGGGGGCTAAGTCACAAGCTGAGGGCCTGCAGCAAAAGGACCAGGAAGATGTCGGAGAGAGTGAATCGGAATCATCAGAGGATGATGCGGTAGATGACGATGACGATGGCGAGAGTGAGTCTGATGCGGAGAGCGGGAGGGCCGTGGGGAAGGCTGCTCGTCGCCCTGCACCACCAAAAGCTATTATCAATATCAACGTGTCGCTCGACTCCACAACAGACTCTGACAAGCTTGCAAAGCAGCTTGCTCTTTTGAGGAAGTACGGAGCTCTCTGAAACTAATAGGCCCACCGTTGTCGTCCCAGCGTCGCACCGTGCTCGGCGCGTCAAGGTCGGGGCGAGTTGCTGCGCAAACCTTGACGCGCCTGCGCGCGATGCGGGTTGCATTCGCCAACGGCGGCCACCGTGGCTGCCGGGCGAATGGGGTTCCGCCATGTCCAAGCCGCAGTTCCAGCCGTCCAACGTCCTCATCGTCGAAGTCCCGCCGCAGTTCATCGCCCTGTGCGAAGCCAGCGGTGCCAGCCCGCAGGCCACCCTGCGCGGCATGGCCGCCATGCTCTGCGGCCTGCGCTACGATGCCGACAGCCGCCTGGTGCCGCTCGACGGCGCCGGGTGAACCCGTAAGACGGGTCAAGACCCGCCCTACAAAAGCGATGGGTTGTAGTGCGGGTCTTGACCCGCCATGGCATGCAGCCCGGACGCGAGAGTCTCCGTCACTCCGCGAACCGTGAGCCAACACGGCACCCCATCCCTCGACATCCCTCGCCCAGTCTCCAAACACGAGACGCCCTCCGCGCATGATGTCCTTCGCCCGGCGGATGCACCGCCGGTGCGGTGATCCCCATCAGACAAGGAGCTTTCATGAAGCGTGTGTGCCTCGCCGTGTTCGCGGCGCTGCTGTTTTCCGGTTCCGCTTCCGCCGCGGGGTGGCAGTCGCTCGGGCGCCTCAATGCCCTGACCGCCACGCCCGACCCCGTGCTGTGCCAGCAGCGCGTGATCAACCACTACTGGAGCTCCAAGCCCACGTACTACCCGACCGCGGTCAATGCCTACTGGACCAACAACATCCAGTTCGTGTTCGACCTCGACGTCAGTGCGCTGAGCAAGCTCGTCAGCAATTCGCCGGCCAACTCGCGGTTCCCCACCGCCGTCAACGCCTACAACGCCCAGACCGGCGCCAAGAGCCTCTACGGCACGGTCTCGGTGGGGCAGTACCCCGGCGTCGGCATCAACGCCTCGTATGTCGACGCCAGCGGCCTCGTGCAGGGCCTGGGCTGGAGCGTGGTCGCCTCCGAACTGCAGTACTACGAAGTGCAGCAGTTCTGCCCGCAGTAACCCCGCCTCAGAACGTTCTCTCGCCCTTCCCATGGGCGCCGGGCACCGCATCGCGGTGCCCGGGTTCGTTTTGCGCGGACATTTCGGCCGAGATCAAATGCGCCGATCGAAACCGTCAATCGAAAGGCGCGAAAAGCATGCGGCTTCCGCGCGGAAATCGCGCGTCTGGCATGCATTGAAATTACGAATCGCCCTCATCGCGATTTGCCTTGACAGCGACGAAAGCGCGGACCTAGATTGCATGCGGGAAGCTTGAACGGTTGCGTCGCTGCATGCGACCACGCATGGCGCCACGGAGACGGTGCAGGCTTCTTCAGGGGGCGGTCGACGTCGTGCGTCGGTGATCCGGCGCGTGCGGTGCTTCGCTCCCCGTCCTGTGCAGTTCCTTCTTCGGCATGGACCGGCCCTCACTGCACGCATCCGGGCACGCTCCGGTTACGGAAACCTCACGCTAGACAAGGAACTGGTGAATTCCTTCTTGTCCTTCAACGACGGAGAACGCCAATGTCAACCCCGACGCCCCACATGATTCCCCTGTACGCGGTCGCGATGCAGGACGCGCTCAAGAGCGGTGCGCTCGCAGACCTGCAGAAGGCGCGCGACGCGGCGATCCAGCACCTTTCGGATGCCGCGGAGATCGCGCGCCTGCTGCCGCAGGTCGAGAAAGCACTGGCGACCCAGGGCGGACCGGTGCGTCCGCTGTATGCGGTCACCATCCAGGACGCGCTGGCACGCGGCGACCAGGCGGAAATCGCGCGCATCAAGGGCGAGATCGCCGCCTACGCGCAGCTGATCGCCAACCCGGAAACCGCGCCGATCCCGGTGACGCCCTACGGCCTCGCGATCCAGCAGGCCAAGGACCGCGGCGACCAGGCCGAGGTGGAGCGCCTGACCAAGGTCGCCGAAGGCCTGCTGGCGCAGTTGAACGCCGGCAAGTCCTGATCGACGTGCGGATCGGCGGGTCGCGCGCGGCGCGCCGCGAACGACCCGACGCGATCGCCCCGGAGGATGGCCGCCCGCGGCCGTTCTCCCGCCTGCATGGAATCGCCCGGGAGTCGAGATGGAACAGCATGCTGCCCCGCAGCCGGCGCGCGCGCGCAACCTCAACGACCTCAACCGGCACGTGCCGGTCCATGTCGTCTGGGAAATCACGCTGTCGTGCAACCTCAAGTGCCAGCACTGCGGATCGCGCGCCGGCAAACGGCGTCCGAACGAGCTGAATACCGAGGAAGCGTTCTCGGTGATCGACCAGCTCGCGGCGCTCGGCACGCGCGAGATCACGCTCATCGGTGGTGAGGCCTACCTGCGCCGGGACTGGCTGCAGCTGATCGAACGCATCGCCGGGCACGGCATCCGCTGCGGCATGCAGACCGGCGCGCGCGCGTTGACGCGCAAGCGGCTGGAGGACGGCAAGCGCGCCGGCCTGTTCGGCATCGGCGTGTCGCTGGACGGCATGGAGGAGCTGCACGATCGCGTCCGCGGCGTGAAGGGCGCGTGGCAGGAGGGCATCCGCGCGATCGAGACCGCGAAGGAGATCGGCCTCGGTGCGAGCTGCAATACACAGATCGGGGCCGAGACCATCGAACAGCTGGAGCCGCTGTTCCACAAGCTCATCCAGGTCGGCGCCAGTCACTGGCAGTTGCAGATCACCGTGGCGATGGGCAACGCGGTCGAGAACGACCACCTGCTGCTGCAGCCGTACCGCATCCTCGAATTGATGCCGCTGCTCGCACGCCTCTACACCGAAGGCGTGGGCCGCGATTTCCTGCTGACGTTCGGCAACAACCTCGGCTATTTCGGCCCCTACGAGCACTTGTGGCGCGGCTTCGGCGACGACCGCCTGCACTGGACCGGCTGCGCCGCCGGGCAGAACGTGATCGGGCTGGAGGCCGACGGCACCATCAAGGGCTGTCCGTCGCTGGCGACGGAAGGCTATGGCGGCGGCAACGTGCGCGAAGCGACCGTCGCCGACCTGTGGAACCACTCGCCGGAACTGCACTTCGGCCGCCTGCGCGACATCGACTCGCTGTGGGGCTTCTGCCGCAGCTGCTACTACGCGGACGTCTGCCGCGGCGGCTGCACCTGGACCTCGGATTCGCTGTTCGGCAAGCCGGGCAACAACCCGTACTGCCACTATCGCGCGCTGGAACTGGAGAAGCGCGGCGTGCGCGAAACCATCCGCAAGGTGGCGCCCGCGCCGGACAAGCCGTTCGCGATCGGGCGGTTCGAGCTGGTCGAGACGCCGATTCCCGGGCGCGAGATGCTGCCGGCCGCGCCGAAGCCGGAGCCGTTCCAGCCATTGCGCGGGATCGGCGAGCCGCTGCCGCAGATGGCGATCTGCCGCGCCTGTTCGCAATACGTCTGGCCGCACGAACGCACCTGCCCGCACTGCGACGCGGACATCGCCGCGGCGCAGGTCGCCTACGCGGGCGAGGTCGCGCGCCAGCAGGCGGTGCTGGACGAACTGCGCACGGTCCTCGATCGCCTCAAGCAGCTGACGTCGCCCTGAGCGACGCGCGGCCGTTCGGAGGCACGCCGCCGGATGCTGCGGGCGGTGTGCCGGTCCTCGCAGTGAAGGCGCGACGGCGGTCATGCCGATGCGATCCGCCGGGGTATGATGCCGAGCCGTTCCGGGGAACGCCCATCGGGCGGGAACGGCCTCACTCATACCATCTCAGGGGACATCGACATGGCGGCATGCGGCGCCTGCGGCACGACCATTCTTTTCGGCGGCGTGGACCATCAGGGTCGACGCTATTGCAACGCGGAGTGCGCGCAGAACGGCGCGCTGCAGCAGCTCGCGGACCAGGTGCCCGATGCGGACGCGCGGATGCTGGCGGCGAAGATCCACGGCGGCGCTTGCCCGCAATGCTCCGGTCACGGTCCGGTCGACGTCCACAACGCCTACCAGGTGTGGTCGGCACTCGTCATGACGAGCTGGAAAACGGTGCGCCGGATTTCGTGCCGCCGCTGCGCGCTGAAGGCGCAGGCGTTGCACCTGGTCGGCAGCGGTGCGCTGGGCTGGTGGGGATTTCCCTGGGGCCTGATCATGACCCCGGTGCAGGTGGTGCGGAACGTCACCGCGATGGCGTCGCCGCCCCAGCCCGGGCAGCCGTCGCGCGCGCTGGTCGAGCATGCCCGGCTGGTGATCGCGCAGCACGTCGCCGCATCGCAGTGACGGCGCTCGCCTCGTGACGGAGAAGGAACCGCGCGATCCCTACACCGCGCCGTCGTCGGTCGTCGACGACGGCGCGCACGAACGCAGCCTCACCCGGCGGACCTTGCGCATGAGCGGCCTGTTCCTGCTGGGATTCGCGGCGTTCCTGGTGTATCTGTACCTGACCGACATCGGCGCGGCCTACTGGCCCCGTGTCGGTGCGATGTGGCTGCTGATGTTCCCGGCGATCGCGCCGAGGCTGCGCGATCGCTACCGCCTTCACGACGCGACGATGCATCCGCTCACGGGGCTGGCATTCGGCGGGGTCGGTACGCTCATGGCCGCGATGTGGGCGGTGTCCGGGCTCGATTTCATGCTGCGGGTGAGTCCGTTGCCCTGATCGGGGCGATGGTGCCGCTCACAGCAGCCGCTGCGTGATCGCCTTCAGCACCGCATGCGTGCGGTCCCGGCAGTCGAGCTTCACCAGCAGTTCGGAGATGTAGTTCTTCACCGTGCCTTCGGACAGGTGCAGGCTGCGGCCGATCTCCTTGTTCGAATAGCCGCCGGCGACCAGGCGCAGGATCGAACGCTCGCGCTCGGTCAGGCGCAGCGCGCCGGCCGCCGTGTCGTCGGACGGCCACGCGGCGCGCACCGGCCCCAGGCTCACCGGCTGCAGCAGCGTTTCGCCCGCGGCGACGCGCTGGATCGCCGCCCGCAGGTCGTCCGGCGAGGCGTCCTTGAGCAGGAAGCCCTGCGCGCCGGCCTCGACCGCGCGCAGCATCAGGTCCGGGTCGTCGAAGGTGGTGAGCAGGATCACCGGCGTGGCGTCGCCGCGCTCGCGCAGCGTGCGCAGCAGGCCGATGCCGCCGAGCCCGGGCATGCGGATGTCGCTGACGATCACGTCCACCGGCCGCTGCGGTAGCGCGGCGAGCAGCCGCTCGGCGTCGGGGCTTTCCAGTGCGATCTCGAAGCCGAGGTCGGCGAGCAGGCTCGACAGGCCGCGCAGCACCAGCGCCTGGTCGTCGCACAGCGCGAGGCGCACCGCGCGGGTCGCGGGCGCGCTCACGCGCTGCGCTCCGG
>JAEWNA010000177.1 GCA_023392975.1 Pseudomonadota bacterium | reverse complement strand
GCGGGCATCAGCGGCTGCAGCGTGGCCTGGGTCGCGGCCGGGGCGGTGCCGTCGGTCGGCGCGGCGGTGCCATCGGTGGACTGGGCGTTCGGCGTGGACAGCGTGACCGTGAGCTTGAAGGTGTGCGGCAGGCCGCTGACGTCGTCCTGGGCCTGGATCACCGACAGCTCCGGCTTGGTCATCCAGCCGGAAGCGGACAGGTTGTCCATGTAGTTGCTGACCCGCGCGTACGACTGCGAGCGGCCTTCCAGGGTCAGCTTGTCGCCTTCCTGGTTCAGGCCGGTCAGCACGACGCCATCGGGGATGGTGCGGACCAGCGCATCGAACAGGTGGACCATCTGCGAGCGGTTGGCCTGCAGTTCCTCGATCACCTGCTTGCGGCTGAGGAGGTTGCTCTTCTTCTTCTCGAGCTCCTCGATCTCGGTGATCTTGGTCTTGACCTCGGTGATCTGGCCGTCGAGGAATGCGTTGCGCTCCTGCTGGCCGGAGATCTGCGCGTCGTAGTAGTAGTCGACCGCGAACCACACCGCGAAACCGGCCACCGCCGACAGCGCCAGCATGGTGAAGAACTGTTTCTTGCGCTCTTTTTGCCGTTCGGCGCGCCACGGGAGGAGGTTGATGCGTGCCATCAGTCGAAACTCCTCAGGGCAAGGCCGCAGGCGATCATCAGCGCGGGCGCGTCCTGCGCGAGCGCGTGGGCCTGGACACGGGGGCCGAGCGTCATCTGGGCCAGCGGATTGGCGACCACGGTCTGCACGCCCAGCTGCTCCTCGACCATCGCGGCGATGCCGGCGATGGAGGCGCAGCCGCCGGCCAGCACGATCTGGTCGACCCGGTTGTACTCGCTGCCCGCGTAGAAGAACTGCAGCAGGCGGCCGATCTGCTGGGCCATCGCCTCCTTGAACGGCTCCAGCACCTCGATCTCGTAGCTTTCGGGCAGGCCGCCCTGGCGCTTGGCCAGGCCCGCCTCCTCGTAGCTGAGGCCGTATCGGCGCATGACCTCGTCGGTCAGCTGCTTGCCGCCGAAGACCTGCTCGCGGCTGTAGATGTTGCGGCCGTTGCGCAGGATGCTGAGGGTGGTCATGGTGGCGCCGACGTCGACCAGCGCGACGATGCCGTCGTGCGGCACGTTGAGGCCGCCGGCGATCAGCGCGTAGGCGTTCTCGATCGCGAAGGCCTCGACGTCCATGATCTTCGCCGTCAGGCCGCCGATCTCCAGCGCCGAGGCCCGCATCTCCACGTTCTCGGAACGCGAGGCGGCCAACAGCACCTGGACCATCTCCGGGTTGCCCGGCATCGCGCCGAGCACCTCGAAGTCGAGGTTCACTTCCTCGATCGGATACGGGATGTAGTTGACCGCCTCCAGCTCGATCTGGGACTCCATGTCGTCCTCGTCGAGCTCGGACGGCATCGGGATCACCTTGGTGATCACCGCAGACCCCGCGACCGCGGCCGCGGCGAACTTGGCCTTGCTGCCGGACCGGTTGAGTGCGCGACGGATGGCCTCGCCCACCGCCTCGACCTCGACGATGTTCTTCTCGGCCACCGCGTTCGGCGGCAGCGGCTCGACCGCGTAATGTTCCACCCGGTAGCGGTCGCCGGCCCGAGACAGCTGCAGGAGCTTGACGGCGGTCGAGCTGATGTCGACACCTACCAGAGGCGACTGGTTTTTTGCGAACAGTCCCACTTTTTCCCCTTCCCACGCGCGCTTACGCGCGTTACGTGTCCCAATACATTAAATAACGGACTTTTCACCCCAAGGCAACCTCCCCCTCGATCCGGATGGCGTGAGAGTGAACTCTGTCACGACCTCGGACCCCTCCCGGGGCGCCCCGGAGCCCCGGCCGGCGGGGGCGGGCCGCGGCCGCCGGGCCGCCTATAATCCCCTGCCCCACCGTCCGCCTCCGACGCCAGGATCTCCCTGCCCATGTCCCGACTCCGCCGCCTGCTGCGCTGGGCGCTCCTGCTTTCCGTCCTCGGCCTGCTGGCCGGCGGCGCCGCCTTCGGCCTGATCTACGCCTCGGTGTCCTCCAAGCTGCCCGATGTCGAGACCCTGCGCCACGTCGAGCTGCAGGAGCCACTCTATATCTATGCCGCCGACGGCCGCCTGATGGGCATCTTCGGCGAGACCCGGCGCTACCCGGTGAAGATCGCGCAGGTGCCCAAGCACCTCAAGGAGGCCTTCCTGGCGATCGAGGACGCCCGTTTCTACGAGCACGGCGGCGTCGACTACAAGGGCACCGCGCGCGCGATCTGGCTGATCCTGAAGACCCGCTCCAAGCACGTCCCGGGCGGCTCGACCATCACCCAGCAGGTGGCGCGCCAGTTCTTCCTCAGTTCCGAGGTCTCCTACACCCGCAAGTTCGCGGAGATGCTGCTCGCCCGCAAGATGGAGCAGGAACTGAGCAAGGACGAGATCTTCGAGCTGTACCTCAACAAGAGCTTCTTCGGCAATCGCGCCCATGGCGTCGGCGCGGCCGCCGAGTTCTATTTCGGCAAGCCGCTGGACCAGCTGAGCCTGGACGAGATGGCCTCGCTGGCGGCGATCCCCAAGTTCCCGTCCACCGGCAACCCGCTGAGCAACCCGGAGCGCGCCAAGGTGCGCCGCGACTACGTGCTGCAGCGCATGCGCGAGCTTGGGATGATCTCCGCCGCCGAGGAGCAGGCGGCGCAGGCCGTGCCCATGCACGCCAGCCCGCACGAGCGCCCGATCGAGGTCTACGCGCCGTTCGTGGCCGAGATGGTCCGCCAGGAGATGATCGAGCGCTACGGCAACGAGGCCCTGACCAAGGGCTACCATGTCGTGACCACCATCGACCCGGTGCTGCAGGCCGCGGCCGATGCCGCCGTGCGCGACGGCCTGGGCACCTACGACCATCGCCACGGCTGGAATGCCAAGGCGATGCCGCACCTCGACCTGCCCGCGGGCGAGGACGCCGCCACCGCGGCAGGCCGCCTGCGCGCCTTCCCGACACAGGGCGAACTGCGCGCGGCGCTGGTCCTGGGCACCAGCGGCACCGATGCTCAGGTCGTGCTGGCCGACGGCACCGTGCTGACCCTGGGTCCGGACGCTTCGCGCTGGACCGGCAAGCCGCCGGGCGCCCTGCTCCAGCGCGGCGACGTGGCCCGGGTGCGCAAGCTCGTGCCCGAGGCGAAGAC
>JAEWNA010000154.1 GCA_023392975.1 Pseudomonadota bacterium | reverse complement strand
ACATAGGGAAATGGATGGGACGAGGTCGCCGGATCTTCGGCCGGCGTGATCTCAGGCCGCGAGACGGCGGCCGGCTTCCATGCCCGGGTAGAATTGTCCGGCTCTCCCTCGCATTTTTCAAATGACTGACTCCGTCCGCCCCGTCTTCCACGGCTTCGAGCAGATCCCGCTGCGCGAGTACGCCGAACGCGCCTATCTCGACTATTCGATGTACGTGGTCCTGGACCGCGCCCTGCCCTTCCTCGGCGACGGGCTGAAGCCGGTGCAGCGCCGGATCGTGTATGCGATGAGCGAGCTCGGCCTCAACGCCGCCGCGAAACCGAAGAAGTCCGCGCGCACCGTCGGCGACGTGATCGGCAAGTACCACCCGCACGGCGACAGCGCCTGCTACGAAGCGCTGGTGCTGATGGCGCAGCCGTTCTCCTACCGCTATCCGCTGATCGACGGCCAGGGCAACTTCGGCTCCAGTGACGACCCGAAGTCGTTCGCGGCGATGCGCTACACCGAATCCAAGCTCACCCCGATCGCCGAAGTGCTGCTGGGCGAGATCGGCCACGGCACGGTCGACTGGGACCCGAACTTCGATGGCACGCTCGAGGAGCCGACCTGGCTGCCGGCGCGCCTGCCGCACCTGCTGCTCAACGGCACCACCGGCATCGCGGTCGGCATGGCCACCGACGTGCCGCCGCACAACCTCAACGAGATCGTCAGCGCCTGCGTGCGCCTGCTCGACGATCCGGACGCGACCGTGCGCGACCTGTGCGAGCACGTGCAGGGCCCGGACTACCCGACCACCGCCGAGATCATCACCTCGCGCGCCGACCTGCTGGCGATGTACGAGACCGGCAACGGCAGCGTGCGCGCCCGCGCCACGTACGCGAAGGAAGGCCAGAACATCGTCGTGACCGCGCTGCCCTACCAGGTCAGCCCGAGCAAGGTGATCGAACAGATCGCGCAGCAGATGCGCGCCAAGAAGCTGCCGTGGCTGGAGGACCTGCGCGACGAGTCCGACCACGCGAACCCGACCCGCATCGTGCTGATCCCGCGCAGCAACCGGGTCGATGTCGACCAGCTGATGGGCCACCTGTTCGCGACCACCGACCTGGAGAAGAGCTACCGGGTCAACATGAACGTTATCGGCCTCGACGGACGCCCGCAGGTCAAGCACCTCAAGGCGCTGCTGTCGGAATGGCTGGCGTTCCGATCGGACACGGTGACGCGTCGCCTCAAGCATCGGCTGGAGAAGGTCGAGCGCCGCCTGCACCTGCTGGCCGGCCTGCTGATCGCCTTCCTCGACCTCGACGAGGTGATCAGGATCATCCGCACCGAGGACGAGCCGAAAGCCGCGCTGATCGCGCGCTTCGGCCTCAGCGAGGACCAGACCGAGTACATCCTCGAGACCAAGCTCAAGCAGCTGGCGCGCCTGGAGGAGATGAAGATCCGCGGCGAGCAGGCGGAACTGGAGAAGGAGCGCGAGAAGATCATCGGCATCCTCGACAGCAAGGCGAAGCTGAAGAAGCTGATCAAGGAGGAACTGCTCGCCGATGCGAAGAAGTTCGGCGACGCGCGCATGTCGCCGCTGGTCTCGCGCGAGGCCGCGCAGGCGATCGACGAGACCGAACTGGTCGCCAGCGAGCCGATGACCGTCGTGCTCAGCGAGAAAGGCTGGATCCGCGCGGCGAAGGGCCACGACATCGACGCGGCGACGCTGAGCTACCGCGACGGCGACGGCCTGCTCTGCGCGGTCCGCGGCCGCAGCACGCAGCAGGTGGCGTTCCTCGACGCCACCGGACGCAGCTACTCGGCGGCGACCCACACCCTGCCCTCGGCGCGCGGCAACGGCGAACCGCTGACCGGCCGCTTCGCGCCGCCGGCCGGCGCCGGCTTCCAGGCGATGGCGACCGGCGGCAACGACGACCGCTTCGTGCTGGCGTCGTCGCACGGCTACGGCTTCGTCACCCGCTTCGAGAACCTCACCGGCCGCAACAAGGCCGGCAAGGCGATGCTGTCGCTGACCCCGGGCTCGACCGTGCTGCAGCCGGCGTCGGTGACGAACGTGGAAACCGATCGCATCGTGGCGGTCACCAGCGCTGGCCACCTGCTCGCCTTCCCGCTGGCCGAACTGCCGGAGCTCGACAAGGGCAAAGGCAACAAGATCATCGAGATCCCGAAGGCCAAGCGCGGCACCGAGAAGGTCGTCGCGATCGCCGTGGTCCCGGTCGGCGGCACGCTGGCAGTGGGTTCCGGCTCGCGCACGCCGATGAAACTGTCCTACCGCGATCTCGAACCCTACCTCGGCGTTCGCGGCAGCCGTGGCGGCCTGCTGCCGCGCGGCTGGCAGAAGGTCGACGGCCTGTCGGTCGAGTGACGGAGCGAGGCGCATGGATCGTGATTTCTGGCTGCAGCGCTGGCACGACAACCAGATCGGCTTCCACCAGGACCAGCCGACACCGCTGCTGTGCAAGCACTGGCCGCCGGTCGGCGTCGCCGACGGCGCCACCGTGTTCGTGCCGCTGGCGGGCAAGTCGCTGGACATGGTCTGGCTCGCCGCGCAGGGCCATCGCGTGCTGGGCGTCGAGCTGTCGCCGCTGGCCGTCGCGCAATTCTTCGCCGAGCACGACCTCACGCCCGAGATCAGCGAATCGCGCTATGGCCTCCACCATCGCGCGGGCGGCATCGAACTGATCCTCGGCGACGCCTTCGGCCTCGACGCCGCGCTGCTGGCCGGCTGCGATGCGGTGTACGACCGCGCGGCGGTGATCGCGCTGCCGCCCGAACTGCGCGCGCGCTATGCCGGGGAGCTCTACCCGCGCCTGCCCGCCGGCTGCCGCGGCCTGATGATCACGCTGGAGTATCCGCAACACGAGAAGGACGGCCCGCCGTTTTCGGTGCCCGAGGCGGAAGTCCGCGAACGCTTCGCGCCGCACTGGGACGTGCGCCTGCTCGAGCGCCGCGACATCCTCGCCACCCAGCCCGGTTTCGTCGATGCCGGCGTGACCGCGCTGGACACCTGCGTGTATCGACTCGTGCGTCATTGCCCCTGATCCATACGCTTCGATCCATGCGATTCGATCCATCCGACCAGACCCACTCGACCCGAACGGCGCTCACGACATGATCACCAAGTGGCTCAAACGCCTGATCTTCCTCGCACTGTTCCTGGTCGTCGCGGCCACCACGACCGGCTGGTGGCTGCTGCGCGGCAGCCTGGCGACGCTCGATGGCGAGGTCGCGCTGCAAGGGCTGTCGGCGCCCGTGCAGGTGGCGCGCGATGCGAACGGCACGGTCACCATCGACGCCGCGAACCGGGTCGACGCCATGCGCACGCTCGGCTACGTACATGCACAGGAACGCTACTTCGAGATGGACCTGATGCGCCGGGTCTCGGCAGGCGAGCTGTCCGAGTTGTTCGGGCCGATCGCGATCGAGAAGGACAAGGCGCAGCGCGTGCATCGCATCCGCGCGCGCGTCGCCGCCGACCTCGCACGCATGACCGCGGAACAGCGCGCTGCGCTCGACGCCTACACCGACGGCGCCAACGCCGGCCTCGCTGCGTTGCGCACGCGGCCGTGGCCTTATCTCCTGCTCGGCCAGCAGCCGAAGCGCTGGGCGCCGGAAGACGCGGCGCTGGTCGGGTTCGCCATGTATTTCGACCTGCAGGACGCCAGCGACCACAACGAACTGGCGCTGTGGCGGATCAAGCCGCATCTGCCGCCCGCGCTGTACGCGCTGCTCACCCGCGACGGCACGCGCTGGGATGCGCCACTGGTCGGCGAACCGCGCGGCGACGCGACGCTGCCGACCGCCGAGGAGGTCGACCTGCGCAAGCTGCCGGGACCGCCGGCGGAGCGGCACGCCATCGGCGCCGACGACATCGTGCCCGGCAGCAACAACTTCGCAGTGGACGGCACGCTGACCGCGGACGGTCGCGCGATCGTCGCCGACGACATGCACCTCGGCCTGCGCGCGCCCAACATCTGGTTCCGCGCACGGTTGCGTTATGCGGACGCACGCGCGCCCGGCGGCAAGGTCGACGTCACCGGCTTCACCCTGCCCGGCCTGCCCGCGGTCGTGGTCGGCAGCAACACGCACGTCGCCTGGGCGTTCACCAACGGCTACGTCGACAGCGCGGACTGGCGCATCCACACCGCCTGCGGCGGCACGAACGTCGACGCCTCCACCTGCGTGAAGCCCGTGTCGCATGCGGAGATCATCAACGTCGCCGGCGTGGCGCCGGTGGAGTTCGAGGTCCAGGAAACCGACTGGGGCCCGGTGCTGCATCGCGAAGGCGACCAGCTGTTCGCGCTGCGCTGGAACGCGCACCTGCCCGGCGCGCTCGGTTTCGGGCTCACCGACATGCCGCTGGCCGGCGACGTCGACCAAGCGCTCGCCATCGCCGACCGCAGCGCGGTGCCGGCACAGAATTTCGTCGTCGGCGACAGCACGGGCCGGCTCGCCTGGCGCCTGATCGGCCCGCTGGCGCAGCGTGCGCCCGGCTGCACGCCGACGCTGCCGGCTACCGATGCCGGGCAGGCCGCCGTCTGCCCGCCGTGGTCGATCGCGACCGATCGCGCGCCGCGGCTGGTCGACCCGCCCATGCACCGGCTGTGGACCGCGAACAACCGCACCCAGGACGGCGAGACGCTGGCGCAGGTCGGCGACGGCGGCTATGCCTTCGCCGCGCGCGCCAAGCAGATCCGCGACGGCCTGTTCGCGAAGGACCGCTTCGCCGAACGCGACCTGATGGCGATCCAGCTCGACGATCGTGCGCTGTTGCTCGCAGGCTGGCAGACGCTGCTGCAGGACAGCGCGGCCTCGGCGAAGACGCCGGCGCTGCAGGCGCTTGCCGAGGCGTCGAAGCATTGGGAAGGCCGTGCCAGCGTCGAATCGACGAGCTATCGCATCGTCCGCGCCTGGCGCCTCGCCGTGCACGAACGCGTCGCCGAGGGCCTGATCGCCCCCGCGCATGCCGCGCTGGGCGATGCGTTCGAGATGCCGTCGTTCCAGCAGCTCGAAGGCGTGGCCTGGCCGCTGGTGACGCAGCGTCCCGCGCACCTGCTCTCGCGCAAGTACGCGAGCTGGGATGCGCTGCTCGAAGACGCCGCGAAGCAGGTCCGCGACGAGTTGCAGGCACAGGGCCCGCTGGCCGGGCGTACCTGGGGCGAGCGCAACACCGCGGCGATCTGCCACCCGCTGGCGAAGGCGATCCCGGTGATAGGCAGGCGGTTCCTGTGCATGCCTGCGGACCAGATTCCCGGCGACGGCGGCATGCCGCGCGTGGTCGGCCCGGATTTCGGTGCCTCCGAGCGCATGGTCGTCTCGCCCGGCCACGAGGCGGACGGCCTGACCCACATGCCGGGTGGCCAAAGCGGCCACCCGCTGTCGCCGTTCTGGGGCGCGGGGCACGAAGACTGGGTGCACGGCCGGCCCACGCCGTTCCTGCCGGGCAGCACCGAATACACGCTCACGCTCGAACCGGCGCGCTGACCGCGCCGGCAGGGAGGACGCACGACATTCCCGGGTCACTCTGGCCCGGGACGCAGCGCCTGCATCTCAATGCGGGCAGAGCAGCGTCCGCGCGTTGCGGCCATCCCACGACCGGCACCAGGCCGAGCGATCCACCTGCTCCGACAACGACGGTGCCGCACAGGCGATGTAGTCGGTCGATGTGCGGATCGCACGCAGTCCCGCACCGACCTTGCGGTTGTCCGGCGACGCGCCGATGCACATGCGATCGGTGTTCGACGTCGCCGGCAACGTCGCATCGAGCGTCGGCGCGTAGAACTTGCCGGCTTCCACGTCGAACTCGATCTCGTACCAGCCGGGGAAGACCCGCGAATCCATGTACGCGGGGAACAGCGCGTGCTTGCTGTCAACGAAGCCGATCCGCGCCACGTGCCTGCCGGGCAGCAGATACGCCTGGCCGCCCACGGCAGGCACGTTGCCGATCCCGCCCTTCGCCTCGAAGTTCGTGTCGTCGATGGCGATGGTGTAGATCTGGATATTCGAGAGGAAGCCGGGATAGTTCCAGAGATTGAAGACCGCGACATCGGTCAGCGGCTTCCGCGGTCCTTCGTACAAGGGCCAGCCCTTCTCGGCATGCGCGCGCGGCGAAGCGAAGACGGCGACGAGCGCGACGGTGAACAACAGGTTCCGCATGAAGACGCCTCTCGACGGGAACGGCACGATGCACGGGGCGCACATCATGCCATTCCCGCCGGCATGGAACTTACAACGCCGCCTGGTGGACCCCGGCGATCGCGCGCCCCGAGGGATCCGCCGCATTGGCGAACGCGGCGTCCCAGGCGATCGCCGCCGGCGACGAACACGCGATCGACTTGCCGCCGGGGACGGTCTTCGCGCAGCCCTCGCCCGGGAATTGCTCCTCGAACAGGCGACGATAGAAATAGGCTTCCTTGGTCTGCGGCGGGTTGATCGGGAAGCGCTGCTCGGCCGCGGCGAAGTCGGCATCGCTCACCTGCGCCTCGGCGTGCGCCTTGAGGCCGTCGATCCAGCCGTAGCCGACGCCGTCGCTGAACTGCTCCTTCTGCCGCCACAGGATTTCCTTCGGCAGGTAGCCTTCGAACGCCTCGCGCAGCACCGCCTTCTCGATCGGCCGGCCGCCGTCCGGGCCCGGGCGCACCATCTTGGCCGCGGCGTCCATGCGCATCGCGACGTCGAGGAATTCGGTGTCGAGGAAAGGAACGCGCGCCTCGACCCCCCAGGCCATCATCGACTTGTTGGCACGCAGGCAGTCGTAGTTGTAGAGCGCATCGAGCTTGCGGATGGTCTCGGCGTGGAACTCGCGCGCGTCCGGCGCCTTGTGGAAGTAGAGATAGCCGCCGAACACCTCGTCGCTGCCCTCGCCCGACAGCACCATCTTCACGCCCATCGCCTTGATCCGCCGCGCGAGCAGGAACATCGGCGTCGACGCGCGAATCGTCGTCACGTCGTAGGTCTCGATGTGGCGGATCACTTCCGGCAGCGCGTCCAGGCCTTCCTCGAAGGTATAGGTGAAACCGTGGTGCACGGTGCCCAGCGCCTTCGCCGCCACCTCGGCGGCGGCAAGATCGGGTGAACCCTTCAGGCCGATCGCGAACGAGTGCAGGCGCGGCCACCATGCCTCGGTCTGGTCGCCATCCTCCACGCGCTTGCGGGCGAAGCGCGCGGCGCAGGCCGCAACCAGCGACGAATCCAGCCCGCCCGACAGCAGCACGCCGTAGGGCACGTCGCTCATCAGCTGCCGATGCACCGCGGCCTCGAACGCCTCGCGCAGTTCGCGCGCGGAGACCTGCACGCCGTCGGTGGCGGCATGGTCGCGCCAGGCGCGCTCGTGGTAGCGATGCAGTTCGCCGGTGGCGCTGTCGTACCAGTGGCCCGGCGGGAACTGCGCCACGTCGTCGCAGACGCGCACCAGCGCCTTCATCTCCGACGCCACCCAGACGCGGCCGTCGGCATCGTGGCCCCAGTACAGCGGGCAGACGCCGAGGGGATCGCGGGCGACGACGAAGCGACCGGCCGCACCGTCCCACAGCACGAAGGCGAAGATGCCGTTGAGGCGGTCGATCCACGCGCCGACGTCACCGCTGCGCGCCTTGGATTCGGCGTATAGCGCGTTGATCACTTCGCAGTCGGAACCGCTCTGGAACGCGTACGGCTGCTTGAGCGCGCCTTCCAGCAGGCGGTGGTTGTAGATCTCGCCGTTCACGGCCAGCACGAGCGAACCGTCTTCCGACAGCAGCGGCTGCGCGCCGCCGGCGGGATCGACGATCGCCAGACGCTCGTGCACCAGCAGCGCCTGCGGTTCGGCATGCACGCCGGACCAGTCGGGACCGCGGTGGCGCTGACGCGCGGAGAGGGACAGGGCCAGCGGCCTGAGCGGGCCGAGGTCGGCGCCGGGGCGCAGGTCGAAGACACCGAGAATCGAACACATGGCGAAGCTCCTTGGGGGTTTTCGGGTGCCGAAAGCACGAAACCCGCGCTTCCGGCGCGGGTTTCTGGGACTGGGCGGTGTTGCTGGAACTTATGCCTGGTCGCCGGTTCGCCTCGCGCGCACGGTGAATCCGCAATTATTCGAATTGCGGTTGTTGGCGCGATTGCGGTTGGCGAGGCGGAAGCGCATGGGCCTCACCCTAACCCGCCGGCGATGACCGGCGCAAGCCCGGACCGCCCGCATCCGCCGCCGTCCGTCGGCCTGCGCCGGCCGCGCGGTTCAGAGCGCGGCCAGGGCCTCGCGGATGGCGGCCATCGCACGCTGCACCTCTGCCGGATCCTCTGGCGCATGGCCCTGTCCCGGCAGTTCCAGCAGCGTGCAGGCATTGCCGAGCGCTTGCAGTGCGGCACAGGCCCGGCGCGACTGGTCGATCGGCACCAGCGGATCGGCCGTGCCATGAACGATGAGCGTCGGCGGCATGCCGCGCACGAGATGCGCCAGCGGCGAGGCATCCCCGGCCGGCTGCCCGGCGAGCAGCGCAGCCACGGACCCCGGCACCCACGCCGGCGCGTCCGGCGACATCGCGCGCAGATCCCACGGCCCCCACAACACGATCAGTCGTGCCGGACGTTTCGCCGGGTCGGGATCGCGCGCGATCCAGGCCGCGAGGTGCCCGCCGGCCGAGCCGCCGAGCAGCGCGATCCGCCGCGGATCGATCCCGAGCGCATCGGCATGCGCGCGCGTCCACGCCAGCACCGCCGCGACATCCTCGGCCGGCATCGGCCAATGCACGCCGGCCTGCGAGGTGAGGCGATAGTCCATGCTCAACGCGACGACGCCTTCGCGTGCAGCGAAGCGGGCGAGATCGCGCAACTCGCTGCGATCGCCCGCGGCCCAGCCGCCGCCATGCACCATCAGGACCGCAGGCCGTCCGCTGTGCGGTGCATCGCCGGCGGGTTCGTACACGTCCACCGCCAGCCGCTGCGACCCGACGACTTCGGTCCGGGTCGGCCCGTCCGCGGCGTGCCCACAGCCCGCGAGGAGCAGGCACAGCGCCAGGCACGGGGCACACAGCAGGTTCACGACGCGGGCAGCAGGCGTTCCAGGATCGCGAGATACAGCTCCGGCAACCGCTCCAGATCCGCCACCGACACGTGCTCGTCGACCTTGTGGATGCTGGCGTTGACCGGGCCGATCTCCACGCAGTGCGCACCCAATGGCGCGATGAAGCGAGCGTCGGACGTGCCGCCGGCGGTGTTCTCTTCCGGCGGCGCGCCGGCGAACACGGTCAGCACCTCGCGTGCGGCGACGCGGAGCGGCCCTTCCGGCGTGTAGAACGGCTCCCCACCACGGTGCCAGCGAATCGTGTAGTCCAGCCCCTGCCCGCGCAGCACCGCTTCGCATTCGGCTTCGAGCCGTTCCGCCGTCCAGGTCGGGTTGTAGCGCAGGTTGAACACGACCTGCAGCTCGCCCGGGATCACGTTGTTCGCGCCGGTGCCGGCATGGACATTGCTGATCTGGAAACTGGTCGGCGGGAAATTCTCGTAGCCGTCGTCCCAGCGGCGTGCGGCGAGTTCGGTCAGCGCCGGCAGCGCCTGGTGGATCGGGTTGCGCGCCTTCTCCGGATACGCGACGTGGCCCTGAATGCCCTGCACCGTCAGCGTCGCCGACAGCGTGCCACGGCGACCCACGCGTAGCAGGTCGCCGAGCACCGCCTTCGACGACGGCTCGCCGGTGATGCACCAGTCGATGCGCTGGCCGCGTTCGCGGAAGACGTTCGCGACCTTCGGCACGCCGTCGATCGCGTCGCCTTCCTCGTCCGACGTCAGCAGCAGGCCGACGGTGCCGGCATGATCGGGATGCGCGCTGACGAAGCGCTCCAGCGCGACCACGAACGCGGCCACGCTGCCCTTCATGTCGGCCGCGCCGCGCCCGTAGAGCACGCCGTCGCGGATCGTCGGCACGAACGGATCGCTGGCCCAAGCCTCGACCGGCCCCGGCGGCACCACGTCGGTGTGGCCGAGCAGGATGAGGACGGGACCGCCGTCGCCGTGCGTCGCCCACAGGTTGTCGGTCTGGCCGAAACGCAGGTGCTCGCAGCGGAAGCCGACGCGTTCGAGACACGCGGCGATCAGCGCCTGGCAGCCGGCGTCGTCCGGCGTGACCGAGCGGCGGGAAACGAGATCGCGGGTGAGGTCGAGCACGTCCGACATCAGCCGACTCCGAAGCGCTTCTTGAAGCCGTTGTCGCTGAAGCCCTGGCTGACGACGCCGTCGTCGGTGACGACGACCGGGCGACGGATCAGCTGCGGATATTCCTTCAGCAGCAGCTTCCACTCGGCGTCGGAGCCCGGCGACTTGCGCAGATCAGGCAGTTGCCGCCACGTGGTCGACGACTTGTTGATCATGGCCTCCCATCCGCCGAGTGCGTCCTTCCACGCCACCAGCGTCTCCGGCGATTGGCGCTGGTCGCGGTAGTCGACGAACTCATGCGTGATATCGAACCGCTTGAGCCAGTTGCGGGCCTTCTTGCAGGTGTCGCAGTTGTTCAAACCGTAGAGCGTGGTCATTTTTCGGTCCTTACGCGGACGAAGCCGCTCACCATTTCGATTGCCGCGCCGGTTTCACGCAATGTCCGTACGAGGGCCTCGCTTCTATCGACATACCGAGCCGGGATCAAGCGCCCTTCCGCTACGATCTCCATAGGATCCACATCGACCCATTCGACATCCCGCACCGGCACCGGCCCGGTCGACCCAGTCTCCAGATAGCCTTCGACAGGAATGATCAACCACCGGCACCACGTGCCAGGATCAAGCGCACGCATGGGCTTGATCCGGTACTGAACGTCGAAAGCCGATGCTTGAAGTGCTGCGATGACATTGCGCCAAGTACCGACCGTCATGAACATACCCTCCCGACGAAATCAGTCCGCCAGGCCGCGCAGCAGATCGTTGATCGAGGTCTTGCCACGGGTCTTCTCGTCGACCTGCTTGACGATCACCGCGCAGTACAGCGAGTGCGAGCCGTCCGCGGCCGGCAACTGGCCGGAGACGACGACGCTGCCCGGCGGCACGTAGCCGTAGCTGACTTCCTTCGTGGCGCGGTTGTAGATGCGGGTGCTCTGGCCGAGGAACACGCCCATGCCGATCACGCTGTGGTGGCCGACGACCACGCCCTCGACCACTTCCGAGCGCGCGCCGATGAAGCAGTGGTCCTCGATGATGGTCGGGCCGGCCTGCAGCGGTTCGAGCACGCCGCCGATGCCGGCGCCGCCGGACAGGTGGCAGTGCTTGCCGATCTGCGCGCAGCTGCCGACCGTGGCCCAGGTATCGACCATCGTGCCCTCGCCGACGTATGCACCGATGTTCACGAAGCTCGGCATCAGCACCACGTCCTTCGCGATGTGCGCACCGCGACGCGCGATCGCGCCCGGCACCACGCGCACGCCCAGCGCGCGGAAGTCGGCTTCGCCGTAGCCCTCGAAGCGCGCCGGGACCTTGTCCCAGAACGGCGCCGGCTGCGCATCGACGACCGCCATGTCCTGGGTGCGGAAGAACAGCAGCACCGCCTTCTTCAACCACTGGTTGACGGTCCAGCCGCCGTCGGCGTTCGGCGAAGCGACCCGGAATTCGCCGGATTCGAGGCCGGCGATGGCGCGATCGACGGTGGGACGGACGCGGTCGCCGATCTCCTCGGCGGTCAGGTCGGCGCGACGCTCCCAGGCGTCGTCGATCAGGGATTGCAAGTCGTGGGCGGCAGTCTTCATGCAGTGCGTGGGGTCGGAGTCGAAAGAAGGATCATGCCGGAACGGCGGCATCGAGGGTCGCGCGCAACGCATCGCGCAGCGCATCGGATTGCGCATCGTCGAGCGCGCGATCGTCTGCGCCGGCGATCAGGAACATGTCCTCGGCGCGTTCGCCGAAAGTCGCGATGCGCGCATCGTGCACGCGCACGCGCTCGGTGCGCAGCACGTGCGCGACGTCCGCGAGCAGCCCGGGGCGGTCGGTGCAGACGAGGCTCAGGCGCGTGCAGCGGCCGGCATCGATGGGTTCCAGCTCGATCCGCGGCGCGATGCGGAAATGCTTGAGATGCCGCGGTTGCGTCCGCCGCGACGGCAGCAGCCGGTCGAGATCGCCGGCCAGGGCGCGCTGCAATGCGGCCTCGATGTCGTTCGAGGCGAGCGCGTTGGCCGGATCGGTCGGCAGCACGTGGAAGGTGTCGAAGATGCGGCGATTCGGCCCGTCCAGCGCGCGCGCCTGCTGGATCGCCAGGCCGAGACGGTCGAGGGTGATGACGATCGCCGCGAACAGCCCGTCGCGGTCGGGCGCGTGGACGAAGATCTCGCGATCGCCCGCTTCCGGGCGCAGGCGCCGGGCGCGCACCACCGTCGCGCCGTCCTCGCCCGCGAGCAGCGCCGTGGCCTGCCACGCGATCTGGTCGGGCCGGCTGCGCAGGAAGTTCTCGCGCGGCATGCGCGCGAACACCGCGTCGATCTCGGCATCGGCGAAGCCGGCATCCTGCAGCAACTCGCGCGCGGCGCCGCGGTTCTCGACGATGCGTTCTTCCGCGGCGACCGGGTGTTCCAGCCCGCGACGCAGCGCGAGGCGCGTGGCCGTATGCAGGTCGGCCAGCAACCGGTCCTTCCACGCGTTCCACAGCTTGGGCGAGGTGCCGGCGATGTCGGCGCAGGTGAGCAGGTAGAGATGATCGAGACGCTGGCGGTCGGCGACTTCCGCGGCGAAACGGTGGATCACGCCCGGGTCGGTGACGTCCTGCTTCTGCGCCGTGACTGACATCAGCAGGTGACGGCGCACCAGCCATTCGACCAGCGACGCGTCGGCTTCGGAGAGGCCGTGCGCGATGCAGAATTCGCGGGCGTCGACCGCGCCGAGTTCGGAATGATCGCCGCCGCGGCCCTTGCCGATGTCGTGGAACAGGCCGGCGAGCAGAAGCAGCTCCGGTTTGCGCAGCGACGGCCAGACCAGATGCGCGCTGGAGAAGCGCGGATCGACCGTGCCGGAGGCGAAGTTCGCCAGATTGCGCAGCACCGCGAGCGTGTGCTGGTCGACCGTGTAGACGTGGAACAGGTCGAACTGCATGCGCCCGGACACCTGCGCGAACGCCGGGATCCAGCGCCCCAGCACGCCGAGGCGGGCCATGCGCTCCAGCGTCTTCACCGGCTGCGGGCCGCGCAGCAGGCTCAGGAACTGCTGGCGCAGCAGGTGGTCGGCCTCGTCGTAACCGGGAATCGCCGGCAGCGTCTCCGCCAGCGCCCAGGCGGTCATCGAATGCAGGCCGCGGCAGTCGGGGCGCGCGGCCCAGGCCGCGAACAGCTCGAACACCTCGGCGGCCCCGCGCAGCCAGGCGCGATCGCGCACCGCCAGGTAGCCGCGCCGCAGCTCGAAGCGGTCGTCGATCGCCACCGGTTCGCCCGCGCCTTCCAGTTGTTCCTCGAAACGCTGCAGCAGGCGGTCGCCGATGCGAAGCACGCGTCCGGCGCTGCGGTAGAAGCCCTGCATCATCCGCTCGACCGCCAGCGCGTCGGCGTCGTCGCTGTGGCCCAGCCGTGCGGCCAGGCGCTTCTGGTAGTCGAAGCGCAGCCGCTCCTCGCGCCGACCCGCGACCAGGTGCAGACCGAAGCGCAGCCGCGACAGGATCTTGCGCACATGCTCGAGGGTGTCGAACTCGACCGCGCCGAGCTGGCCGAACGCGAGCATCGATTCGAGGTCGCCGCTGCCGAGCACGCGCTGCGCCATCCAGCGCAGGGTCTGGATGTCGCGCAGGCCGCCGGGGCCGTCCTTGAGGTTGGGTTCGAGGTTGTCCGCGGTGTCGCCGAAGCGCGCGTGGCGCTGGCGCTGCTCCTCGACCTTGGCCCGGAAGAAGTCGGCCGCGGGCCACACCCGGTCCGGCGCGATCGCCGCGCGCAGCGCATCGCAGTCCGCCGGCGAGGCGGCCAGCGCCCGCCATTCCATCAGCGCGGTCAGCACGGTCTGGTCGGCGGCGGCCTCGGTACACTGCGCCGGCGAGCGGACCGCCTGGCTGGCCTGCAGGCCGGCGTCCCACAGCAGCGCGAGGAACCGCGCCAGCGCGTCGCGCAGCGTTTCCTGCGCGGCGTCGCCGGCGAGAACCAGCAGGTCGATGTCGGACTGCGGGAACAGTTCGCCGCGGCCGTAGCCGCCGACCGCGAACAGCGCCGCGCCGCTGTCGCCGGGCAGGCAGCGGCTCCAGGCTTCGCGGATCAGCGCATCGGCCGTCGTCGCGCGCGTCGCCACCAAGG
>JAEWNA010000139.1 GCA_023392975.1 Pseudomonadota bacterium | reverse complement strand
CGACGGACCCGGGCGGCACGTGCCCGCCGCCGCGCGTCGTTGCGTTCCTGCCGACGCCGCAGCGCGCTGGTCCGCAGCGCCTCCAGGCGACGCGTCACGTCCGCGGCCACGCGGTTGCGGCAGATGCCCGCCAGCCCGTAGTGGCCGCCGCGCACGTCGACGACCTCGACCACGGTCGCCGGGCGTTCGATCAGCAGGCGCATGAATTCCGCGCCCAGCCCCATGCGGCGCACGTGGTCCTGCACGCGCAGCAGGCGCAGCGTGGTGCCCGACAGCGCGGCGACGCCGAGGGTGGTGTCCGGGATCCGGTTGCCGGTGCGCGACAGCACCGAGCGCCAGCGCAGCTGCAGCAGGAACAGGCGCGCCGGTCGCGCCGCATCGCCTTTCAGCATCGCGTCCGAGCGCAGGATGGCGTGCTCGACGTGGTTGATCCGGCCCGCGTCGGCGAGCTTGTCGCAATGGCGCTCCCAGGGATCGCCTTCGGCGGGCGACACCTCGATCACGGTCAGCGCGTGCCGGTCCTTGTCTTCGTTGTCCAGCCGCGGCAGGTCCAGCCGCCGCTCGCAGAACGCCACGAACCTCGACCCGAACGTCGGCGCGCTCATCGCCCAGGCGACGCGGAACATCGGCGCGCCGCTCCACTGGCGGAACGCGTTCATCCAGCCGCGGTGGTCGGGATGGTTCCAGGCGCGTTCGAAATCGAGGTCGTGGTAGACCGCCTCCATCAGCCGCGTGAGTTCCTGGCAGAAGTAGAAGCACGCCCGGAAATGCTTGGGCGCCGGCAGCCGCGTCCGCCGGCCGACCGGACGGGCCGCATCGGTGCCCAGCGTCGCCGGATCCGGCGGCACCAGGTCGGTCCAGGCCGGATGGAACTGCGCATCGAGCACGGCCAGCTCCGGCGTCCCGCGCAGCCGGGCGAACAGTTGCGACAGCATCGCCGCATGCTGCGCGAACCGCGCGGTGCCGCCGGGCAGCGATTCCGCCCACTGCTGGCGCAGCACGAGCAGCAGCGTTTCCTTCGGCCCCGGTTCCAGCAGGTTCAGGTCGTCGTGACCCAGCGCGCCGACGTTGGCGCCGGCGCGCTCCAGCACCGGCTCGATCGCGCGCGAGGCCACGTCCAGCCCCAGCCGACGATAGCTCTCGAACTGCGCCTCGTCGAAGAACTGGTCCGAGGTCGGTTCGTGCGGGAAGCTCGGATGCGCGCTGGCGTAGTGCTGGATGTCGGTCGGCTCCTCGCCGGTGAGCGTCGGCTTGAGGTAGAGCAGCGTGCCGCGGCTGCCGTCCGGATAGAGCAGGTCGCCCACCGCGCAGCTGCGCAGGGCGAGGCCGTCGGCCTGCGCCTTCAGCGCGCTGGTGTCGATGCGGATCTCCACGTCGAAATCGACCCGGCACTTCTGCACCGCGTTGCCGAGGTCGGCGAATCCGCGCCCGGGGTCGGCCGCGGCATCGACGCAGAGGATGAAGCGGCAGCGCCGCCGCACCAGTTCGTAGAGGCCGAGGTTCTCGAAGTGCCCGCCGTCGGACAGGTGCACGTCGCGGCCGCCCTCGTGGGTGCGGCCGAACAGTTCCGCCAGCAGCCAGCGGCCGAAGAACGGTGCCTTGTCGCTGCGCGGGCGGGTCGCGTGGCTGGGGTTGGGCAGCCACCAGCCGAGCCGGGCGTCGAACAGCGTGAGCAGGAAGGTGACCGCCGGCGAGCTGTGGTAGCCCATGTTGGGATTGACCGCGGCGCCGGAGATCGCGATCGCGCTGCCGAGCGTGAGCGACGACGCCAGCGCCTCGCCGTCGCGAGGCGCACGTGCAGTGCCGGCGATGTCCGCATGGGTGTCGCCGACCACCGCCGCGCCGGCGCGCGAGACCGGCGGCAGGTAGCCGCAGAAGCCGGGCGTGAGGCAGAACGAGGCGGCCTTGCGGTCCTGCCAGTCGAGCTGCTTGGCCGCGACGAGGTTCAGCGCGGTGCAGATCAGCGGGAACAGCGGCCGGGCGCCGTCGGCCATCGGCGCGCCTTCGACCAGCCGATGCAGCGGCAGGTCGTCGGCCACGTCGAAGTTGGTCGTCGGTTCCGGATTGCGCCAGGCGTTGCTCGCGCCGAGGTAGCAGCGCACCAGGCGGTTTCGGTAGAAGGCGTTGAGGCTGAACTCGTTGACGTTCACCGCCATCGCGAGCAGCAGCCAGGTCGCCGCCGCGATCGCGATCGTCGCGGCGAGGACGCCGCCGTGTTCGGCCGGGTAGCCCGCCAGCCACGCCAGGTATGCGGCCATCGGGCCCTGCCACGGCGACGCCGCGCCCGCCGCGTGGCCGTCGAAACGCCACAGCAGCGCCTGTCCGCCGAGGCCGAGCGCGACGATCAGGCCGAGGATGAACACCCACGGCGCGATCCGCGCGACCAGGTCGAAGGCGCGCCCCGGCAGCGATGCGGCCGGATCGCCGCCCGCCGACTTGCCGCGCCCGGCCATCACGCCGACCACGGTCGTGGACAGCCAGGTCAGGATGCCGGTCCAGCCGATGTCGTTCCAGGCGATCGCGCCGGGCGTGAACGACCGCATCAGCAGCCACGGCCCGTACACCGTCAGCGCCAGCGCCAGCGTCATCCCCAGCAGCACCAGCGCCGCGGTCTTGCCACCGACGCGCGCCCAGATCTCGCGCTGCAGGTCGCTGAGGGCCGGGCCCGCCAGCCCGAGGTGCAGGATGCCGGTCAGCACCACCGCGGTCATCGTCAGCGTCGGTCCCAGGATCATCAGCAGCCATTCGCCGGGGTCGCGGGCGTGCAGCGCGGTGAGCCAGACCTGCACGCGCAGGATCGCGAAGCCGGCGAAGACCGAGGTGGCGAAGGTGGCGGCCACGAAGCGCAGCGAGTGCTGCTGCATCGCCGATGCGGGCGTGCCCGCGGGACGGAGGCCAGACTGCCAGCGATCGAACAGCAGCCAGCCCATCCACATCAGGAAATACAGCACGCCCGAAGCGATGGCGAGCTGGCCGACGGCCCCGAACGGCAGCCACGCGAACAGCCGGCCGAACGCGCCCTGCAGGTGCTGGTAGTGGGCGAGCCCGACGGCGCTGATGAAGGCAGCGAGCGCGAGCAGCCAGATGGTCAGCAGCGCGAAGAAGGCGACGTGCGTGGGCACCGGCGTGCCGAGGGCGCGCGCGCGTTTGTGGTCGTAGGTGGTGACGTAGGCCAGCAGCGCCACCGCCAGCATCCCGACCAGCCCGGCCAGCGACGGCGTCAGCACCGGTTGCGTGCGCGCCAGCCCCACCAGGGCGATGTGCAGCACCAGCGGCATCAGCGTGATCGCGAGGATCAGCGCGCACAGCTGCAACTGGATCAGCAGCACGTTGCGCACGTAGGTGCCGACCATGCCGAGGGTGTCGCCGGAGAACGGCGATTTCCGCGGGCTGAGGTAGTTGCTGTATTCGCGCAGGTGCCGGATCGGATACGCGGGGCCGGGCGTCGGCGGGTCGGTGTCGGGGGCGGCCTCGCCGGAGGTCCGCGGCGGCGGGGCGCCCAGCACTTCGAACGCCTTGCGGTGGCCGTGGCGATGGATCAGCGCCTGCAGGAACCCGCCGATGTAGCCGCCGCCGGAGACCGTGGACTGGTAGTGGAAGCAGCCGAGCAGGCCGTTGCGCGCCAGCGCCTGCAGCACGCCGAGGCAGAAGGTCGCGCTGCGGATGCCGCCGCCCGACAGCGCCAGCCCCCACGGCTGCACCGTCGCCGGATCGACCGCGTCCCGACTGCCGAGGATGACCGCCAGCTCCGCGGCCTGCACAGAGGTCGCGTCGGGGACCGCTTCCTCGCCGGACGCGCCCTGCAGTCGCGCCTTGATCGACGAGACCATGGCCTGGATCCGCATGCCTGCCTCCTGCACCGCATTCCGCGTTCGGCTCGTTCGACTGTAAACGGATTCCACCGCGGGTTCCGGCATCGATGCGGTCGCGTCCGCGCATCACGACGCCGGCCGCGCCGTAAATTCGTCGTAAATCCGGCCGCATCGCCCGTGCGCGCCGCGCCGCGCCGGAGCACGTTCCGGCACAATGCCGGCGTGCGCCCTGCGGCGCCTCCGGAACGCGCCGATGATCGAACCGGTCCGCCATCTCGAATACCGCCAGCGCTTCGGCCTGGCCGCCGGCCTGCTGCTCGCGGTCGGCGCATCGCTGGCGGCGGTGTGCATCGCGGCGGCGGCGGAACGCTGGCTCGGCCTCGCCGACCTGTCGCTGGTGTTCATGCTGGCGGTGCTGGTCGTCGCCTCGCGCACCCGCACGGCGCCGGCGCTCGCGACCGCGGTGCTCTGCTTCCTCGCCTACAACTTCTTCTTCATCGCGCCGCGCTACACGTTCTACATCGATGCGCGCCACGGCATCGTCACCGTGTCGCTGTTCCTCGCCGCGGCGCTGCTGGCCGGCGGCCTGGCCTCGCGGCTGGCGATGCAGGTCGACGCGCTCGAACGCGCCCGCCGCCATGCCGAGGCGCGCGAAGCGCTGGTGCGCCGGCTGTCGTCGGCCGAAGACGACGCGTCCGTGCTGCGGATCGCGACCGAGGTCTTCCGCGACGTGCTCGACGCCGAGCTGTGGCTGCGCGCGGACCTCGCGATCGCACGCGACGGCGTCGACCCGGAGGGCTGGTGGTTCCTGGCGCTGGGTGCGGGCGAGGAGCGGCTCGGCACGCTCGGTCTCCGGTTCCCCGGGTATCTCGACCGGGTCGAGGACGGCCCGCGACGCCTCGCCCGCGCGATGGCCGACGACGTCGCCGGTGCGTTGCGCCGGCTGCGGTTGCAGCGCGCGCTCGACGACACCCGGCTCGCGCACGAGCGCGAGCGCCTGCGTGCGGCGCTGCTGTCGTCGGTGTCGCACGACCTGCGCT
>JAEWNA010000121.1 GCA_023392975.1 Pseudomonadota bacterium | reverse complement strand
ACCCAGATCTACACCCTGGTCGCCCGGGAGCAGCTCAAGCGCCTGCACGCGCAGCACCATCCGCGGGCCTGAAGGCGACACGCCGTTCCGCGGCCGCCGGACGCCGCGGATCCCGTGGAAGGAGGCGCGCTTCCGGCACGGTCGGCGGCGTCCCCTGCGTGCGACAATCGGCCGACAATCCTCCCGGCGCTGAACTCGGCCGCGGTCGCCGCGGTCCCAGTCCCTGCCTTCCCGCCCTTCGATGGAATCGATGCGTATGAAATTCCCGGTGTTCGCCCTGTTGTGCGCCCTGAGCCTGTCCGCCTGCGCGCAGTCCACCCCCGCCGCCGACAAGGCCGCCGCTGCCGGCGACAAGGCGTCCGGCGCCCCGGCTCCGGCGCGTCCGGCCGATGCCGCCAAGGACGCGATGGTCCGCGCCGAGCTCAAGAAGCTCGACGCCCGCCTCGTCCCCGACCGCGTCGCCCCGGCCGCGATCCCGGGCTTCCAGGAGGCCATCGTCAACGGCCAGACCCTGTACTTCAGCGACGACGGCCGCTACATGGTGCAGGGCTCGGTCTACGACCTGAAGGAAAAGCGCGACATCGGCCGCGCCGGCCTGAGCGCGCTGCGCCGCCAGGAACTGGCGAAGATCCCGGTCAGCGACCGCATCGTCTTCGCCCCGGTGGGCCCGGCCAAGCACACCGTCGCGGTGTTCACCGACATCGAATGCGGCTACTGCCGCAAGCTGCACTCCCAGATCGCCCAGTACAACAAGCTCGGCATCGCGGTGCAGTACCTCGCCTTCCCGCGCGCCGGGCTGGGCAGCCCGGACGCGCTGGTGATGGAGTCGGTGTGGTGCTCGGACGACCGCCGCAAGGCGCTGACCGACGCCAAGAACGGCCAGTCGATCGCGCCCAAGCGCTGCGACAACCCGGTCGCCGCGGAATACAAGCTGGGCCAGCGCCTGGGTCTGCAGGGCACGCCGATGATCGTCGACATCGACGGCGAGGTGCTGCCGGGCTACATGGACCCGCCGGCCATGCTCGAAGCGCTGGACAAGCTGGCCGCCGAGCGCACGAAGGGCTCGGGCACCCCGGCCGGCGGCCGCTGAGCCCCGCCCCGGCGAGGTTCCACCCCCGTCCCGCCGGCCCGGCGAAGGCCCGGCGGGACGGCCCGGGACAGCCGCTTCCGGTACAATCGCCGGCCCGCGCTGACGTGTACCGGACATGATCGTCCTCGAGGGCCGTCCGGCCCTGTCGCCTTTCCGCCGCGAACGGCTCGAATCCCGCCTGCAGTCCCTCGTCCCCGGCGTCCGCGTCACCGGTGCCTGGTGGGTCTACTGGGTCCGTCCCGAACCGGGCCGGACGCCGGATCCGGCCGCCCTCGATCGCATCCTCGAAGCGCAGGCCGCCACCGCCGCGCCGGCCGACGGCGCTGTCTCGCGTTTCGTCGCCCCGCGCCTGGGCACGATCTCGCCTTGGGCCAGCAAGGCCACCGAACTGCTCCGCGGTGCCGGCCAGCCGGTGCTCCGCGTCGAGCGCGGCATGCGGATCGACCTGGGCGGCTGGCCCGGGGACGCGGCCGCCCGCAGCGCACTGGCGAAGGTCCTGCACGACCCCATGACCCAGTCGCTGCTCGCCGACGCCGGCGACGCCGCGGCCCTGTTCGAGACGCCGGCGCGCGGCGCGCTCGAAGTCGTGCCGCTGCCCGACCTCGAAGCCGCCAACGCCCGCCTCGGCCTGGCGCTGGCCGACGACGAGATCGCCTACCTGCGCGAGCGCTACGGCGCGCTGGGCCGCGACCCGCACGACGTCGAACTGATGATGTTCGCGCAGGCCAACTCCGAGCACTGCCGGCACAAGATCTTCAACGCCTCGTGGACGGTCGACGGCCGCGAGGCGCTGCACAACGGCGGCCCGCAGTCGCTGTTCCGGATGATCCGCCACACCCACGCACAGACGCCCGAGTACACGTTGTCGGCGTACAGCGACAACGCGGCGGTGGTCGAAGGCTACGCGGCGAAGCGTTTCCGGCCCGATCCGGTCACGCTGGAATACCGCGCCGAGGGCGAGGCGCCGAGCGCGTTCTGCATCAAGGTCGAGACCCACAACCATCCGACCGCGATCTCGCCGTTCCCGGGCGCCTCCACCGGCGCCGGCGGCGAGATCCGCGACGAGGGCGCGACCGGTCGCGGCGGCAAGCCGAAGGCCGGCCTCGCCGGCTTCAGCGTCTCGCACCTGCGTATTCCCACGCTGCCGCAGCCGTGGGAAGGCGAACGTGCGCTCAACCCGCGCATGGCGCCGGCGCTGGAGATCATGCTCGACGGCCCGCTCGGCGCCGCGGCGTTCAACAACGAATTCGGCCGGCCCAACCTCGCCGGCTATTTCCGCAGTTTCGAGGTGCGCGAGCCGGACAGCGGTCTCGTCCGCGCCTACGACAAGCCGATCATGCTCGCCGGCGGCCTCGGTGCCGTCGACCGGCCGATGGTGGCGAAGAAATCGCTGTCGCCGGGCGATGCGGTGATCGTGCTCGGCGGCCCGGCGATGCTGATCGGCCTCGGCGGCGGTGCCGCCAGTTCGGTCGCCTCCGGCGAGAGCGCCGAGGACCTCGATTTCGCCAGCGTGCAGCGTGACAACCCGGAGATGGAGCGCCGCTGCCAGGAAGTGATCGACCGTTGCGTCGCGCTGGGCGAGGACAACCCGATCCTGTCGATCCACGACGTCGGTGCCGGCGGCCTGTCGAACGCGATTCCCGAACTGCTGCACGACTCGTCGGTCGGCGGCGTCATCGATCTGGCCAAGGTGCCCAGCGACGACCCGTCGCTGTCGCCGATGCAGCTGTGGTGCAACGAGTCGCAGGAGCGCTACGTGCTGGGCGTCGCGCCGCATCGGCTCGCCGACTTCACCGCGATCTGCGAGCGCGAGCGCTGCCCGTTCGCGGTCGTCGGCACGGCGACGGCCGAGGAGCGATTGGTGGTCGGCGAGGGCGCGGTCGCCGGCGTCGCGCCGGTCGCACCCGCCATCGACCTGCCCATGGACGTGCTGTTCGGCAAGCCGCCGAAGATGCATCGCGACGCGCGGCGCCCGGCGGCGACCGCGTGGCCGGTGCTCAACGGTCAGGCGATCGACCTGCACGAGGCCGGCCTGCGCGTGCTCGCGCATCCGGCCGTGGCCGCGAAGTCGTTCCTGATCACCATCGGCGACCGCAGCGTCGGCGGCCTGACCGCGCGCGACCAGATGGTCGGCCCGTGGCAGATGCCGGTCGCCGACTGCGCGATCACGCTGTCGGGCTTCGATACGTATTCGGGCGAGGCGATGGCGATCGGCGAGCGCACGCCGCTGGCGCTGATCGACGCCGCCGCCGCCGCGCGCATGGCGGTCGGCGAGGCGATCACCAACCTGCTGTCCGCGCCGGTCGCATCGCTCGACCGGATCAAGCTGTCCGCGAACTGGATGGCCGCCGCCGGCCACGCCGGAGAGGACGCGCGCCTGTTCGACGCGGTGAAGGCGGTCGGCATGGCGCTGTGTCCCGAGCTCGACCTCAGCATTCCGGTCGGCAAGGATTCGCTGTCGATGCAGGCGCAGTGGCAGCAGGCCGGCGAGGCGCACAAGTCGGTGTCGCCGGTGTCGCTGATCGTCACCGCGTTCGCGCCGGTCGAGGACGTGCGCGGCCAGCTGACGCCGCTGCTCTCGCGCGACGCCGACACCGAGCTGTGGCTGCTCGGGCTCGGCGCCGGCCGCAAGCGGCTGGGCGGCTCGATCCTTGCGCAGGTGTACGACGGCTTCGGCGGCCGTCACGGCGAAGACGCCGTGCCCGACCTCGACGATCCCGAGCGCCTGCGCGCGCTGTTCGAACTGATGCGCGACGCCCGCGAGCGCAGCCTCGTCCGCGCCTGCCACGACCGTTCCGACGGCGGTGCCTTCGCCGCGCTGTGCGAGATGGCGTTCGCGTCGCACGTCGGCCTCGACCTGCAGCTCGACGACTGGGGCGACGATCCGCTGCGCACGCTGTTTGCCGAAGAACTGGGCCTGATCGTGGAGATCGCCGAGGAGGATCGCGCCGAGTTCGCCGACCTCGTCGCGCGCCACGGCCTGATCGAATGCGCCCAGCGCATCGCCCGCCCGACCACGGCTTCCGCCGTGCGCGTGCTGCAGGACGGTGAGGTGCTGGCCGAGTGGCGCTGGGAGGCGCTGTTCGACGCGTGGTGGTCGGTCACCCACGCGATGCAGCGCCTGCGCGACAACCCCGAATCCGCCGACGAGGAGCGCGCCGCCGTGCGCCGCTTCGACGCGCCGGGCCTGCAGCCGAAGCTGACGTTCGATGCCGCGGAAGACGTGGCGGCACCGTATTTGTCGACCGGCGCGCGGCCGCGCGTGGCGATCCTGCGCGAGCAGGGCGTCAACGGCCAGATCGAGATGGCGTCGGCGTTCGACCGCGCCGGGTTTGCCGCGGTCGACGTGCACATGAGCGACCTGATCGCCGGCCGCGTGGTGCTGGAGGGCTTCAAGGGCCTGGCGGCCTGCGGCGGCTTCAGCTACGGCGACGTGCTCGGCGCGGGCCGCGGCTGGGCGACCTCGATCCTCGAACGCGCCGCGCTGCGCGATGCCTTCGCCACGTTCTTCGCCCGGCCCGAGACCTTCGCCCTGGGCGTGTGCAACGGCTGCCAGATGCTGTCGCAGCTCAAGGACATCATCCCGGGCGCCGAACATTGGCCGCGGTTCCTGCGCAACCGCAGCGAGCAGTTCGAGGCGCGCTTCGGGATGCTGGAGATCGTCGATTCGCCGTCGCTGTTCTTCCGCGGCATGACCGGCTCGCGCATCCCGGTGGCGATCGCCCATGGCGAAGGCCGTGCCGCGTTCGACGTGCCCGCCGACCGCATGGCCGCGACCGTGGCCCTGCGCTACGTCGCCGGCGACGGTGCCCCGGCGACCCGCTATCCGGCTAACCCGAACGGGTCCGAGGACGCCATTGCCGGCCTCGCCAGCCGCGACGGCCGGGTGACGATCCTCATGCCGCACCCCGAGCGCACCCCGCGCAGCGCGAACATGAGCTGGCACCCCGCCGACTGGCCCGAGGATTCCCCGTGGCTGCGGATGTTCCGCAACGCGCGGGCGGCGGTGGGGTGAGCGACGGCGGTTGCGCGGCACTGCCGCGCGCCGTCGCGAACGCCCGCCGCACTGCGGCGGGCTGGGGGCTTCAGCCAGCGACGGCGGTTGCGCGGCATACCGCGCGCCGTCGCGAACGCTGGTCGTCGCGTAGGCACTCGCGCTACCAAACCTCTGGCGCGCAGTTTCGCCGTGAAGTCGCGGCCCGACTCAGCCGAACACGATCTGGAAGATGCCGTAGATCGCGGTGCCGATGCCGAGGATGAACAGCCACAGCAGTCGTCCGCCGAAGCCGTGATGGGCGCCGAGCGCCACGCCCAGGATGGCCGCCGCGACCATCCCCAGCCCGGTCAGCAGGATGCCCACGCCCTTGCGCCGCAGTTGCGACGTGGCCGGCGCCTTGCTGCGCGCGACGATCTCCTGCGCGAGGTCCTTCGGGCAGCCGATGTGGCGCAGGGCCTCGACCACGCTGTCCGGCGCGTCGCGCGCGGCCAGCAGGCGGACGGCGTGTTCCTCCCAGCGCACGATCCGCTCGGGATCCGGCGGCGGCCGCCCGTCGATCACGTCGCCACCCGCGCCAGCCAGCGCTCGATGCCGGCGCGGTCGCGGGCGCGCAGGAGGACCGCGGCCCGGCTGCGCAGGGCCGACAGGTCGAGGTCGCGGATCGCACGGCGCACTTCCAGCAGCGTGCCCGGGTGCAGGCTGAACTCCTCCAGCCCCAGCGCCAGCAGCACCGGCGCGAACAGCGGGTCGCCGGCGATCTCGCCGCACACCGCCACCGGTTTCTTCTGCGTGCGGGCCGCGCGGATGATGTCGAACAGCAGCCGCAGCACCGCCGGATGCAGCGGCGAATAGAGGTCGCCCAGCGCCTCGTTGGTGCGGTCGGCGGCGAGCAGGTACTGGACCAGGTCGTTCGTGCCGATCGACAGGAAATCAGTGTCGGCGATGAAGGTCTGCAGCGCGATCGCGGCCGACGGCACCTCGATCATCGCGCCGACCGGCACGTGCTCCGCGATCGCCTGGCCCTCGGCGCGCAGCTCGCGCTGCACGTCGCGCAGCAGCGCGCGCACGGCCAGCATCTCCTCGCGGCCGCTGACCATCGGCACCAGGATCCGCACCGGACCGTAGCCGGTGGCGCGCAGGATCGCGCGCAGCTGGCTGCGGAACAGGTCGATGCGCGACAGCGACAGCCGCACGCCGCGCAGGCCCAGCGCGGGGTTCGGCTCGTCGGTCAGCGCCAGCCCGGTGCTGTCGGCCTTGTCCGCGCCGATATCGAGGGTGCGGATGGTGACGGTGCGGCCGGTCATGCCCAGCACCAGGTCGCGGTAGGCGCGGAACTGCTCCTCCTCGTCCGGCAGCGTGTGGCGCAGCGCCGCGGGGCGGTGCATGAACAGGAATTCGGTGCGGTACAGGCCGACGCCGGCGGCGCCCAGCGCATGCGCCTCGGCCACGTCCTCGCGCGACTCCGCGTTGGCCCACAGCTTGATGTCGATGCCGTCGAGCGTGCGCGTGGGCTCGCGGCGCAGCCGATGGAGCTGCTTGCGCTCGCGGGTGTACTCGCGCATGCGCCCCTGGTGCGCACGCAGGTCGTCGGCGTTCGGTTCGAGGATCACCAGGCCGCTGCCGCCGTCCACCGCCAGCACGTCGCCGTCGTTGACCTTCTGCAGCGCCTGCGCGGCGCCGATCACCAGCGGGATGTGCAGGCTGCGCGCGAGGATGGACGTGTGCGACAGCGGGCTGCCGCCGGCGGTGACCACCGCCAGCACGCCCTGCGCATGCAGTTGCGCCAGCTCGGTCGGCGCCACACTGTCGGTGACCAGGATGTCGCCGGCGATGCCCTGCAGCTCGGCTGCGCGCTTGTGCAGCGCGGCGTGCAGGCGCCCGACGACCTGGTCGATGTCGTCGATGCGGCTGCGCAGGTAGGCGTCGTCCATGCCGTCGAACACCGCGGCGATGCGGTCGCGCTGCAGGCGCAAGGCGTAGTCGGCGGTGTAGCGGCCGGTGCGGATCATGTCGTCCAGGCCGGCCAGCAGTTCGGGGTCGTCCAGCAGCAGGGCGTGCAGGTCGAGGAATTCGCCGACCTCGTGGGCGAGCGCCCCGTGCAGGCGGTCGCGCAGCTCGTGCATCTCGGCGCGCACCATGTCGACCGCGGCGTGCATCCGCGCGACCTCCGCCTCCACGAGTTCCGGTTCGATCCGGTCCTCGACCACGTCCAGCGCATGCGGCAGGCGCACGCGCGCGCGTCCCAGCGCGCCTCCGCGCGATGCCCCCTGGCCGGAGAGGATGCGCCGCATCAGCCGTCCTCGTCGAAGCGGCGCTCGAACAGCGCGGCGATCGCGGCCATGGCCGCCTCCTCGTCCTCGCCGTCCACGCGCACGATCACCGTGCTGCCCTGGCCGGCGGCCAGCAGCATGACGCCCATGATGCTCTTGGCGTTCACCTCGCGGCCCTTGGCCGAGATCGTGGCCGCGCAGCGGAACGGCGACACGGTCTGCACCAGCTTGGCGGTGGCGCGGGCGTGGAGGCCGAGGCGGTTCTGGATGGGCAGTTCGCGTTCGATCATGGTCGGTGTCCCAGGAAGCGGGCGCGGTCGGCGGCGTCAGGCGTCATCGAAGATGGCTCCGTTGCGCGCGCCGGCGGCCG
>JAEWNA010000009.1 GCA_023392975.1 Pseudomonadota bacterium | reverse complement strand
GACCCAGATGACGGAACTCGATGCCCTCCTTGCGTTGTACGTGACGGATGCGGGCGCGCAGTGGCGCGCCTACGACGGCTTCGCGCAGGTGCACTGGAACGACCCCGCGCCGGTCGAGAACGACGCGGTCGCCGATCCGGCGCTGCGCTTCTCGCGCAGCGGTCGCGTGCTGCTGGCGGGCTTCGGCGAGGCCGCGCTGCCCGATGGCGGCACGGGCGCCGACGCCGGCGTGCGGATGGGCAACGAGGGCGAGGCCGGGCTGACGCTCAACGGCGAGGCCGACCGCGTGAACGAGATCGCGGTCGTCAAGTTCTACCCCAGCGACGACTACGCGCAGGTGCTGGCGGCGCAGTTCCCGGCCGCCGCGGTCGCGCCGGTCGCCGACCAGTGCACGGTCGACGCCTACGGCGGCGAGAACATGCAGCACAACGCGTTCTACCGCATCGACCTGGGCGGCGAACGCGCGGTCTTCGTCGAGGCGTTCGTCGACGAGGACGGCGGTTCCGCCGGGCCCGGTTCGACCACGTTCGTGTTCACCCGCGACAAACCCGCGGCCCGCATCGCGTCGATGCGCTGCCGCGAACGCTGACAGGCGTCCGCGATGAGGCATCCGCAGGCATTCCCATCCACACGTCGATATCCACTCGAGGGGCAACACCATGGCTGATGATCGACAGAAGGCAGTGGCCACTGCCAATGCGTACCACCAGGGCAACATCGCAGGACTCGACCAGGCCGAGACCCGGCGCCTGGTCGCGTCCACGGTGCTGACCGAAAGCAGCGGTGGCGATCTCGCCGTCACCAACCGGCAGGGCTACGTCGGCCGCTACCAGGCCGGCGCCGGCTGGCTGGTCGAGGCCGGCTACGTCGACCGCCAGAAGTACGACCAGGCGTTCAAGGCGTCCGGCGCCCGCACCGAATGGGAATGGGCGACCACCGGCGGCATGACCCGCTTCCTCCGCGACGACGGCAACTGGAAGGACGGCCTGAGCCTCGACAAGTACAAGGCCTCCGCCGACCTGCAGGACAAGGCGTTCAAGACCAACAGCGACAAGCTGTACGCGCACGCCGTTCGCGACCACCTGCTCGATGCGAACAGTTCCGCCGAGCGCGTCGCCGGCTTCCTCAAGGCCTCGCACCTCGGCGGCTACGGCGCCGGCAAGGCGGTGCTGGAAGGGCGTCCGGTGCGCGCCGACGCCAACGGCACCACGCCGTACAAGTACTACAACGACATCGCCCGCAACGGCGACGGCCTCGACCAGCTGATGACCCGCGGCGGACGAGATCACGCGCCGGCCGCGCGTACGCCCGAGGCCCAGACGCCGCCTGCGCGCACGGCCGCGGCGCTCGAGCCGTTCGCGGCCAGCGCGTTCCTGCGCCAGCAGACGCCGGAAACGCGCGCCTACCTCGATCTGGTCGCGTGGAAGGAAGTCGGGCACTCGCTCAACGCCGACGGCTCGCCGTCCGGCTACCGCGAGCGCAACGGCGTGCCCGGCAGTCGCGGACTGATGCCGGAATCGGCGATCGCCGACAACGGCACGCTGCCGCGCGACGAGCTGCGCTACAACGTCGGCCGCTACCAGATGAAGCTGGTCGACGTCGAGGACATGCGCAATCGCTACGACCGCAGGATCGACGACTTCTCGCCCGAGAGCCAGGACCGCATCGCGGTGGCGAAGATGCGCGATCGCGGCGTGATGCGCGAACTGGAGCAGGGCGACATCCGCGGCGCGATCGAGCGCGGCGGCAAGGAATGGGCGTCGCTGCCGGGTTCGCCCTACGGCCAGGTGCAGCGTGGCTACACGGTCGAGAAGGCCGTCGATTACTACGAGCAGCGGCTCGCGTTCCATCGCGCGCTCGATCGCGGCCAGCCGCCGCCGGCACAGAGCGAGACACCCGCGGCGTCGCGCGACCCGATGGCCGACGGCGTGCTCAAGCACGGCGAGCGCGGCGACGCGGTGAAGCACCTGCAGGAAGCGCTGAACAAGGCCGGCATCCGCGACGACAAGGGCCAGCCGCTGCCGACCACCGGCTACTACGGCGATCTCACCGAAGCCGCGGTGCGCAAGTACCAGACGCAGCACGGGCTGTCGGTGGACGGCAAGGCCGGCCACGACACGCTGGGCGCGCTCGGCCTGCCGCAGAAGCCGGGCCAGGAGCGCGCAGCGACGCCCGCGCACCCGCCGGAGACGCCGCCGTCGCCGCAGCGCAGCGATGCCGGTGCGACGCCGCCGCCGAAGTCCGATCCCCAGAAGCCGGACGCGCCGAAGCCCGAGGCGCCGGCGCACGGCGGCGGGCAGCCGTCGATCGCTGATCCGAAGCACCCGGACCACCGGCTCTACGAACAGGCGCTGTCGAACCTGCAGCAACTCGGCCCCAGCGGTGGCTTCAAGTCGCAGGACGAGCTGGTCAAGGCGGCGGCCGCCGTCGCCGCCGACGCCAAGGCCACCGGCCTGTCGTCGATCGACCACATCAGCAAGACCAACGCGGTCAACGGGCAGACGCTGCTGGTGGCGGTCGAAGGCAGCCCGCTGAGCCCCGCGGCGAAGAACTCGTACATCGACTACACGCAGGCGACGACGCAGACGGTCGAGCAGAGCAGCCGCATGGCCGAAGCCGCGAAAGCGCCCGAGGCGCCGGTCGCGCACGAGCAGGCCCGGAGCGTGTCCGGCCGCTGAGGCCGGCGTCGGGCAGCATGCGGGATCGCGTTCGCGCGGCCCCGCCGGGGTTGGTCAGGCCAGCAGCGTCTCGATCAGCCCGCGGTGGCGCACGATCTGCGCTTCGCGGCGCAGGCGGCTGGCGGTGAAGATCGCGCACATCTCGTCGACCGCGGTCTCGAAGGTTTCGTTGACGATCACGTACTCGAACTCGTCGTGGTGCAGCATTTCCTCGCGCGCATTGGCCAGCCGGCGCGCGATGGTCTCTTCGCTGTCCTGGCCGCGCTTGCGCATGCGCTCTTCCAGCGCTTCGCGCGACGGCGGCAGGATGAACACGCCGACGGCGTCCGGCACGTGGCGACGCACCTGCTGCGCGCCCTGCCAGTCGATCTCCAGCAGCACGTCGCGACCGGCGGCGAGCTGCGGCTCGACCGACTGGCGCGCGGTGCCCTTGAGGTCGCCGTGCACGTTCGCCCACTCGAAGAAGTCGCCGGCGTCGATCATTGCGCGGAACTCGTCTTCGCTGACGAAGTGGTAGTGCTGCGCGTGGCGCTCGCCCGGGCGCATGCCGCGCGAGGTGAACGAGATCGACAGCGCGATGTCGGGGAAGCGTGCCAGGCAGGCGTTGACGATGCTGGACTTGCCGGCGCCGGACGGGGCCGCGACGATGAAGAGGGTTCCGCGCATGTTCGCTTTCGCAGGCTCGATTCGTGGTTCCGGCGGGCGTGGCGGCAAGGGCCGTTCGGGCCGCCCGTGCCGGGGGGAGGGGAGTGTACCCCGTTCCCCGGGCGGGGGCCGGCCGCCGGTCGCGGCGGCCGGGTCGCTCGATCGGGTCACTCGATGTTCTGGGCCTGCTCGCGGATCTGGTCGATCAGCACCTTCAGCTCCACCGCCAGCGCCGAAGTGCGCGCATCCACCGATTTCGAGCCGAAGGTGTTGGCCTCGCGATTGAACTCCTGCAGCAGGAAGTCGAGCCGGCGGCCGACGGCCTCCTTCTGCTTCAGCGCGCGGCGCAGCTCGGCGATGTGGCTGTCGAGGCGATCCAGTTCCTCGTCGACGTCGAGTTTCTGCAGCGCCAGCACCAGTTCCTGCTCGAACCGGCCCGGATCCAGCGGCTGCGGCAGGTCGGCGAGGCGGTTCTCCAGCTTCTGCCGCTGCCCGGTGCGGATCGCCGGCATCAGCGTACGGGCGTCGGCGGCGTGCTTCGCGATCGCATCGACGCGATCGAGGATGACCGAGGCCAGCTTGCCGCCTTCGCGTTCGCGGGCCTCGACGAATTGCGTCAGCGTCTCGTCCAGCAGCGACAGCGCCTCGGCGTGCAGCGCGGCGGGGTCGTCGGCGTGCGACTGCAGCACGCCGGGGAATTTCAGCAGGTCGGTCATCTCCACGCGCATCGCGGGGAAGTGCTCCTGCAGGTTGCGGCCCAGTGCCGCCAACTGCGCGACGCGTGCGGCATTGAGCTGCAGCGCGTCGTCGCGGTCGTCGGCGCGCAGGCGCATGGACAGGTCGAGCTTGCCGCGCGAAATGCGCGCCGCGATCCGCTCGCGCAGCGCCGGTTCGACGGCGCGCAGGTCGTCGGGCAAGCGCGTGCCGACTTCCAGGAAACGGTGGTTCACCGCGCGCAGCTCGCAGCCGAGCGTGCCCCAGGGCGTGTTCCGCTCGGCGGCGGCGAAGGCGGTCATGCTGCGGATCATCGGAAGTCCTGGCGGGGCGCCGGAGTCGGCGGGGGCGTCATTGTCCGCCATCTGGCGGGTGGGTTGGGATGCGCCGTTCCCGGACGGGGTCGTCCGGCCCCGGTGCTAGACTGCGCCGCCCGCACGCCGAGCCTCCCGCATGACCATCGCCCGCCCCAGTGGCCGCCGCCCCGACCAGCTGCGTCCGGTCCGCATCGAACGCGGCCATACCCGCCACGCAGAGGGCTCGGTCCTCGTCTGCTTCGGCGAGACCCGCGTGCTGTGCACCGCCAGCGTCGACAACAAGGTGCCGGGCTTCCTGCGCGGCAAGGGCGAGGGCTGGGTCACCGCCGAATACGGCATGCTGCCGCGCGCCACCCACACCCGCAGCGACCGCGAGGCCGCGCGCGGCAAGCAGGGCGGACGCACGCTGGAGATCCAGCGCCTGATCGGCCGCGCGCTGCGCGCCTGCGTCGACCGCAACGCGCTGGGCGAACGCACCATCACCCTCGACTGCGACGTGCTGCAGGCCGACGGCGGCACCCGCACCGCGGCGATCACCGGCGCCTACGTCGCGCTGGTCGATGCGGTGCGCTGGCTGCAGACGCGCAAGGACTACGTGCCGCCGAAGGGCGGCCGCGACCCGATCCACGGCGCGGTCGCCGCGGTGTCGGTCGGCGTCTACCGTGGCGTGCCTGTGCTGGACCTCGACTACGCCGAGGACAGCGACTGCGACACCGACATGAACGTGGTGATGAACGACGGCGGCGGTTTCATCGAACTGCAGGGCACGGCCGAAGGCCATGCGTTTCGCCGCGACGAACTCGACGCGCTGCTGGGCCTGGCGGAAAACGGCATCCGCGAGCTGTTCGAGGCGCAGCGCGCGGCGCTGGCGGGCTGAGCATGCGCAAGCACATCGCCTGCTTCGCGCTGGTGGTCGACGACTACGACCGTGCGATCGACTTCTACGTCGACGCGCTCGGCTTCGAACTGCGCGAGGATCGCCTGCTCGGCGCGGTGCCGAGCAACGCGGCGAAGCGCTGGGTGGTGGTCGCGCCCGCCGGTGCCGAGACCGGCGTGCTGCTGGCGCAGGCTGCGAACGACGCCCAGCGCGCGAGCATCGGCCGCCAGACCGGCGGCCGCGTCGGCTTCTTCCTGCACACCGACGATTTCCGCCGCGACCACGCCGCCATGCTCGCGAAAGGCGTGCATTTCATCGAGTCGCCGCGCGAGGAGGCCTACGGCACCGTGGTGGTGTTCGAGGACCCGTACGGCAACCGCTGGGACCTGGTGGAACCGCGCGGATGAAGCTCGTCCTCGCCAGCGGCAACGCCGGCAAGCTCGCCGAGCTGCGCGACCTGCTGGGCGATCTCGACGTAGACCTGCGCGCGCAGTCCGAATTCGGCGTCGAGGACGCCGACGAGACTGGCCTGACCTTCGTCGAGAACGCGATCCTCAAGGCCCGGCACGCGGCGCGCGCCACTGGACTGCCCGCGCTGGGTGACGATTCGGGGATCTGTGTCGACGCGCTCCACGGCGCGCCCGGGCTGTACAGCGCGCGCTACAGCGGCGTGCACGGCGATGCCGCGGCGAACATCGCGAAACTGCTCGATGCCCTGCGCGAGGTGCCCGACGAACGTCGCACGGCGCGCTTCGTCTGCGTGCTGGCGCTGCTGCGCCACGCAGACGACCCGCAGCCACTGATCGCCGAAGGCACGTGGGAAGGCCGGGTGCTGCACGCGCCGCGCGGCGAAGGCGGCTTCGGCTACGACCCGGTGTTCTTCGATCCCGAACGCGGGCAGGGCGCGGCCGAACTCGACGCGGCACTGAAGAACCGCATCAGCCACCGCGGTCGCGCACTGGACGTGTTGCGCTCGCGCCTGCACGAGGCGTTGCGCTGAGGCGCGCACAGACCGGCCCATGCTGTCGTTGCCTCCCCTTGCGTTGTACGTGCATCTGCCGTGGTGTGTGCGCAAGTGCCCGTACTGCGACTTCAATTCGCACGAATACCGCGACGGCGCCGGCGGCCCGCCGCCGTTCGCCGCCTACGTCGACGCGCTGATCGCCGATCTCGATCACGACCTGCCGCTGACCTGGGGGCGCACGGTGCACAGCGTGTTCTTCGGCGGCGGCACGCCCAGCCTGTTCCCGGCCGAGGCCATCGACCGCTTCCTGCAGGCGGCGAGCGCGCGGCTGCGCTTCGCGCCCGGCTGCGAGATCACGCTGGAGACCAATCCCGGCACCGCGGAACACGGTCGCTTCGGCGACTACCTGCGCGCCGGCGTCAACCGCGTGTCGTTCGGCATCCAGAGTTTCGACGACGGCTGCCTGCGCCGGCTGGGCCGCATCCACGACAGCGGTCAGGCCGAAGCGGCGGTGAAGCTGGCGCAGGACGCGGGGATCGACAACCTCAATCTCGACCTGATGTATGCGCTGCCCGGGCAGACGCTGCCGATGGCGCTGCACGACCTCGAGCGCGCGTTCGCGCTGGCGCCGGCGCACATCAGCCACTACCAGCTGACGCTGGAGCCGAACACCGTGTTCGCCGCGCGTCCGCCCGAGCACCTGCCCGACGAGGACCTCGCCTGGGACATGCAGGAGCAGGGCCAGGCGCGGCTCGCCGCCGCCGGCTACGCGCAGTACGAGATCAGCGCCTACGCGCGGCCCGGCCGCCAGTGCGCGCACAACCTCAACTACTGGCGCTTCGGCGACTACCTCGGCCTCGGCGCCGGCGCGCACGGCAAGCTGTCCCTGCCCGCGGAAGGCGGCGACGCCGGGCGGATCCTGCGCCGCTGGAAGCTCAAGCATCCGGCGGCGTACCTGGTGCACGCCGGCACGCCGGCCGCGATCGGCGGCGACGAGGACATCGCGCCGTCGCAGCGGCCGTTCGAGTACATGCTGAACCTGCTGCGGCTGCGGGAAGGCTTCACCCCGGAGGCGTTCGAGGCGCGCACGGGGCTGCCGCGGGATGCGATCGCGGCGCCGCTGTCCGAGGCGCTGGCGGCCGGCTGGCTGGTGGAGGAGGCCGGTCGGCTGCGGCCCACCGAGGCCGGCCTGCGTTTCGCGAACGACGTGATCGCGCTGTTCCTGCCGGCGTCGGCTGCGGTCGTCGCCGACCAAGCCGCCGCCGCGCGCGGCGACGCGCCGTGAGCGGCCGGGGTCGCCCGGAGCGCGGCGTTTGCGGGGGCGGGAGTTGGCTCGCGATGCCCGGGCGTGTTAAGAATTGCGGATAACGTCGCACTTCCACAGGCCGAAATGAGCCCGCCCAACGACCCGCCAGACCAAGCGCCGAAGACCCTGGCGGCTGCCGGCCTTCCGCGCCGCGTGCGACGCACGCTGGACCGGGTGCTGGCGCTGGCCAGCGAGGAGCTGGAGAAGAACCTGGTCGCGGCCGTCTCCGATTTCGAGGAGGAGCTGTTCCGGCTCGGCGAACGCGGCGGCACCACCGGTGGCGGTTCGGTCGTCGACTACATGCACACCCTGCGCGTGGTGCGCCTCAACCGCCACGACCTGGTGCCGCGCTTCATGCAGCTGCTGGAAGCCAGCCTCGCCGGGCTGCGCAGGCCGGGCGCGATCCAGAGTCTGTCGCGCCCGTCCTCGACGCCGCCGCCGGCGCTGAACTTCCGCAACCTCAGCCTCGTCGACGAGTCGATGATGGACGAGGGTGCAGTGCTGCACGAGATCGCCTCGCGCCAGGAGTCGCGCACCAACCTCGTGCTGCACCTGCTGGGCCAGCGCTTCGCGGTGCTCGCGGCGGCGCCGGCCTTCGACGGCGAGCGCGTCCCGCTGGGCCCGCAGGCGCTGTGCCGCGCGATCCGGCAGGCGGTCGAGCCGCTGCAGCTCAACCACGCCGCGCGGCCGCTGTTCTATCGCACCTTCGATCGCCGGGTGATGGCGTACTACCCGATGCTGTGCGAGAAGCTGGACGCGCTGCTGATGGAGGAGGGCGTGCTGCCCGGCCTCAGCTACGTGCCGATGCGGACGCGTGCGTCCGGTGCCGACGACCAGGACGCTTCCAGGCAGGACGGCACGGCGACGGGCCCGCGCTCCGAGACCGGAACGGCGCCCGCCCGCTCGCCCGGCGGCGGCGCGGCGTTCGGCGAACGGCGTGCGGCCGGCGACGCCGGTGGCGATGCCGGCGAATCCGGCGGACCGTTCTCCGGCGGCATGGGC